>CAZNCT010000078.1:13669-17490 GCA_964571615.1 uncultured Anaerolinea sp. | reverse complement strand
ACTCAGACATATCTAACTGCACGGCGGCATCTTCACTGCCAAACATGAAACGCGCCAGGGCTTTGGTTAATTCGGTTTTGCCGACCCCAGTCGGGCCCAGGAAAATAAACGAGCCAATCGGGCGGCGCGGGTCTTTCAACCCGGCCCGGGCGCGGCGCACCGCGCGAGAAATCGCGTCAATGGCTTCATCCTGGCCGATGATGGCGGCCTTAAGTTCGTCTTCCATGTGCAGTAAGCGCTCCGACTCTTCCTGGGCAATCTGCATCACCGGCACACCCGTCCACATGGCCACCACTTCAGCAATGTCATCGGCGGTCACAACCGGGCTGTTGGCGCGATCCCACATCGTGCGCATGCGCTCGAGCTGGTTTTCAATCGAAATTTCTTTTTCCTGCCACTGGCGGACTTCTTCGGGGTTGGCTTCCTCTTGCGCCAGGACACGGTTCTGGCGGATTTCACGCAGTTGGGTGAACAGATCTTTGGCCTGTTTGGCCGCCGGGGATTTATACATGCGCACCCGCGAGGAGGACTCATCAATCAGGTCAATCGCCTTGTCGGGCAGGAAGCGCTCAGTGACATAGCGGGAAGACAAATGAGCCGCCGCCTCGAGGGCTTCATCCGAAATCACCAGTTTGTGGTGCTCCTCGTAAGCCCCGCGAATGCCTTTCAGAATGGCAATCGTCTCCTCTTCCGAGGGTTCATCGACCTGCACAGGCTGGAAGCGGCGCTCCAGAGCCGCGTCCGATTCGATATGTTTGCGATATTCTTCGAGGGTGGTGGCGCCAATCACCTGCAATTCGCCGCGCGAGAGGGCCGGTTTCAAAATATTGGCCGCATCAACGCTCGAGCCAGCCGCGCCAGCCCCAACAAGCATGTGAACTTCATCAATGAAGAGAATCGAACCAGTGGCCTTGAGTTCGTCAATCACGCGCTTCAGCCGCTCTTCAAACTGGCCGCGATACTTCGTCCCGGCCACCAGTGAGCCGACATCCAGCTGCAAAACGCGCTTGTTCATCAGCGGGGCCGGAACCTCGCCTTCTACAATTCGCTGGGCCAGGCCTTCAACAATCGCCGTCTTGCCAACGCCGGGTTCGCCAATCAGGGCCGGGTTGTTCTTGGTGCGGCGCGCCAAAATCTGAATAACGCGCTCAATCTCCATCTGGCGGCCAATCACCGGGTCAAGTTTGCCCTGCTCGGCTTTGGCGGTCAGGTCTGTGGCCAGCTGGTCAACCAGCGGAGTCTTGGCGTTTTTGTCCTGACCTTTCTGGCCCTGGGGGTCGCGCCCCGGCCCGCCAGCGGGAGCAGGCGGCGGGGTGGTCGTGGACGATTCTTGCAAAATACGGCGGGTCTGGCGCCGAATTTCATCTGGCGTTACACCCAGACGGCGCAGGGCTTCCATCGCTGTGCTGCCGTCAATCAAAATCAGTCCAAGCAGCAGATGCTCGGTACCAATGTAGTGATGCCCCATGCGGCGGGCTTCTTCAACGGCCAATTCCAGCACCTGCTGGGTATCGGCGGCCAGTTCGATGCGGCCACCCGGCGGATTTTGACCCTCGCCGGTCAGTCGCAAAACCATCTCGCGCACGCGGGCCGATTCAAGGCCCATCTCGCGCAAAACCCGCCCGGCAACACCGCCTTCTTCTTCAATCAGGCCAATCAGCAGATGCTCAGTGCCAATCAAACTATGGCGGGCACGTTCAGCCTCCTGATGGGCCAGGCTGAGTACGCGCCGCGCTCTCTGTGTAAAGCGATCCATGCCAGCCATAAAGTTCTTCTCCTTAGCCGGATCAATACCGGCAACCATACCAATCAGACAGTTCTTGTCTGATTGCATTTTACCAAAAAAGCACAGGCCCCAAGCGTATGAATCTGATTAGAGTTTCTTATACTACACCCGGCTTTCAATGGCGATACGGATTTTCTCCATTAAACCGCGATGACGCTGCGGGTCAAAAACCGGAACTTCCCCCCACGGATAAAACCAGACCGGCCCTTTGCGGTACTCTTCTGGCTCAGCCAGGTAGCGCGGAATAATATGGGCATGCAGTGCCGGGTCTGAATTGCCCAAAATTTCATAGTTAATTCGCCAGGCGCCGGTCACTTCTAACAGAGCATCGCCTACCAGCGTCATATCGCGCAGAAAAACCTGCCGCTCAGATAGAGATAAATCATTTAATGAAGATGGAACCGGGTCGGGCAGCAGCAGGCAATAGCCAGCCAGCACTTGCCGGTCGCCCAAGACCACCCAACCCGATTCCACCCGACAGATAACCGTCGGATTTTGGCCCTGCCGGGCTAACTCAACCCGCTCGTGAATCAGAGTGCTCATCCGTCAATCCGCCCCAGGCCGCGCAAAACACGCTCGGGAACAAGCGGGAACTGGTCGAACCAGACCCCGGTGGCGGCATGCACAGCGGC
Source organism: uncultured Anaerolinea sp. (assembly GCA_964571615.1). GTDB lineage: Bacteria > Chloroflexota > Anaerolineae > Anaerolineales > Villigracilaceae > UBA8950. The sequence continues at coordinate 15,072 of CAZNCT010000078.1, read as the reverse complement.
AGTGACTGCCGCTGCCAGCGGCAGGTAGGGCATTTCTCCCATTCCGCGCGCGCCGTACGGGCCAATGGGGTCGGGGTATTCCAGAATCAGCGACTCCACCCGCTCGGGGATATCCAGAACAGTCGGAATGAGATAGGTGGATAGTTTATCGGTCAGCAAGCGGCCATCACGCTGGAGCATGTTCTCCATCAGGGCGTATCCGGCGGCCTGCACTACCGCACCTTCAATCTGGCCCTGCACCTGCTGGGGATTGACCGCCCGACCGACATCGTCGGCACAAATCACAATCGGACAATCCCGGTCTCAACATCCACCTCGACTTCAACGGCTTCCGCCACATAGCCATAGGCAAAGTTCGGCTCCGACTTGCCGGTTTCGGGGTCAAGCGGCGTCGTGCGCGGCGGACGGTACTGGTAGGTCGCCACGGCAGGGCGTTCCTCGGCCTGCCATTTTTCGAGAGCCAGTTCGCAGGCGCCTTTGATGGCGTTTCCGGCCATGAAGGTCATGCGCGAGGCCGAAACCGAACCGGAGTTGCCGGTAAAAGCCGTATCAGAAACCACGAGTTCCACTTTTTCGAGCGGCAAGCCGAGCGTTTCGGCGGCAAACTGGGCAAAAACGGTGTGCGCTCCCTGGCCAACTTCGGCCCCGGCGTGATACAAAACGGCTTTTTCAATTTCGGTCCCGCCGTGCAAAGCAACCGTCGCCATGCACTGCTCAGGTGCGCCAAAAGAGAAGCCCACGTTTTTGAACCCACAGGCAAAGCCCCAGCCGCGGCGCAAATACGAATCAGAAGGCGCTGTCGATTCGGAAGACTTCAACGTCTCCATACGGGCGGCACACTTCTCAACCACGGCATCAATCGAAACCCCAGGCGGCAGTGGCGTGCCCACCGAAAGTAGAGCGCCTTCGCGCAGCAAGTTACGGCGGCGCAGTTCCACAGGGTCCATGCCAAGTTTTTCGGCCAATTTATTCATTTGCTGTTCGGCAGCGAACAAACCTTGCGGGCCGCCAAAACCGCGAAATGCGCCCGTGACCATGTTGTTGGTGTAAACCGAAGCCGAATCAACTTTGACATTCGGAATTTCATACGGCCCGGTGCACATCAGCGTAGCATTGCCCTGCACTTTGGTCGAGGTATAAGCATACCCGCCCGCATCGGCGTACAACTCCACCTCGGCGGCCAGCAATTTGCCTTCGCGGGTGGCCCCCCAGCGCGCCCGAATGTGATAGGGGTGGCGCTTGTGATGCCCAATCATCGATTCCTCGCGGCTCCAGATAATCTTGACCGGGCGTTGAATACCGCGCTGGGCCAGCCGCCAGGCCGCCAGGGCCAGCACAATCTGTACCGACATATCTTCGCGCCCGCCAAAAGCGCCGCCAATGGCCGGGTAAATAACGCGCAC
>CAZNCT010000078.1:1387-13659 GCA_964571615.1 uncultured Anaerolinea sp. | reverse complement strand
TGTTCAAGCGGCAGAGCCAGGGCATGCGCAATTTGCTCCTGGTCTTCATGAGTCCACTGACCCCCCACAATGACAGTCACACGGCCTTCTTCATCTATGTAGCCTAGCCCGGCTTCGGGCTGAAGGTAGGCATGTTCTTGCAGCGGGGTATCATAAACGCCCTCGACAATCACATCGGCCTGTTTGAAAGCCGCTTCCACATCCCCCTTGCGAATGCGATAGCGCAATAAAACATTGGAGCCTTTTTCGGGGTGCAGCAAGGGCGCATCGGGCTGCATGGCGGCCAGCACATCGGTAACCACAGGCAGGTCTTCGTATTCGACTCGAATCAACTCGCGGGCGCGGGCGGCAGTGGCTTCGTCCTCGGCAATCACCAGGGCCACCTGGTCACCAATCCAGCGCACCCGGTCGGCATAGGGCTTGTTTGAACCCGGGCCGCATAAAACCGGCTGGTCGGGCATAATCAGGCCGTATTCGTTATTGGGCACATCGCGGGCGGTCAGCACGGCCAGCACCCCGGGCAAGGCTTCAGCCTCACGGGTATCAATCGCTTTGACAATTGCATGAGGCCGCCCGGCAAACAAAATCTTCATATAGGCCTGGGCTGGCAGGTTAATATCGCCCGGGTAGGGGGTTGCACCGGTTACTTTACCAGCCGCATCGAGACGGACAACCGATTTTCCAATGGTTTGGGTCATGAGAACCTCGAGGATTAACGGCTGTACTTTTTGGGCCGAATTTTGGGCGCAGGCTCATCGAGCGGCCCATAGCGTGGTACCGCCGCGCGGTAAATCATGGCATAGATAATGGAAAGAATGCCCGAAAACACCAGCACCAGAATAAAGAACAAAAGTGCGCTTGATTTGAACATCGGAATAGAGCGCACCCAGCGGGCCGCATCGCGCAACACCGGCACGCTATAGACCCAATCGGGGAAAGCCACTGGCGAAGACAACGAGCGGAAGAAGCTTTTCACCTGCGGCACACTTGAATCTTTGCCAAGCATCGAAATTTCTTGAGCCGCAAACCAGGCAATAATTGGCACCAGCACAATCATTAAAAAACCAATGCCGCGCCAGATGGGGTGAATTTTATAAGGTCGAACGTATTCTTTGCGTGAAACACCGGAATATTTTGACATTGCTCACTCCTCCACAATAAATTTACTGGCCTCTTCAACGGCCTTGATAATTTTGTAATAGCCTGTGCAACGACACAGATTGCCCGTCAGAGCCTGCTCAATGGTCTCGCCGTCAGGATGAGGCCGCTCTTCAAGCAATTTGGCCGCCGACATCACAAAACCGGGGGTGCAATAACCACACTGCACCGCGCCCTCCTGAATAAAAGCCTTTTGAACCGGGTGCAGTTGTCCATCCTGGCCCAGGCCCTCAATCGTCACAATCTCAGCGCCATGCGCGCGCGGAGCGGGCACCAGGCAAGCCATGACGGCCTGCCCATCCAAAAAAACTGTGCAGGCACCGCACTCACCCTCGGCACAGCCCTCCTTTGAGCCAACCAGCCCGGCCTCCTCGCGCAGCAAGCGCAAGAGCGTTTTCTCATGGCCGCTGCTAAAGGTATAGGGCTTTCCATTAATGGTCGTGTGGATGTCTGCGCCCGGGAAGTGCAGACCGCCCGGCAGCGAGGCAACGGACGAGGGCCTTTTTCCGCCCCCCAGCAAGACCGGCTCCGCCGGGAACCCGGCCTCGGTCTCGTTATCTCGAATGGCTGCCAGCCCGCGCCGGGTAATCACCCGCGTCATTTCGCGCCGATAAGCCGCCGAACCCCGAATATCATCAATCGGACGGGCGGCATCACGGGCAAGTTCTGCCGCGCGGGCAATCACTTCCTCTGAAAGCCGCTGACCTTGCAGATAGGCCTCAGCCTGTGCGGCGTGAATGATGGTCGGCGCAACAGCCCCCAGCGTCAGCGCAGCCGCCGAAACGGTATCCCCTTCAAAAGTCAAAACAAGCGCAAGATTGACCACCGAAATGGCCTGGGCGCGGCGCAAAGCCATTTTGATGAAGGTCCCGCGCTGATTGGCTGTCATGCCTTTGAAGGCAATTTCAACCAGCATCTCGTCATCCTGCAAAACGGTTTTGCGTACCCCAGTGTAAAACTCTGCCAGCGGTACGCGCCGTTCGCCGCGCAGCGACTTCAGGAGCACCCAGGCATCCAACGCAACAAGAGGCGGAATGGTGTCATTAGCGGGCGAGGCCGTCACCAGATTGCCCGCCAGGGTGCCGCGATTACGAATTTGCGGCGAACCAACCTCCCAGGCCGCCCGCGCCAGGGGCAGGCCATGCTGGCGCAGCACTTTGGAGGCTGCGGCCTGGTTGTGCGTTACCAACGCGCCAAGATGGACAACACCGTCTTCATCGAGACGAATTTCATCCAGACCGGGAATACGGGTGACATCAATCAGGGTTTTTACCTGCGGGCGGGCCTTGCGCTCAAGTTCAAGAATCAGGTCGGTGCCTCCGGCAATCATGCGCGCGCCCGGGCCTTGTTCAGCAAGGACTTGCAAGACTTCTTCAACGCTTCTGGCTGGAATGTAGGCTTGCCACATCAGAACTCTCCTCTTTCGGGAAAAGTGCGGTATCCGGTTTTATTTTACATCAAAAAAACAAAGACCATGCCCGGGCATGGTCTTTGTCTGACAATTGAGTGAACCCCAAAGCGCCTACTGGCCGCTGGCGCCGTTGATGACCTCGTAACGGCGCTCAAAGGTGGCCGTTGCTTCACGAGCCAGTGAAACCACATTACGGATGGCGGCTTTCAGGCCGTCTTCCTGGCCGATGTTGGCTTCTACCGTATCCAGGGCGCGGTTAATCTGGTCGGCAATTTCAAAGAAAGCCGAATCGAAGGCATACAGTTTGGCCAGTTCTTCTTCATTGATTTTGACGGCGTCAAAGAAGCCGGAATAGCCGTAAGTGGCGTTGCGGATTTTATCGGCAAAGAGGCGAATTTGGAGGGTGGCCTTTTCCATATCGTCCACATATTCAATGCCGCCCTCGCTGACAATATCGGCCTGCAAGCGGGATGAGCGTTTGTAAAGCTCCTCAAAGCGATGGGCTACGGTGTCGCGCACCAGTTTGTCGGCAGCGCGCCGGTTTGAGCGTTCGATGTATCCACCAAAACCGGGGATGTAAGAGATTAACTTGCGAATAGGATCCTGGTCGCCGGTCACGCGTCCGAAAAAGTCGCTCATGGTTCCTCCTGGGAAAACGATGAATTGACGAGAATTACGTTCATTATAGCCTGAGTTTGTAGGTATAATCAAGTTGTCTTTCAGGCCACATGCTGATTTACGCAGCCCGAAAGCCAAAGTTGCAGGTAAAACGCGCAATGTGCGGTAAAAAATCCCATCTCTAAACACTGATACAGAAAGGGTACGACCATGATTGTCACGACCAAAAAATTGTTTGAAGCGGCTTATGGAAAGTACGCCATCGGCGCCTACAACATCAACAACCTCGAGCAGACCATGGGTCTGTTTCGCGGCAACCTTGAAAGCAAAGCGCCCTTCATCATTCAGATTAGCAAAGGCGCCCGCTCGTACACCCACAAAAAGATGCTCGAGGGCCTGATTCGCTCTGCCGACGAGGTCTTCCCTGAAGCGATTTTTGCAGTGCACCTCGACCACGGTGACGAAGAGACCTGCTACGACTGCATCAATAGCGGTTTCTATTCCTCGGTCATGATTGACGCCAGCCACGAACCGTTTGAGAAAAACGTTGAAATCACCCGCCGGGTGGTCGAAGCCGCGCACGCCAAAGGCCTGGTGGTTGAAGCCGAGTTGGGACAACTGGGCGGTGTCGAAGAGCACGTCAGCGTGGACGAGTCGAATGCCAAATTGACCGACCCCGACCAGGCCAAAGAGTTTGTGCGCCTGACCGGTGTTGATTCGCTGGCCTGCGCAATTGGCACCAGCCACGGGGCCTTCAAATTTACGGGCAGCCAGGGCCTGCGCTTCGATGTGCTCGAGATGATTCAACAGCGCCTGCCGGGCTTCCCGCTGGTGATGCACGGCTCCAGCTCTGTGCCGCAAGAAGAAGTGGCCCGCATCAACGCCGCCGGCGGCGACCTGAAAGGCGCCAAGGGCGTGAACGAGGATGAATTTGCCCGCGCCGCGACCCTGGGTGTGACCAAAGTGAACATTGACACCGATGGCCGCCTGGTCTGGACGCGCGTGCACCGCGAATACTTCCGCGATAAACCCTCCGAATTTGACCTGCGCCCGATTGGCAAGGTCTTCATGGCCGAATATGCCAAGTTCATCGCCCACAAGAACGAGAAACTCGGTTCAGCGGGTCGGCTGGAAGAAGTTCGCGCCCTGGTTTCGTAAACGGTCTTACAAGGGTTGTCTTACAGCCCGGATGGCAGTCACCATCCGGGCTGTTTTTTTAGCAATAAAATCAACAAATTAGAGCAAGTTAGCCCAATTTCAGGGGCAAAAGAGTATACTAACGCTTATGGCTGCGAAAAAACTCATCGGACGCTATCAAATCAAAAAAGAACTCGGGCGCGGCGGCATGGCAACGGTTTACAAGGCCTTCGACCCGATGTTCGACCGCGAGGTTGCGGTGAAGGTATTGCCCCGCGAATTGCTGCATAACCCACAGTTTCACAAACGGTTTGCGCGTGAGGCCAAAACGGTTGCGAAGCTGGAACATGCCGCGATTGTGCCCGTTTACGATGTGGGCGAAGACAACGAACAGCCCTATTTTGTGATGCGTCTGATGGCAGGCGGTTCACTGGCCGACAAAATTCGCCAGGGGCCGCTCAGCCTGCAAGAGAGCGCTTCTATCTTAAAGAAAATTGCCGCTGGTCTCGACTATGCCCACAAGAAAGGAATTGTTCACCGCGACCTGAAACCAGGCAACATTCTTTTCGATGAAACCAACAACCCGTTCCTTTCTGATTTTGGGATTGCCAAGATTGCCAATCTCTCACAGCAGACCAACCTGACCGGCAGCGGCGGCATTATCGGCACAGCCGCATATATGAGCCCGGAACAAGCCCAGGGATTGGATGTGGACTATCGCAGTGACATTTATGCCCTGGGAGTGATTTTATATGAAATGTTAAGCGGCAAGCCGCCCTACGACTCAAATACCCCTATGGGCATTGCCATCAAGCACATCACCGACCCCATTCCGCGCATTTTGGAAAGCAACCCAGACCTGCCTGAGAGCATTCAGGCGGTGATTGATAAAGCGCTGGCCAAGAACCCCGAAGAACGTTACCCAAGCGCCAGCAGTTTTGCCGAAGCGTTAGACCTGGCCCTGAGCGGCAAACAACCCGATTTGAGCGCCGCCGCGCTGGCCCCAACCCGGGCGATTGTAAAACCCGATGAAAACGCCCCGGTAAGCGCTGTGCCCGAAACTGCCCCAACCAAAAGCCCGCCGCCCAAGATGCTCTGGCTGGCAGGCGCAGGCGCTCTGCTGGTATTGATTGGCGTTGTGGCGGCGTTTAGCCTTTTTGCGGCTCGTCCTGAACCGCCTGCAATTCCAGAAACACCCAGCCCGATTCCGGCAACGGTTACTACAGCCCCGCCGACGGCAACAAGCATTCCGGCCAGCCCAACTCCTGAGCCAACTCCCGAACCAACCCTGGCCCAGGCCCCTGGCGGCTCAGACCAGGCGGCTTTCATCACCGCCAATGACATCTGGATGTTGGACCTCTCGGGGGCCACACAACCGATTCAACTGACTACCAACCGGCGCGAAAAAATCCTGATGCAGTGGCTGCCCAACGGCGAGGAAATTTTATACCGTGAAAACCGCTGTATTTACACCATCCGCCCCGCGGACAAAGTCGCGCAGGTGGTGATTTGCCTGCAATCATCTGAAATTGAGGGCGCAAGCATCTCACCGGATGGCTCAAAACTGGCGCTGACGATTGACCGGGTGCTTTTCATCCTGCCGTTTGAGCGCGCCAGTGTGGCGGCCATGAAAGACCGCGGCACGGTCAGCCGCGCGGCCACCTGCTCTTACAGCCAGGTGGCGGCAAAATCTGTCCGCTGGGCCAGAGACGGTAACGGGCTGGCGGTTTCATACGTTGCGCTAACCGGCACGGGGCGCAAAGACCTGGTGCGTGTGCTGGATATCAGCAATTGCCAGACTTCCTCCCCTGTCGCCGTGCAGGATTTTCCGGGTGATATTTTTATCCCAGATGGCTACCGCGAAAACCCGACCCTGACGACTTTTGATTGGGATGGCGGCTCAGGCTTTCTGCTGAACACGTTCAAGCGCAACGACGGCTACGGGGATTTGTATTTTTACGATATGGCCACACAGCAGGCCAAAAAATTGAACCCGATTGAAGGCGCCTGTTGTTACCGCGATGCGCGCTTCAGCGCGGATGGCACACATCTTGTTTTTTCGTTTCAGGATGAGCGCCAGGGACTGGAGGCCCGCACGCGCTTGTTCTACATTCCATTAGAGCAGGCACTGCAAGGCGGCATGACTTTTGACTCGCTCAGCCTGCCGGTTGATTTACTGCGAATTGCGCGTGAAAAACCCATGCTGGTGCTGCGCCCGGCCCCGTAATTGAATCTATGAACGAGCAAAATATCAACCCCCAACGCTATCAGGTTATTCCGCGCGTGCTGGTGTTTGCCTGGCGCGAGGATGCGGTTTTGCTGCTCAAAATCAGGGGAAAAGGCCGCTGGAATGGACGCTACAACGGCCTGGGCGGGCACATTGAACGCGGCGAAACTGCGCTAAGCGCCGCGCGCCGCGAACTGCTGGAAGAATCGGGCTTGCAGGCCGACCTGCGTCTGGCCGGTACGCTGCTGATTGACACGGGAGAAAGCCCCGGCATTGGCCTGTTCATCTTTAGCGGCCCGGCAGGCCCCGGGGAGTTGGTTCCGAGCGAAGAAGGCGACCTGGCGTGGATTCGGTATGTCGAAATTGGGTCACTGCCGGTACTGGAAGATGTCCCCATTCTGCTGGAACACATCCGCAATGCGCGGGCCGGGCAGGCACCCTTTTCGGCGCGTTCGTTTTACGACGAACAGGGGCGCTTGCAGGTTATTTTTGACGCATAAAGGCTTTGCTTTTCTTAAGGGGGGTTTTGCTCTCAGCGGCCAGCAGGTGCCGTTCGGCTTGTTCTTCTAATCCCAGGGCGGTAAACAGTTCGGCGGCGCGCAAGAAGTAAGAGCGGGCTTGCTCAAACTGGCCAATTTGCTGTAAAAGCCAACCGTAGTTGCCGGTTTGGGCGGCCATGCTGTAACGGTCGCCAATTTTCAGATAGAGGTGGTTGGCGGCCTCAAGCAGTTGGGCGGCTTTTTCAGTCTCACCGCTCAGCAGGCTGACCTGCCCCTGGGCGGCCAGGGTATTGGCCTGCCCCAGCCGGGCGCCAGAGGCTTTGTAAATCGATTCGGCGCGCAAGTAAAATTGCAGGGCGGTTTCGGGGTCGCCTTTTTGCAGGAACATTTCACCCAGGCCATAGTAGGTGTTGGCTTCACCCAGCCGGTTTTGGACCGCGCGGTAAATGCCGAGCGCCTGGGTGTATTCTCTTTCGGAGCAATTGTAATCTTCGAGGCGGCGGCACAGGTCGGCGATGCTCTCAACACAGCCCGCTTCACCCAGGCGATGCCCAATGGCGCGGTAGATTTCGAGGGCTTTGCCATAATGCTTGCGCGCCCCAAGCAAGTCGCCTTGCAGGCGCAAAGCGTGCGCCAGGCCTTGCAGACAGTCGGCCTGCCCGAGGTCGTTTTCTATCTGAATGTTAAGGGATAGCGCTTCCTGGTAGCGCAATTGGGCGCGGCGGTATTCACCTTGCTGAAGCAGAATATCGCCCATGCTTTGAATGCTGTTGGCGATTCCCAGCGAGTCGGGAACGCGCTTGAAAATAGAGGCGGCAGAACGATAGCGGCTTTCGGCCAGCGAGTAGTCACCAACCAGGCGGGCATGGTCACCCAAACTGCGGATGCAGGCCGCAACGCCTGAGGCGTCTTCGAGCGCGCGGTAGATTTCGAGCGCGGCCTGGTAGCACTCGTGGGCGGCGTCTAGTTCGGAGCGTTGCAGGTGAACATCGCCCTTCTTTTGCAGGCTGGCGGCTTGTTCGCGGGAATGGCCCACGGCGCGGTAAATTTCAATTGCCTGGGCATAACTGGCGGCAGCAGCGGGGTAGTCATCGAGCCAGTAATGCACTTCGGCCAGGCGAGCCAGCGTTTCGGCCTGGCGAACTTCCTGTCCCTGGGTCTGGTAGAGCGAGGCGGCCTGGCCGAGGCAAGCCAGGGCCTGCTGACGGTCTGCGAACCCGGGCATGGCGGCGTAGATTTCACCCAACTCGAACAAGACATCTGACAAAAGTGCAGGCGGCTGGGGCCGGGCTGAGAGTTCCTGGCGGGCTTTTTCGAGCAGGGCCAGTTTTTCGCGCTGACGGGCCGAGGTGGTTGGGGCCGGGTGCGGCAACCCAGGGGTGGCGGTCTCAGGGCGGGCGGCAGTCGGGCCGCGCGGGTGAAACTGAAAAACGGCGCTATAGCCGTCGAAGAACTCGGGCGCGTTCAGGTCAAGCCGATCCATGGCCAGGTCGGTCATAAAGAGCAGGACGGGCATGGGCAGGTCGTCGCGCAGCGCCTCGCGTTCATTGTTGAGCACGGTCGCAAAAGCCGGGCGGCCTATGGGCGTTGTGGTTTCAACAAGATGCTCCATGCCGGTAATCGCCAACAGGGCGCGTTCGTGGTCTTCCGTTAACAGGTCGGGCAAAGCCCTGAGAGCCTGCCGCAGACTGGCCGGGTGGCGGTTCGATAAATCGAGATGAAAAAAACGGACGTTGCTGCGGCGCAATCGCTGTTCAAGAAACTGCAAGATTTCGGCGCGTTTGCGCGGGTCATTGACGCGCACCAGGCCAAGGCTGAAACGTCCCTGGCGGGTTTCGGCAAAGCGCAGCAGGCGTTCAAATTCGTCGAGGGGGCGGGTGAGAGCGTCCATAAGCAAATTTTACATCAAGACCCCTGTTCTATACACGCAAATCATCTCCCTGTTCGCACGCGATAAACCAAAAACGTGACATTCGGCGTGATATTTGCCACATGCGCCCCATAGTATAATGACAGCATGGCTGTAAAGTCTGACAATAAAATTGTCAGCGCCCTTTGGCGGTGGTCGTATTATGCCTGGTCAGTAGAAAAACTGACCAGGTTTTCTTTTAATTTTGCGGAGGACAGATGAAACTTAGCAAACTTGCTTCTGAAATCGTTGAATCGCCGACCCTGGCCTTGAATGAAGAAGCGCGTCAGTTGCGTGAACGCGGTGAACCTGTCATTCACCTGGGGATTGGCGAACCCAAAAACAAAACCCCCATCAATGCCATCCTGACTTCGGCGGCCAAACTGACCAGCGGCGAGGTCAAATATACGCCTGCCGATGGGACACTCTCGCTCAAAAAGGCCATCATCCGCTATACCGAGGAAAACTACAACCGGCTGGTCGCGCCCGAGAATGTGATTGTGACCAACGGGGCCAAGCAGTCGTTGTTCAATATTTTTTACAGCATTCTGAACCCGCAAGACGAGGTGGTCATCCTGGCCCCGTACTGGGTTTCTTACCCCGAGATTATCAAAATGTGCATGGGCCGCCCGGTCATCGTCACCCCCGAAGATGGAACCTTTACGCCACGCTTTGAAGAAATCGAGCGGGCGGTCACCAGTTATACCCGGGCCATCATCGTGAATAGCCCGAACAACCCTTCGGGAGTGGTTTACCCGCCCGAACTGATTGAAAAACTGGTTGATTTTTGTGAACGCAAGGGGATTTTCCTGGTCTGCGACGATATTTATCACAAACTGGTCTTTGAACGCAAGGAGGCCGTCCCGGCCTACCGCTTTACCAACAGGGATGTGGAAGACTCGCACATCATCGTCGTCAACGGGGTGGCAAAAGTCTATGGCATGACGGGATTCCGCGTCGGGTGGGTGGTGGCTCCGCGCCAACTGGTGCGGGTGATGACCAACGTCACCGCCCAGACCACCTCGGGCGTTTCACCGGTCTCACAATCTGCCGCCGAGGGCGCGCTGAACGGCCTGCAAAACGTGGTCGAGGCCCTGCGCCTGCAAATCGAAAACAACCGGGCTGTCTTGCTGCAAGAGATGAAAACCTTCAACGGGGCGCGGCTCATCAAACCCGATGGCACCTTTTACGCCCTGCCCGACCTGCGGGCCTACAGCAGTAATTCGGTGGAACTCTCGCGCTTCCTGCTCAGGAAGGCGCTAGTTGTCACCGTGCCAGGCAAGGAATTTGGCATGGAAGGACACATTCGCCTTTCGATTTCTGGCTCGGTGAAAGACGTGACCGAAGGCATTGCGCGCATCAAATGGGCCCTCGACCCGACCTCGCCGAATGAGATTTACATTGGCGATAAGAAGATGGTGAGGGATTGGCTGTAGTTCCTGGCATGTCATTGCGAGAAAGGCGCAGCCTGACAAAGCAATCTCTCACAAAACGGGAAACTCCACACCAGAGTAGATTGCTTCGCTCGCTCGCAATGACACGGAATAGAGGAGAACCTTATGAATAACCTGCTAAACATCAAAACCCCCGCCGAAGCGATTGCCCAGACTCGCAAGGCAGATTACAACCTGTCCAATCATGGCGTGGCCAACCTGCGCCTGGCTTACTGGAACCTGACCACCGAAGCGCTGGTTGAGGAGGCCGTTTTCCGCAACGAGGGCGCGCTGGTGGCGGGCGGCCCGTTTGTGGCCAACACCGGCAAACATACCGCTCGCTCGGCCAACGATAAATTTGTCGTCCGCGAGACCGATTCGGAGGGCAATGTCTGGTGGGGCGTGTATAACCGTCCATTTGAAGCGGGCAAATTTGACGAACTATACGCCCGCATGTTGGGCTTCCTGCAAGGGCGGGATGTCTTTGTGCAAGATGTCTATGCCGGGGCCGATGAAACCTACCGCCTGCCGGTGCGCATCGTCACCGAACTGGCCTGGCACAGCCATTTTGTGCGCAACATGTTCCTGCTGCCGCAATCGCTCGAAGAGTACAAGCGCTTTGTGCCTGAGTTTACGATTATGGCCCTGCCCAACTTCAAGGCTGCCCCTGCGATTGACAACACCAACAGCGAGACCTTCATTTGCCTGTCTTTTGAGAAGAAGCTGGCCATCATTGGCAACACGGCCTATGCGGGCGAAATCAAGAAATCGGTCTTTACCATCCTGAATTATCTCCTGCCGCTCGAGGGGGTGCTTTCGATGCACTGCTCGGCGAATGTCAATCCGGATAATCCCGATGATGTGGCCCTGTTCTTCGGTCTGAGCGGCACCGGCAAAACGACCCTTTCCGCCGACCCGACCCGGCGCTTAATCGGCGACGATGAACATGGCTGGAGCGATGAGGGTGTCTTCAACTTTGAAGGCGGCTGTTACGCCAAAGTGATTGGCCTGTCTGAAGCGGCAGAGCCGGAAATTTACGCCACCACCCGGCGCTTTGGCACCATTCTCGAAAATGTGACCTTTGACCCCATCACCCGCCTGATTGACCTGGACGATGACACCCTGACCGAAAACACCCGGGCTTCTTACCCGCTGGAGTTCATTGCCAATGCCGTGCCTGAGAAAAAAGCCGGACACCCCAAAAACGTCATCCTGCTGACCTGCGACGCCAGCGGGGTGATGCCGCCAATTGCGCGTCTGACCCCCAACCAGGCGCTCTACCAGTTCATCTCGGGCTACACTTCCAAAATTGCCGGTACCGAAGTGGGCCTTCGCGACGAGCCGGAAATCACCTTCTCGGCCTGTTTCGGCGGCCCGTTTATGGTGCATCACCCCTACAAATATGCCGACCTGCTCAAACGCAAAATTGAACGCTACGGCGTGACCTGCTGGCTGGTCAATACGGGCTGGGTTGGCGGGCCTTACGGAGTGGGCAAGCGCATCAGCATCCGATATACCCGCGCCCTGCTGAATGCCGCCCTGACAGGCAAACTGGATGCGGTGGAGTATTACCAGGATCCGGTCTTTGGCTTCTCGGTGCCCAAGACTTGCCCCGACGTGCCGGAGAGCGTTTTGCAACCGTGGTCATCCTGGCCAAGCCGGGCCGAATATGACAGGCGCTACAAAGACCTGGCGGCGCGCTTCAGGGAAAATTTCAAGAAATTTGAAGATGGCACCCCGCAAGAAGTTATCGAGGCCGGGCCAAAACTCTAACCAGAAGATTGGGCCACATCGGTCAAGCGCCCATAAACATCCATGACCTGGCGGGCGATGTGCTGCCAGGCATATTTTTTGGCGTACTCGGCGGCGGTTTCTCCCA
>CAZNCT010000078.1:0-1258 GCA_964571615.1 uncultured Anaerolinea sp. | reverse complement strand
CAGGAAAGCCAGGCCGCCGACATGCGAGGCCACCACCGGCGCGCCGCAGGCCATGGCCTCGAGGGCCACCATGCCAAACGACTCGTAGTGTGAGGGCATAACCAGCACTTCTGCCGCAGAGTAGTAATAGGGCAGGGTATCTTGCCCGCGCTTGCCGAGAAAAACCACCATGCGCTCCATGCATAAGTCTTGACACAACGACTGCAAACGCGCCATCTCGGCGCTCATTTGCTCGGGTGGAACGTTGGGGTCGCCGCCGATAATGGCCAGGTAGGCCGGGCGCTCAATTTCCTTGACCCGCAGGCAAGACATGGCCTTAATCAGCGTATCCAGTCCTTTGAGCGGTTCAATCCGCCCCACAAACAAGACCATGCGGTCTTCGCGTGGAATACCGATAAAATCTTTGGCTTCATCAGCCGGAATGGGATAGAAGTGGCTGGTATCCACGCCCGGCGGGATGACCACGACCTTGCGCAAATCGGCCTTGTATAGCCATTGCAGTTGGGCCTGCTCTGCAGGGGTCGCAGCCAGGATTTTGTCGGCTATCCGCAACACGCGGCGTTCACCATCCAGGCGATACGCGCCCTCTTTTTCGGCTTCGCTGGTGGCAATGCGGTTCTTCATCTCGCCCAGGGTGTGAAACATGTGCACAATCGGGATGCCCCACCCGGCCTTCAACTGTTCGGCGGCCAGGCCCGACATCCAGTAATGGCTGTGAATGACATCATAGCGGATGCCGCGCTCGGCGGCAAACTGCTGGATGCCAGCCACAAACTGTGGAATGTGTTCGGCCAGTTCACGCTTGGGCATGGGCTGTTCAGGCCCGGCGGGGATGTGGACAACGCGGTTGCCAAACCCCAGGTCGTGCAAGATGTGCGGGACGTGCTCATCCTGCGAGCGGGTAAAAACATCGACGTGTACCCCCTGGCGGCCCAGTTCGGTCGTCAAATCGCGGACGTAAACGTTCATGCCGCCGGTGTCTTTGCCCCCCAGGGTCGCAAGCGGACAGGTATGGTAAGAAATCATGGCGACTTTGAGCATATTGGCAATGCGAATATTCTATCATTTTATGCTCCGCCCGACAGGTCGCGCCAAAATTGTTCCTGGCGCAGCCCTCACCAGGTCTTTCGTCCAGGCCCCCGTAGGGGGGAATTTCCGCGGGGTTTGCCGCTGGCCAAAAAAGCCACTCGCCACGGATGAGACTTCGGCGTGAGTTCAGTCGAACGCTTGCCAAACCACCCGGCGACTGGCTGCGCAT
>CAZNCT010000077.1:0-17640 GCA_964571615.1 uncultured Anaerolinea sp. | reverse complement strand
AACTCTGGTGCGCGTGCAAGTCCTTTCTCGCCCATCAGGCGCAACGCATAGGCTTCGCGTTCAAAGAACTTTTCACGGGTCCATTCCAGGTAAAAAGTTGGCAACAGTGTCGTGTCAGTCAATGAGAAATCTGTTGCAGGTTGGGGTTGCGGCGGGCACTCCTGGTTATTCTGACTCATTTGCCGGATGAGACCAGCAAGATTCTTGTTCTCGCGCTCGACTTCAGCAATTCGCATTTCTGCCAGGCGGTAGTTTTCTGTTAATTGGGTGTATTTCTGTCGTAAATCCGGGTCGGCAACTCGAACCGGCTCGGGGGAAGTTTGCGTGGTCAGGTGCGTAAGACGCTCGCGGATTACACCGGTGAGAACGTCCAGGGGGATGCGGTCGAGATCCGTACCGGAGACTTGCTTTTCATACAGCCAATCTCCAGCAACGTATCCTGCGATTTCCAGAATAAACTTGCGCGCTGTCAGCCAGCGGCGTTCGGCTTCATCACGCAGGCGCGTTTGGGTTTCCAAAAGATCGTTGAATACACTTTTGGTAATCGGATTCAGGGACTGATCCATTCGCTTTGCTCCAGAAGTTCAATCGATTGCCTGGCCTGGTTGAGTGAATGTTGAGCACTGGCCAGGTTTTCTCCATTGGAAGCGGTGACCCATTGCAACATGGCGCGCGATGCATTCAGGTATGCACTGATGGCATCGATGAGCAAGGATTTTGCAGGAATGGCCGCGGTCGGGACATCTTGCCGTTCAATTTCTTGCGCCAGTTGAATCGCGGTATCCATGATTTTCTGGGCTTCGCGTGATTTGGAAAACAGATCACTGCCGAATTCCCCGGAAAGAACGGTTGCTATGTCTGCGTCAAGTGACTTCATACGCGCGTGCCAATTCCTGGCGGAGTTACGATAATCTTCCACCGCTTTGGCGTCGGGCAGGAGCAGAACTGGCCGGTTTTCCTGGTCGCGCGGTGACACAAACAACCCTAACACCAAGAGCGCCAGCAGGGTCAGGCCAATCCAGACCCATTTGGGAATAACAATCGGCTCGTTGGTCATGCGATGCTCTCTGGGATTTCGTCGGAAAACTCTGGTAGCAGGGAAATAAAGGAAGCCTTCTCCGGGCGGCCTCGGCCTTTGGCGGTTAATTCTTCCTGGCGTTTTTGCCCGCGTTCCCAGGTGATGTTGCGCAGGAATTCCACATCTTCGGCCACGATCTCAAAGGTTGGGCTGCCATTGGGCGCGCGCCGCATTTGGATATGACCCTCAACTTGGATGCGGCTGCCCTTTTGTAGATGCGCCTCGGCGAGTTCTGCCAGATAGCCGTAGAAAACCACACGCAGGCCTTTGACTTCTTTGGCTTCGGGTGTGCCGTTGATCATCATGTACACTCGCAGGAAGGGAACCGATTTGCCGCTTTGGGTGAAAATATCATAGTAAATATCACTGGTGATATCGCCTTTGATAAGGGTAATGTTGCTGCGCGCCATTGGTTACTCCTGTTCCTGTTCGGTTCCGTTGAGAACTTCGACGACTGCCAGCATGGCTGCGGCTTCTTCAGGTTTGGCAACCTCGAAGCGTTTGGGCTGGTTGTTCTCGATGTAAATCAAGACAACCGGGATTTCGCCGTTGATGATGGATGAGAGTTGTGAGAGTTTGGGCATGAGGTTCTCCTGATGGAAATAAAAAATGCGCTCCCGGAAAGGGAGCGCATCATTCATGCGCCAGGTGGGTAGATACAATTTTTCCCGGGAACGCTACACAGGGACGGAGTATACGCAGTTTGGTAAAGTTGTCAAGCGATTATTGAGATATTTTGCTATTTGTTTTTCTGGATCGTAAACTGTGTTTTCAATAATACTGGTCGTAAAGGAGTGATTTGCACGATGTTTCTTGTAATATTGCGGGGACGAGCATAATTTTTATCTGGATTTGTAAATTTACGCGAGAATATCAGCTGGCGGGGCCACTAGATCAGCCCGGCCCTCTTTAATAACCACTGGCTCGGCTCATACGGCTCCAGATAATGAACGATGGGGAGTGTTTTCTGCTTGTAGGACTTGAATCTCCCGCGCACCATCGCAATAAACCCGTTTGGCTTTTTCTTGAGCATTTCAAAGGCGATTTCGGCGGCTTTGCCGGTGATCAATACGGGGTGAAATTCGCCCTCTTCCTCAGGTCCGCACTCGATGATCAATTCAACATAAGGAATTCCCATGCGTTTTATTCTTTGTTCATCCTTGGGAGGAACAAGGAATCCCATCAAGTCAAAATTATTCTGGCCCATCACGTCTGTAACTCCTGGCTGGTTATTGGTTCAAATCCACCTTGCGGGTGGTAATGCTCTCGAAGCGGGTCAGCGGGGCATTGAAGAACAGGTCGGCGATCCCTGTTTGCCCATCACGATTTTTCCCAACCTTGAAGCGCGAAATGTTGACGCCCGGGTCTGGCCGCCAGATGAAGGTCACGGCATCGGCGTCGTTTTCGATGGCCCCTGATTCCCGTAAGTCGGAAAGCTGGGGCTCGTGGTCGGCGCGGACCTCGGATGCGCGGCTCAACTGCGCGGCCGCCAACACGGGGATGCCCAATTCACGCGCCAGCAGTTTCAGTTCCCGTGAGCAGTAGGCGACTTCCTGTTCGCGGTTCTGAAAGCGCATCCCGCCCCCGGCCCCCATCAGTTGCAGGTAATCGACCACCACCAAATCCAACCCGTGCGCGCGTTCAATCTGGTGGCATTTGGCGCGCAGCGAGACCGGGGTCAGGCTGGCAGAATCGTCCAGGTACAGGCGGCAGTTGCCCATCCGGCCGACTGCCTGGGTAAAGGGTTCCCAGTCGTCCGGCCCGAGGACGCCATTGGTCAGTTTGGATGCGTTGATCTCGGCATCCTGCGCCAGGAAGCGGCGCATCAATTGTTTCTTGGACATCTCCAACGAGAAGATGGCCACCCGCTTGCCCAGCGTTACCACCTGGTGGCGGGTGGTCGAAATCATCCAGGAGGTCTTGCCCTGGCCGGGCCGTCCGGCCACGATATATAAGCGCTCCGACTGGAAACCGCCATTCAGCAGACGGTCGACATCCAGCAGGCCGGTGGCAATTGAATCAAAGACCAGGGGCTTGCCGCTGGCCAACTGTTTGCCGCGTTCGAGCATTTCATCATAAATTTCAGCGGCAATTTCATGCGACGTGCTGATTTTCTGCTCGGCGCCCTGGCTCACCTTGCGCACTTCTGCATCGGATTTTGCCAGCAAATCATTGGCATCCAGGCTGGTGTCAAAAGCCATGCGCGCGATTTGATTGGCCGCAGACAAAAGCGAACGCCGGATGGCATGGGCCTTGATAATTTCAGCATAGCCCTCGGCATGCAGGGTGGTGGGTACCTGGTTGAGCAAGGCCGTCAGGTAGGCGGGGCCGCCAATTTCTTGCAGACGGCCCGTGTCATTGAGTTCTTCGGCCACGGTCAGGAAATCAATCGGCCGGTGCTTTTGTTCGAGACGGGCATAGGCATCCCAAATCATTCCCAGGCGCTGGATGTAGAACTGGCCGGAATTCAGGCCCAAAACCGGGAATAAATCCGGTGCGATCAGGACCGATCCAACCACCGCTTCCTCAGCTTCCTGGCTGTGTGGAACAGAGATGGTGGTTTCAACGGGGGCAGTGAGCATGATGGTCTCCTATTCAGGATTTGAGTGGGTTTTGTGGAAGTTGGGCAAACAAGCCGTCCAGGTAGGTTTGCAAGGCGGATTGCTGCTGGTCGGTCAGGGGCTGGTCGATGTCGAATCCCAGAGCGGCAGAGATTTCCTGGCGGCGTTGGGCCGGGTCGTAGGCGCTGGGTGTTGAGATTGGCAAGGGGGAAGGCGCGGCCAGGGCTGATTTTTGCCGGGACAAAGCCGATTGCATGGCGCTTTTGAGGGCCAGGGGATGGGTCAGGGTGAAGGGCCGCTGGTTCCAGTAGGCATGCGCTTGTTGGATGGCGCGTTCGACGGGAACAGCGTAATCGGCGGCAATGCTGTTGAGTTTTCGCAGGCCCTTGATCCAAAAGGCGAAGTCGCCGCCTTTTTCACCGGGCGCGGATGCTTCTGGCGGGAGCAGGTTGAACGCGGACACAAAGGCTTCGGCTGTTTTTTGCACATCTTCGGGAAAAGCCTGAATGCGCTGGCTGGCCGGTTGGAATGGTTCCGGGGTTGGGGTTTGATGTTCACTCGCACACACGGGCGCGACAGCGCCCAAATTCTCAGATGACTGGCGCGTGATTTCTGGCGCTGTTATTTGCTTTAAGAGCTTATTAGAGCTTAAGAGCTTAAAGACTCTGCAAATCGCGCCACTGAATTCTGAAATTTGCGCCATTGCGATACTGAAAATCGCGCCATCGGATTGTGAAAAACGCGCCACTCCGATACTGAAATCTGCGCCACTGGATACTGAAAAATCCGCCACTCCGATACTGAAATTCGCGCCATTCGTTTCATGCAGGTGGCGCACACAAACCTGCACAATTTCCACCGGCACTTCTTCGAGCAGGACATCAAAGGTGCGGGCCGCATCCCATTGATTGGTTTCCGGCAGGCCGGATTGAATGTGCCGCAGGTAAACCTGCAAGAGCGGCGCGCGCAACCATTCCCAGATGGTTTTGGGGCGGGACAATCCCAGCCAGCCTGCCATTTCCACATAGCCTCCCGGAATTGTCACCTGGGAGCGTGTGCCCCTGCCACTTGGGTCTGTCCAGCAATGATCCCGCAGGATGGCAAGCAGCCAGCCGGGGCCGGGGCCCAGTTGGGGCAGGATGTGTTCCACGAAGAAGTGGGTCAATACCAGAATATCGGTCGAGGGCTGGATGTGCTGGTGCAGGCGTTCTGCCTGGGCCTCGAGTTCTTTGGCCGGCAGTTCGGATGCAAACAATTCCCGCACCAGGCGATGGACGGTGTTGGGCATGGCGGCTTCCCCCGGTTGGGCCAGCAGTTCAGTGACCGGTGTTTCACAAGCTGCCCGTAACACCCCGGCAGCGCCCTGATGGGTTTCCCAATGGTCCAGTAGCCAGCGGCGCAAGGCGCCGGTATCCGGGCCGGTCAGGGGCAGGGTCATGGCGACCGAATATTTGCGGGGTAAACGTTTCGGGGTAGGACTGCTCTCATCCCAGATCGGTTTTTCATCCAGCAGTGTGACCAACCCGGCCAACTTCTGCCAGGTCTCGGCCTTGCCGGCCCGGTTCCAGAAGGTGCGTTCGGTGGAGCCGCTCAAGGCCGCGATGGCCTTGCCGGTGAAACGCGCGGCGCGCTGGCCGACCCGGCCGCCGTTGCTGTAGGCCGCCTGGCGAAAGGCAATGTACATCCAGCCCAACTCAGGCCCGAGGTGGCGCAGGTGCCGGATGAAATACGCGTTCAGGACGATGGCTTTTTCAGGACGGACAACCAGGTCGTAAGCCGATTCCCATACGGCTTCGACATGTAAACTATCGTCCGGTTTTTGCCTGGATGGATCGAGGTTGTGTGGCGGTGCGAGTGCGGGTTGCAATGTGACCTCTTTCTATTGCTTTCTGTTGGTTTGTCTTGTGCGAGTTTCTGTGTTCTGATTTTTTTGAGCACGCCAAAACTCCGGTCTTCGGCTGCCAAAGTTCAGAACCAGTCCGGCATCCAATTCAGAATCGTCCAATTGTTTTTCCAGATCTTCAAGATCTTGGCTGCGCAGGTGGACAACCTTTATCACCATCACCAGGCACTGGTTGTCGACCAGAAAAACATAAGGGGTGTTTTTGTTTCTTTTTATCCCCCTCCTGGAGCGTTTTGAAATCACCTGGACAACAACTCGTTCACGTTGTGTCAGAAGTTCAGTCAGGTGTTTGGCCAGCCTGGCGGGTTCATACTCTCTGCGAAAATCGTAGGTCTCGCGATAGGCAAGCAGGTAAGCGCCGATCACATCGGCAACGATTTCTTTATACAGAAATTCAGTCATAGGCCATTCTTTTACCGGTTGGAATTGTTTGTGCCAAAAAATACGTATCAATTCTTTGACACAAACAATGCTTATTCAAGAAAATCAGCAATACTTTGTGCCAATTCATCATCACTGGGCAGATCGTCGTAGGAAATGCTCTGGAAACTACCAGAGCGCATGACTGCTTTGATGAAAGCGGCCCGCTTGCGGGCGGGAACAGCCTGAAAGGCCTGGATCAGGTCATCGTCCTCGCCCGGACGCAGGGTCAGGGAAGCACGAATGAGCGTGGCGCGCTCTGGCAGGGGTTTGCGCCCGGCCATTACTTCTCCTTGCTGGACAGGGTCATCTTGTAGAGACCGCGCGCGACCGACAGAATGGGATCGTCGGGGATAAAGGCCTTGCCGTTGAAGCGGAAGGGAAGGGTGTTTTTAAGCAGGATCGTCCCACCACCCACCAGCAAAATGGCCGCAAAACGCTTCCAGTAATTGCCCCATTGCTTTTCAATCACGCCGGTGACTTCCCGCTCCCAAACCGGCAGGGCGGTGGACAGGTCGACCTTGCCCTGGCGCAGGCGCAGATCGGATTCACCCAGGGAATACATTTTCTGGCTGTCGGCGATTTCAAGCAGCCGCCGTACTCCGGAAGCCGTCCCCAGGGTGAAACGTTGGACGATGGCGCGGTTCTTGATCACCAGCATTTCCACCGTGCCGAAGCCGACCGAAATCACACCGACTTCTTCGGTGAAGGCCCGTTTGCGCTCCGGGATGAACTTGCCGTTTTCGTCGAGCAGATAGTCAAAGAGTGCCCCGGTCACCTGGGATGCAATCTTCACATCTGCGATTTCCACACTGTAAGGTTTGCCATCTGCTTCCCAAGAGTGAGTTCCAATTAGCCAGCGGCGCACGCTATCGCGAGTGGTGCCAGCCTGGTCACCGGTGAGAGCTTCCTGGGGCAGACCAATGACCAGTGAAATTGGAGCAGTGGGCTGCCCATACCGTTGAATAAACTGGGTCAGGCTGCCATTCAGCAGACTTTCCATTTCAGGTGTGCCATTGTTACGTTCTGCGTCCAGGCTTTCAACCGGGCGGCCCCAATCGTGTGCGCCAGCACCGATATAGAAAGAGCCATAGGCATTAAGAATGTGCATGGGCGCTTTCTGTTTGTGCAGGCCGAAAGTGCTGACTACCTGCTTGGAGCCATTGGTGGCAACCTGAGAGAGAACCTCCAGTCCGCCAGCAGGTCCGTACAGTTTGATGGCGCCATTCCCGGCGTCAAATCCGATGAAGTTGGTTTGCATGGGTTTCTCCTTGTAAAAGATAAGCGTTCAAGAGGGTGTTCTAATCTGCTGCTCCGGTCATGAAACCGGTTGGTAGGGTTGGTAGCCCGGTTGGTGGGGTTGGTAGCCAGTTGGTAGGGGTTGGTTGGGTTGGTAGGTTGGTAAGCAAACTGACCAATTTGGGCGTGATGTAGGTTGCATTCGCCCGCATTGGGTCTTTTGCCGACCATCCGCGCAGTTCCCAGTCATAGAGCAAACGGCGCGCCTCGCCTTGTCCCAGGCCCCAACCCGTCAAAACCTCGCGGCTGATTTTTCCGCCAGTCTCGGCCAGGGCTCGCTCGGCGAGTTCCTTCTCTTTTGGGGTCAGGATAGATGTGCTTGGTACTCTGTTCATCAGGTGGGACTTATCCAGGTAAAAAGCCTGGATTTGCCCCCAGCGGTTGGTGATCGCCCGCCCCGGTGTTCGCTCTGAAATTTGAGCCGCTGCCGCCACACCCACATTTCGGGCAACATTTTCGCTGTTTACCTTGTGGGCGACAATCACGCCAACCTCGTCCCGCACTGCCCCGATGACCTCCTTACTGAAATCCTGGGCGCTCAAGAGCAGGGTTATCCCGAATTTGCGCCCTCGGCTGGCAATTTCAACGGCCAGTTTCCCGAGTTTCCCATCCGGGCCGCCGGTCTTGGTCACGGCAGAATTGAATTCATCCAGGGCGATCAGCACCCGCTTCAGGGATTCCTGGCGGTTGGCCACTGCCCACTGGTTGTATTCCTCGATGTTCTCGGGGTAGTTCGCCGCCTGCTTGTATAGGCTGGCGCGGTGCTCCAATTCGCCCAGGGCCAGCCGTAAGACCTCGATAAATTCATCGGTGGTAGTTGCCAGGGGGGCCAGCAGGTTGGGGTGTTCCGCCAGCATCGGGAAGGTGGTGCCATCCAGGTCGGCCAGGATCAGCTTGAAATCCTGCCGGATGGCCTGATAGACCAGCGAGCGGGTGGTGACAGACTTTCCCGACCCGGTGTAACCGACCACGATGATGTGCTTTAGGTCGCTCCACTTGCCGCCTGCTGTCTGCCCATCCGGCCGCAGGCCAATCATCGCCCGGCCAGCGGGCAGGTTTGCGGGCAATTCGATTTGCCTGGGCAGGCGTTTGGCCGGGGTCAGGACGACCGCAAAGCGGAAGCCGGTTGAGTTGCCCCAGTAAACGCGCTGTCCACCCAGGGCGCTCGAAATTTGGTGGGTGGCACGCGCGAAGGGCTCCGGTTGGGGGATGCGGCTGGCATCCAGGACGGCGTAGAAAATGACATCGTTCTGAGGGGTGCCGCGCAAAACCCAACCCTGGATGTACTCCGAACTGGTTCCGGGGCGGCTGTCCAGTACCTGGTTGATGACTTCCTGGGCTTTTTGGGCGGCAGGGAGATAGCGTTGCAGGTCAATCATCCTGTACCTCCTGGGCCATCTGGCCCTGAATGTCGGCGTCCCACTGGCTGATCAGGCCGGTTTCGTTGGGTTGGATGACCTGGATGTTGACGGCTGGTTTTTGCACCATGCCACTGGTCAGGCCCAGGGCTTGCCGGGCATAGCCTGGCGGCAGGTGTCCAATCGCGTCAACGACTTTGGTCTCGTGGTTGATTTGTCGCTGAATATCTTCGGGGATGCCCAGGTTCGGGGCCGTGACGACATCCTTACGGCTGAAATCCAGTACCGGCCCAAACATCAGTTCCGGCTGCAGGGCGCGCTGGTTGATCATGATCATCCGCACCCGGCCGTTTTCGTCGGTGATGACGCCGATCTGCGATTTTTTCCAGATCACGAAAATTGCTGCGGCCAGCACGACCAGGGCAAAGAACCAGCCGCCCCAGGCCGAAACCCACATGGTGGCCTGGGTTTTCTGGAGTTCAATCTGGGTCTTCTGACTTTCTGCATACACGGCGGTTTGCCTGGCCCAGACCAGCGGTGCTTCCTGGGTGTGTTGCGCGGAAATTTCGGTGGCTTTGGCGGCGACCGTTGCGGTAATACCGCTGACGGCCATTTGGGTTGCGGTGGCCTGGGCCTGGGCGGTGGCGGTATCGAAGGCTTGCGCGGCAGCTACCGTAACCTGGAAAGCTTGATGCGTGGCGGTGGCGGCTTGTTGGGTGGCTTGGGCTTCCTGGCTGTAGCGTTGCTGGGTGGCTGTGGCGTCGATCACCTGTTGGGTGGCGGTCATTTTGGCGCCGGTTTCGATCCGCTGGCTGTTCACGGCTTGCTCGGTCAGGCGCAGGTACATATCCTGTTGAATGAGCTGCACCCCGGCTTCAATCGCGCCCATTCCCGGGGTGGGGGTTGGCATTGGTGTAGGCTGGACGCCACAGGAGGTCAGCAGCAATAGCAGGATGGACAGGCTAAAGAGTGATCGTCGGTTCATCGTCGTCCATCCTGTTTACGGTGGGAAACATGGTGCCTGTTTGGTGTCCAGCGCCGGTTTTGTTGTTCGCCATCTGTTGCATCAACATCAGCCGGTATAGTTCCGATTCGCTCATCACTTTCGGCTGGCGTGGTTGGCCCCAGTACGCATTTGGGCCGCTATTCCATTTTTGTTTTTTCAGGTTGTGTTGCTGCCATTTCTTGCGCGCCCAGACAAACAAAGCGGTTGCGCCTGCTGTGATGAAGCCGCCGATCACCGTGCCAATGACGGCTTTCGCGATCCATTGCCCGGCGACCAACACTGGCTCTGGGGTTTCTGTCCCGGCTACTGTGGCGTTCAGGGAAGCTACGGCCAGGTCAACTTGCATTCCATTCCAGATGTTCCAAAGGATGACCAGTGCAAGCAGGACAAGCAGGCCGATCAAGGGGTATTCCATTTGGGTCTTCAAAATCTCACCTCCTGGTGTTTTGGTGGTGGAGCCAACGACTATGTCTTCAAAGGCTTGGGCTGGTTTCCCCGCTGCCCTCTGTCCAATGGAGTTGAAGCATTTTCTCGAATGCCTCTTCTGGCACTCGAATGACTGTGCCAATTCGATATGCCGAAAGGGTTCCTTGCTGTACCCAGCGCACGACGGTGCGTTTGGAGACGCGCAATTCTTTGGCAATCTCCTCGAGGGTGAGAAGTTTTTTGCCACTTTGTGTATTGGTAAGGCTGAGCATGTGTCCTCCAGGTGAAAAACGGGTGTTAAATGCAAACAAGACCATGCCAATGCATGGTCTTGCTAAGGAAAAACGCTAAATAATACCTTTTTTGCGGCTGTCCGACTTTTTACTATTGATAACGACCACACCCGTCGGGGCCGCAGAGCGTCACTCAAAAAAAGCCAACCTTGCAGGTTGGTTTTTTTTTGTTATCCAAAACCAGATTTTTAAAGGTTGAGACAGCCTTACCAGGGAATTGCAAAACACATCCACATTTGCTACAATCCAGTCACATCTTGAGTTCCCATGAGAACCCCATGACTGAAACGCAAGTCGGCACGAGCGAACTAAAAAACAAACTGAGCAAATATACACGCCGGGTTAAGTCGGGGGAAACGATTCCCGTCACCGAACATGGCAAAACCATCGGGCAGATTGTACCGGTCAAGCCTACGATTGAGGAACGCATGCTGGCAATGGCCGCCGCAGGACTGGCCGGGTGGAACGGGCAGAAACTTCCGCCTTACCAACCCAAAGCCGTCAACAGGGGAAACGGACTGATTTCAAACCTGGTTATCGAGGACCGCGAATGATTATTGTTTACATCTACACCAGCGCGCCTGTCAAACGCTATATCTGGCCTGAGGGCCTGACAGCCTGATTCGGCAAAAATCATGCCCGTCCTGCACGCGCACTATTCCCCCGCTGACCCCGGTCTGACCTTCTGGGCCGAAAACGCCGACGCGCCGCCGCCCAAGCCCCAGCGTGGACGGGTGGCCAAAAATCCCAGGCCCCAGCCGCATCCTTTTTGCCTTGCTAGCAAAGAACTGCGCCAAAACCTGGCCGGTGAAACGCGCAAAATTGTCCTGCGCCTGCCCGCTGTACGCGGCATTCCGTTGCCCTCGCCGCAACTGGTTCACAACTGGGAACTCGACACCGAAAACCCGGCCCTGGCCCCTTTTGTGGTAGATGGAATCTTTTGCCCAGCCGAAACAGCCCTGGCCGTTTTACTGGCCTTTGCCTCCCCGCAGCCTGACTCAAGCGCATCCTTCTCCCCTTCGTCTGTCTTGCGTTACTGGAGCCTGGCTGCCAGCCTGGTGCTGGAGAGCCTCGCCGCGCAAAAATTCATCCCAACCATAACGGAGAAACAGGCCCGCTGGCAAGCCATTCTGGATTCGCCCAAAGACGCCGCGCGCCTGGCCCATCTGACAGAAGCCATGCCGCCCGTCTGCCGGGCGGAACTCCCCTCTCTCACCGGGAGAGGGGCGGGGGGTGAGGGCGACTTGATTTCCCCCAAACAACTGCTCAACAATTTCATCAACACCTTCTGCGATGCGCTCATCCGCGCCTGGGGCAGGGACGCCACGCCCAGCCTTTCCCGCGCGGAGGATAGCCCCGCCCACCGTTGGCTCGCAGCCTTGTTTGCGCCAGACGCGGCCCTGAACCTGACCGCCAATCAGGCTTATTCACTTCACTCTGGCTATCGGGCCTGGATGCGTAACCTGCATGTTTCCGGTGATGCCACTTTTCGGATTGCCTTTCGGCTCGAGGCGCCTGCTTTACAGGGCCAGGACTGGCAATTACACTATCTCATCCAGGCCAAAGACGACCCGAGTTTGCTCATCCCCGCAGGGGAAGTCTGGAAAAAGACTCGCGGCGTACTCACCCATCTCGGTCATCGCTTTGAACAACCACAGGAAAAACTGCTGACCGGTCTGGGCTATGCCTCGCGGCTCTTCCCGCCGATTGGCGAGAGCCTGAAAAGCAAGCGCCCAAGCGGGCTGGCGGTTGATACCAGCAAGGCGTACAGCTTCCTGCGCGAAACAGCACCCATTCTGGAAAATGCCGGTTTTGGCATTCTCGTCCCGCCCTGGTGGAACAAGAAGGGCGCCCGGTTAGGCGTCAAGGTCAAGATGAAGTCGAACAAGGAGCAGGCTGCGCCCGGGCGGATGACTTTGGATAACCTGGTGCGTTACCAGTGGAAGTTATCGATTGGCGAAACCGAATTGAGCGAGGCTGAGTTCCGCGCGCTGGCAAAACTCAAATCGCCGCTGGTGCAGATTCGCGGCCAATGGGTCACGCTGGATGCCGAACAAATCGATGCGGCGATTAAGTTTTGGGAAAAGCAACAACTTGAAGGCGAGATGGGCTTGCTGGAAGCCATGCGCATGGGGCTGGGCGGCGAAGCCCAGGCTGGCGGGCTGCCCATCGACGAGGTCGAAACTGACGACTGGCTGCGCGAATGGCTCGAAAAATTTAACCAGTCGGACAAGCTGGAAGTCCTGCCGCCGCCCGCAGGTCTGGTCGCTCAATTGCGGCCTTACCAGGAATACGGCTATTCGTGGCTGACCTTTTTGCGCCGCTGGGGCATGGGCGCCTGCCTGGCCGATGACATG
Organism: uncultured Anaerolinea sp.; assembly: GCA_964571615.1. Taxonomy (GTDB): domain Bacteria; phylum Chloroflexota; class Anaerolineae; order Anaerolineales; family Villigracilaceae; genus UBA8950. The sequence continues at coordinate 4,939 of CAZNCT010000077.1, read as the reverse complement.
GGCGTGGGCAAGACCATCCGGAGGATGGCCTTGTTGTTGCGTGAGAAAGAATTGGCCGGTAATTTGTCTGCCCCGGCGTTGTTGATTGCCCCGACCTCGGTAGTCACCAACTGGGAGCGAGAAATTGGCAGATTCGCGCCCGGGCTGCAAACATACATCCATCGGGGCGCGGACAGGCTCAAGGGTAGTTCGTTCCGCGAAGTGATAAAAGACCAGGATGTGGTGCTGACCAGTTATCCGGTGGCAAGATTGGATGCAGAATCGCTCCAATCCATCCAATGGTCAGCCCTGATTTTGGATGAAGCCCAGAATATCAAAAATCCCGACACGAAGCAGACCCAGGTCATCCGCAAAATTGAGGCCGATTTTCGCATCGCGCTGACCGGTACGCCAGTGGAGAACCGTCTTTCGGAGTTGTGGTCGATTATGCACTTCCTGAACCCCGGCTATCTGGGCGCGCGCAAGGCTTTCCGTGAGACTTTTGCGCTGCCGATTGAGCGTTACCAGGATAAAGCCGCGCTGGAGCAATTGAAGACACTGACAAAGCCCTTCATTTTGCGGCGCGTCAAGACCGACCCAAGCGTGATTTCAGACCTGCCCGAAAAAGTGGAAACCAAAGTCTATGTGACGCTGACTGAGGAACAGGCTACGCTATATGAGGCGGTTGTGCAGGATGTGATGCAGGAGATTGAAAGCGAAGAGGGCGTCAAGCGGCGCGGGCTGGTGTTGAGTATGCTGATGCAGTTGAAGCAGATTTGCAACCATCCGGTGCAATATCTGCACCAATCGGGCAAGAGCGCGGCGGATGTGTCGCTTGATCATCGCAGCGGCAAGTTGGAACGGCTGGGGGAACTGCTGGAGGAGATTCTAGCCGATGGCGATCGGGTACTGATTTTCAGCCAGTTTGCCGAAATGGGCGCGATGCTGGCCGAGTATTTGCCGCACGCTTTTCATGTCCCGACCCAATTCCTGCATGGCGGCACCTCGGCCAAAGTGCGCGACCAGATGGTCAAGCGCTTTCAGGAAGATGACAATGCCCCGCCGGTTTTCATTCTGTCGCTCAAGGCGGGTGGCACCGGCCTGAACCTGACCCGCGCCAACCATGTCTTTCACTTTGACCGCTGGTGGAATCCGGCTGTCGAAGACCAGGCTACCGACCGGGCTTTTCGCATCGGCCAGAAGCGCAACGTGCAGGTGCATAAGTTCGTCACAATTGGTACGCTGGAAGAGATGATCGACGATATGATTGATTCGAAGAAGGGCCTGGCGCAAGCAGTGGTCGGCTCAGGTGAAAATTGGCTGACTGAGATGAGCACCGATGAATTGCGCAGAGTGGTTTCTCTGCGCCGATAAAAAACAAAGAACTTCCGTCGTGTTACTTCGCCGCCGTCGTGGTGAAAAAGAGTGAGGCAAATATGCCGTGGCGAGATTATGATAATTACTACCAACCGTCCAAGCCCAAGGAAGCCAAAGACGGGATTAAGGCCCGCAGTCAGCGCGGGGCCTTTGCGCAGAGCTGGTGGGCCAAGCGTTGGATCGCCGCGCTGGAGCAGTTGGTTGATTCGGGCCGCCTGACGCGTGGGCGCAGTTATGCCCGCCAGGGCCAGGTGCTTTCGATTGAGGAAACCAAAGATGGGATTGCGGCCAGGGTTCAAGGCTCACGCTCGACACCGTACAAAATCAAAATCCAGATGTCCCGATTGTCAGATGCGGAATGGGAGAAGGTCTTCGATGCGTTGGCCGAACAGGCTATCTTTAGCGCGCAGTTGCTGGCCGGAGAAATGCCGCAGGAGATTGAATCGGCCTTTGAAACTGCCAGGGTCAGTCTGTTCCCATCCAGGCGGGCCGATTTACAGACCGACTGCTCGTGCCCTGATTACGCCAACCCCTGCAAACATGTTGCCGCCACCCATTACATTCTGGGCGAGCGATTTGATGAAGACCCTTTCCTGATTTTTCGCTTGCGCGGACGCACCCAGGAGCAGGTGATGGAAGCCCTGCGTCAGCGCCGGGCCGGGCAGGTTGATTTTGCGGAGGAAATGGAAGAACCCGAAGTTGTAAGGCCACTCGAAGAACACATGGCTCACTTTTGGGGGAGTTCCGCCCCGCTGGATGATTTCTCGGTTTCAATCCACGCGCCCGCTATTGAAATGCCTGTGCTCAAGCGCCTGGGAGAAGCAAATTTCGTCCCCGCGCCCGGGCTGGAAGCATTGCTGCACAAGGCTTATCGAGCTGTGAGCGAAAAAGCCATCCAGGTAGCTTACCAGGATTCCGAATCGGGCGGATAGCGGCTGAGCATCAGGCTAATCTTGATCCCATGATGTATTTTCAAATCAAGCAGGTGACTATCCCCTGAAGCAATCAACCCGGCCTGGGCTGCCAGTGCGCAGGCCAGAATAATTAAAATCATCCAGGCGGTCTGTTGTTTAGGCCCCCCAAACGCTGGCGAGGCTTTCAACAAGTTGATTTTTATGACAGACAACCCGCGCCTCCTTTGCCCCAAATGTAATGCGGGCCTGCCGCCGCTCGAAACAGGCACAGAAAGCCTGACCTGCCCCTGCTGCGGGAAAACCCTGACCGCTTACGAAGCGGGGATGCAGGAAGTCCGCGCTTATATCCGCCAATCGGCACTGGTCAATGCGATTGGCCGCTACCGCCGCTTGACAGGCGCAGACCTGAAAACCGCCAAAGACATCGTGGCCGGAATGTGGCACAATGGAGATTGGTAAGATTTTTCCGACAAAGGACGGATTGGACTGGAAATCACTTCCTTCTCTTGTAAAATTGCCATCCTACAGCACTCCTTCAAGCCCTGAATGGGAAACCAACCATCCTCCGTCTGAACCAAAATGAAACCTCAACGCAAGGGATAAAGAACCCGATAAAAAGATGAAAACCGAAACCCTGCACAACATCACCCTCCCCAAAATCGGCTTTGGCTGCTGGAGCATTGGCGGCGAAGCCACCGCCAACCCTGCCGATGATGAGCGTTCGCTCTCGGCCCTGCGCTCGGCGGTTGAACTCGGCTACCGTCACTTCGACACCGCCGAATACTACGCCGCCGGGCACTCAGAAGAACTGCTCGGGCAGGTCGTGCGCGAATCGGGCCTGCCGCGCGACGACTTTTTCATCACCTCCAAAGTCAGCCCGGAACACCTCGGCTACGAGGACGTGTTGCGCTCCTGCGCCGCCAGCCTGCGCCGCCTGGGCATGGAAACGCTCGACCTGTACCTGATTCACTGGCCCGCGCGCGGGATGAACCTGCCCGAGACCTTCCGCGCCCTCAACCTGCTCGTGCACGAGGGCCGGGTGCGGCATTTGGGCGTCAGCAACTTTAACCTGAAACTGCTCAAAGAAGCCCAGGCCTTGAGCGAGACCCCGCTGCTGACCAACCAGGTGCCCTACAGCCTGCCAGACCGCTCGTATGTTGAAAACGGCGTGCTGGGCTACTGCCAGGCCAACGACATTCTCTTGACCGCCTACTCGCCGGTCAAGAGCCGCTTCTTCAAAGGCCAAAAACTGGCTGAATTTGCCCGCGCCAAAAATAGCACTCCTTTCCAGATTGGCCTGGCCTGGCTGGTTCAACAGCCGCGTGTCATCACCATCCCGACTTCCTTCAACCCCCAGCACCAGGCCGAAAACCTGGCCGCCGCCGACCTGACCCTTTCGCCAGAAGAGATGGCGCTGCTCAATGCGATGGCCTGACCTGCGCCGGTCAATGGTTGTTCCTGTTATAGATTTTTAATCTTTTTCAGACCTTTCTCCAACAGAAATGCGCTATAAAAGCATGTGTACTGCAAAATCTGGCCAATAAGCCAGGCAGTACAAGCACTTATCGGTAAGGAGAAACACGATGAACCTCGAAAAATTCACCCAAAAATCACAAGAAGCGATTTTCTCTGCCCAGCAAATCGCCCAGGAACAGCATCACCAGGCCATTGAGCCGATTCACCTTGCGCTGGCCCTGCTCCGGCAGGAGGGCGGCGTCGTCCCGGCCATCGTAACCAAAGTGGCCGGTTCCACCCTCGCCCTGCGCGAGGAACTGGAAAAAGAACTCGCCAAACGACCGCAGATTCACGGCGCGAACATGCAGGTTGGGCTGGCGCAGGCCGCCGCCGATACGTTGAGCGCCGCCGAGCGCTACGCCAAAGGCATGAGCGATGAGTTCGTCTCGACCGAACACATCCTGCTCGGCCTGACCGATTCCATCGAAGGCAAGCGGCTGGCCTCCTACGGCCTGACCAAAGACGCGATTCTCAAGGCGCTCCAGGGCGTGCGCGGCTCGCAGCGCGTCACCTCGCAAGACCCGGAAAGCACCTACCAGGCGCTGGAAAAATATGGCCGCGACCTGACCGACCTGGCCCGCAAGGGCAAACTCGACCCGGTGATTGGCCGCGACGAGGAGATTCGGCGCGTCATCCAGATTCTCAGCCGCCGCACCAAGAACAACCCGGCCCTCATTGGCGAGCCGGGCGTGGGCAAGACCGCCATCGCCGAGGGGCTGGCCCAGCGCATCGTCAACGGCGACGTGCCGGAAGGCCTGAAGAAGAAGCGCATCGTCCAGCTCGATATGGGCGCGCTCGTTGCAGGCGCGAAGTATCGCGGCGAGTTCGAGGAGCGGCTGAAGGCCGTCCTGAAGGAAATCACCGAATCCGCCGGGGAAATCATCCTGTTTGTGGATGAAATGCACACCGTTGTGGGCGCGGGCAAGGCCGAAGGTTCGATGGACGCCGGCAACATGCTCAAGCCCATGCTGGCGCGCGGCGAACTGCACCTGATTGGCACCACCACGCTGGACGAGTACCGCAAGCACGTGGAGAAAGACCCGGCCCTCGAGCGGCGCTTCCAGCCTGTTTTGGTGGAAGAGCCGAGCGTGGAGGATACCATCTCGATTTTGCGCGGCCTGAAGGAGCGTTACGAAGTCCATCACGGCGTGCGC
>CAZNCT010000076.1:7560-17696 GCA_964571615.1 uncultured Anaerolinea sp. | reverse complement strand
TTTCGCCGCGCATGTTGGCAAAAATCGAGACGTTGTTCTGGGCGCGCTGCCAGGCTTCGATAAATTCCAGCAGTTGACGGGCAATGGCAAGCACGGCCGGGTTTTCTTTAAGCGCGGCGCGGTTGGCTATCAGGCAGGCTTGCGAGGCCAAAATTTGCCCGTCCGCGAGCAGTTTCAGGCGGTTGTCGCGCAGGGTTTGGCCGCTGGAGACCAGGTCGGTAATCAGGTCGGCGTAGCCGATGGTGGGGGCAATCTCCAGGGTGCCTTCGGCTTCAATGAAGATGACCTCCTCGAGGCCTTTTTCGGCGAAAAAGGGCGCGGCGGCGTTGGGGAACTTGGTCGCCACCCGCAGCGGACGCCCGGCTTCGGCCTGTTTCCGTTTCAGGTCACTCATCACGTTCACATCGCTCCACGCTTCAGGGACGATGACGTTCAGGGTACAGGCTCCAAACCCCAGCGCGGTATGAATCGGCAGAATCGCCCCGTTGGGGCCGCTGTGTTCGGCCAGCACATCCAGCCCGGTGATGCCGAAATCCACCGAGCCGTTCCGCACGGAAATCACGATATCCGTGGGGCGCTGAAACAGAACGCTGATGCCCGGCAGGGCAGGGATGGAGGCCTCGTACTGGCGCGGGTTGGGTTTGTAAATGCTGAAGCCGCAATCCTTGAGAAAGGCGACGGCGTCTTCGGAGAGACGGCCTTTGGACGGGAGGGAGAGGCGGATGGGACGGGTCATAAAACCTCAGTAATTGGTAAATGGTAAGTGGCGCGTGGTAATTACCACTTACCAAAACAAAACCCCCGGTCGCTGACCGAGGGCTTGGGTTAAGTTGGGTTAGTATGCGAAACTAACCTGCGCTCTGGTCAGGCAGGGGGGCGTTCAGGTGATGATGATGCTTGAGCGCGGTCAGTTTCATAATGGACGCGATTTTACCTGTCAACAGAAAATCCGTCAACTACCTTTTTGCTCGTCGTCGCTGTCGCGGAATTCCTGAATTCGACCGGTTGCAACAAAAATAGTACGCTCACAAATATTGGTCACGCGGTCGGCCATGCGTTCCATGTTGTGGGCTGCCCAAAGCAGAAAGTTGGCGCGCTCAATGGTAGTCGGGTCCTGGATGATAAAGGTCATCAGTTCACGATAAATCTGGTTGTAGAGCGCGTCTACTTCATCATCTTCGAGTGGGATGGCCTGAGCCGTTTTTGCATCAACGTTCACGAAGGCGGTCAAGGCGCGGTGCAACATATCGGTGGCTTTTTCGGCCATGCGAGGCAGGTCAATCAAAGGCTTGAGCAAAGGCAGGTCGGCCATGCGAATGTTGATGGTCGCAATGCCTTTGGCATAGTCGCCCATGCGTTCCAGTTCCGAAGCGACATCGAGCATTGAAGCCAGCAGGCGCAGGTCGCCAGCCATGGGCTGCTGTGTAGCGATGAGAATCATCACTTTTTCTTCAATTTCAAAGCGCTTTTCGTTAATTTTTTGGTCTTTGGCATAAATTTTTTGCGAAGCTTCGATATCACGCCGTTTGAGCGCGTCCATTGAAGAGATGACCGCCTCCTCAACCATGCTGCCCAGGAGCAGGATTTCGTCTTTGGCGTGCTGTAATTCGTGGTCAAATGTTTTTCGGATTGCCATAAGGGCCTTCTTTCTTGGTGGATGAGGGCATTAATTATAGCCGATTATCCGATTTCCGCCGGTTGAATCCCTTGCTCGAGGAGCCAGGCGCGGATTTTTTCAGCCATCTGGTCGCGAATAATACGGACTTTTGCAAGGGCCTCTTCATGGTCTGCCTGAATGGCGGCAGGGTCTTCAAATGGCCAGAACATGTGTTTACCCATGCTCAGGAAGACACGCGGGCATTTTTCTTCTGCGCCGCCGCAGACGGTGACAGTATAAGCAAAGGTGACTTTGCCCAGGTACTCGTTGACGCTTTTAGAGTGTTGGCCTTCCATGTTCAGGCCAATTTCGGACATCACCTGGCGCACAATGGGCAGGATTTCGCCTTTGGGTTCTAGGCCGGCGCTGTAAACATCGAAATGCTCACCCGCATAAGCCCGCAAGAAGGCCTCGCCCATCTGGCTGCGGGCCGAGTTACCGGTGCAAAGGAACAAGAACTTGGGTTTACTCATTATTAACCGAACCTTCCGGTAACGTAGTCTTCCGTCCGTTTATCGCTAGGACGGGTGAAAATGATGTCGGTTTTGTCGTATTCAATCACGGTACCCGAGCGGGTATCTTCGTAAAGCATCATCATGGCGGTGAAATCAGATACGCGCGCGGCCTGCTGCATGTTGTGGGTGACGATGATGATGGTGTAGTTCTGCTTGAGTTCCTGCATTAGTTCTTCGATGCGCAGGGTCGAGATGGGGTCGAGGGCCGAAGCGGGTTCGTCCATCAGGATGATTTCGGGCTGGATGGCGATGGTGCGGGCGATGCACAGGCGCTGCTGCTGTCCGCCAGAGAGGGCGTAAGCGCTTTGCTTGAGTTTGTCTTTCACTTCGTCCCACAGGGCCGCGCCGCGCAATGACTGTTCGACCAGGTCATCCATATTGCCTTTGTAGCCATTGATGCGTGCGCCCCAGGCAATGTTCTCATAGATGGATTTTGGAAAGGGATTCGGTTTTTGGAAAACCATGCCAATTCGGCGGCGGACTTCAACCGGGTCGATTTCTTTACTATACAGGTTGGTGCCGTGCAACAAAATTTCACCACTCACACGGCTGGTGGGCACAAAATCGTTCATGCGGTTGAAAGCGCGCAGCAGGGTGCTTTTACCGCAGCCAGAAGGGCCAATGATGGCGGTAATTTTGCCCTTTTCAATTTTCAGATTAACACCTTTTACGGCTTCAAAAGGCCCATAGAAGATGCTCAAGTCACGGGTTTCAATGGCGTATTGAGGAGTTTCTGGTTGCATGTTTGTTTCTCTTTCTTGTGGCGCAAATCAGCAATTTGCGTAATTAGTATCTGCGCTGGAAGCGGTTCCGCAGCAGGATGGCTGTTGCGTTAAGCGTCAGCAGTAAGGCCAGCAGTACCAGGATGGCTGCGGCAGCGATGGCGTGGTATTCATCTTGCGGACGGGCTGTCCACTGGTAAATCTGGATGGGCAGTGCCGTGAATTTTGTGAACGGGCTTTGTGGGTCGATGGTGATGAAGGTTGAAGCGCCAACAATGATCAATGGCGCTGTTTCTCCAATTGCGCGTGACATCGCCAGGATACTGCCTGTCAGGATGCCCGGCAGAGCGTTGGGCAGTACGTGGCTCCAGACCGTTTGCCAGCGCGTAGCGCCTACTCCGAAAGCCGCCTGGCGAATGGAATCGGGCACGGCTTTGATAGCCTCCTGGGCGTTGATGATAACCAGCGGCAGAACAAGAATGCCCATTGTCAGACCGGCAGACAAAATTGTGCGGCCATTGGTATCTGTAATCCCAAACATGGCGCCACTGGTGAAGGCTTCAAGGGCGCGCACAAAAATTGCCAGGCCTAGCATCCCATACACAATCGATGGCACCCCGGCAAGATTGTTGATGTTCGTCTGAATGATTCGGTTGATGATATTCTTTTTATTCGAATACTCTTGCAGGTAAATGGCTGCGCCTACCCCAACCGGCAGGGCAAACGCAATCGCAATTCCTACCAACCACAAAGACCCCAGCAGGGCAGTTCGTACCCCGGCAAATTCGGCCCGGCTTGACATGGGGGTTGTCAAGAAATTGGGCGTTAGCCACGATTTGAATTCCAGGCGGGCATCGGGGTATTTCTCTCGAACTTCTGCTTCAATCGACTCTTTGTCAAAAAGGGATTGAAAGAGCGGGTAGGTTTCACGCGTCTTAATCTGGATAATCCGTTCAATCACCAGGTCGTATAACTCAGCCTGGCTGCGGGTTTCCATTGCTTTTTCATTGTTCAGCTTGTTATAAGCGCCGCGCGAAAGGTTGGATTGCAAAATGGCAATCAACTCTTCCTGAGTTAAGTCATCCAGCGGTTTTTCGCTGATGGTCAGCGGGTCTTTTCTAAATTCGTAGGCCACATAACCAAACGCGCCATCCATCACATTCAGGATTAATGCGGTCAGGCTGACCATTGCAATCAGCAAAGCGGATAAGAAAACAAACTGCCAGACCCAGGCTGTACGATAGCGGGCTGCTACAAAGCGCTCAAGGTCTTGTTCTTCGGGATAAGTGTATCTGGACATGGGCTTTTACTCGTATTGTTCGCGGAATTTGGCCACAATCCACTGGCTGATGAGGTTCAAAACCAGAGTCACCAGGAAGAGCATGAGGGCAATCGCAAACAGGCTGTTGTAGTCAATTGAGTTGTAGGACAGGTCGCCGCCGCTGATGCGGGCGATGTGAGCGGTCATCGTTTCGGCAGCCTTGAGCGGATTGAACGTGAACTCGGAGGTAGCCCCAGATGCGACTGCCACAATCATGGTTTCGCCAACTGCGCGTGAGATGCCAACGATGATGGCTGCGCCAATCCCTGAGAGCGCCGCCGGAAGGATAACCTGTACGCTGGCCTCAAAAGGGGTTGCACCCATTGCGTAGGCAGCCTCGCGAAGCGAGTTGGGGACAGCGCTGAGGGCGTCTTCACTCATCGATGAAATCAGCGGCAAAATCATAATTCCCATGACCAGTCCCGCTGAGAGCATGTTATAAACACCGATTTTTTCGGGGCCAAGTATTTCTCGAAGTAGGGGCGTGACGAACAGAAGCGCGAAGTAGCCATATACCACTGTAGGAATACCGGCCAGAATTTCCAAAATCGGTTTCAGTACAGCCCGCGCTCGTGGATTGGCATATTCGCTCAGATAGATGGCAGCGCTCAAGCCCAGTGGAACTGCCACAAGGATGGCAATTGCGCTGGTCGTCAGGGTTGCGCTAACCAGCGCCCAAATTCCAAACTGGCCGATGGCAGGCACCCATATGGAAGAAGAAAAAAACTCTACCAGCGTCACTTCCGGGTCGAGAAAGAACAACAAAGCCTGGTCGCCCAGGACGATGACGATACTGACGGTGACGAAGATGGTGAGAAACCCTACAACAAAAAGGATTCCTTCAATGCTTCCTTCACCCCAGCGCCGCTTCTTGCGAAGTTTCGACGCCCAGTCTGTATCTGAAATTGTGGAGGAGGTTTGCAGAGTCATGTTTTTCTCACGGTCGCTGTGGAAACAGAATTCCCTGGTTTTTTCCCATTTCAATAAAAAACAGAGAGTTCTGCAGCCACAATAAAAGTGGGGTGGGCTGGCTCACCCTGCAGAGGCAAGCCAGCCCTTTGAAATGGGGGGAGGATTTATTCAGCGATTTGCGCGGCGTACCAGGCGCCCCAGGAAGCGTAGATGGTTTTCTTGGGAGCGGGGAAGTAGCCGACGTCGATGATGTTGTCATCCAGGTTGGCCAGGTAGAAGGCGATGAAGGCAGCGACCTGGGGCTTTTCGGCCATGATTTTGGCATCGGAGTAGATGTAGAGCGGGCGGGCGAGCGGGTAGGTGCCGTTATCGACGTTGGCCTGGTTGGGCTCGACGCCATCGACATTGACAGCCTTGAGGCGGCCCTGTTCTTCAACGAAGTAAGCGTAGCCGAAGTAACCGATGGCGAACTTGTCACCTTCGACGCCCTTGACGAGGACGTTGTCATCTTCGGAGAACTGAGCGCCTTCGAGGCCGAGCAGAGCGGCTTTGCCGAGTTTGGTGTCGGCTTTGCCATCGGCGTTCTTGGTGACGGGGGCGACGACGGCTTCGATGAAGTAATCGAAGGTGCCGGAGTCAGCGCCGGGGGAGTAAACTTTGATGGCTTCGGCGGGGAAGGATGGGTCAACCTGGTCCCAGGTCTTGAACTCGCCGGAGAAAATCTTGCCGAGTTGTTCTTTGGTCAGGCTGGTGGCGAAGTCATTGGCGGGGTTGATGACGACGGCCAGAGCATCGGTGCCGACGCGGAACTCAAGCGGGTCGCGGCCAATGGCTTTGCAGTTTTCGGCTTCTTCTTTCTTGATGGCGCGCGAGGCGTTGGCGATGTCGGTTTCGCCGGTCTTGCAGAAGCGCTCAAAGCCAGCGCCGGTGCCGATGCTATCCACGGTCACGTTGCCGGTGTAGCCTTCCTGTTGGAAGAGTTCGGCCATGCGCTCGGAGAGCGGGAAGACGGTCGAGGAACCAGCGGTGATGATGTCGCCGCTGACCATATCCGGGTTGATTTCAGGCCCACCTACGGCAGCAAGCCAGGCGCCCCAGGAAGCGTAGATGGTTTTCTTGGGAGCGGGGAAGTAGCCGACGTCGATGATGTTGTCATCCAGGTTGGCCAGGTAGAAGGCGATGAAGGCAGCGACCTGGGGCTTTTCGGCCATGATTTTGGCATCGGAGTAGATGTAGAGCGGGCGGGCGAGCGGGTAGGTGCCGTTATCGACGTTGGCCTGGTTGGGCTCGACGCCATCGACATTGACAGCCTTGAGGCGGCCCTGTTCTTCAACGAAGTAAGCGTAGCCGAAGTAACCGATGGCGAACTTGTCACCTTCGACGCCCTTGACGAGGACGTTGTCATCTTCGGAGAACTGAGCGCCTTCGAGGCCGAGCAGAGCGGCTTTGCCGAGTTTGGTGTCGGCTTTGCCATCGGCGTTCTTGGTGACGGGGGCGACGACGGCTTCGATGAAGTAATCGAAGGTGCCGGAGTCAGCGCCGGGGGAGTAAACTTTGATGGCTTCGGCGGGGAAGGATGGGTCAACCTGGTCCCAGGTCTTGAACTCGCCGGAGAAAATCTTGCCGAGTTGTTCTTTGGTCAGGCTGGTGGCGAAGTCATTGGCGGGGTTGATGACGACGGCCAGAGCATCGGTGCCGACGCGGAACTCAAGCGGGTCGCGGCCAATGGCTTTGCAGTTTTCGGCTTCTTCTTTCTTGATGGCGCGCGAGGCGTTGGCGATGTCGGTTTCGCCGGTCTTGCAGAAGCGCTCAAAGCCAGCGCCGGTGCCGATGCTATCCACGGTCACGTTGCCGGTGTAGCCTTCCTGTTGGAAGAGTTCGGCCATGCGCTCGGAGAGCGGGAAGACGGTCGAGGAACCAGCGGTGATGATGTCGCCGGTCACTTCGTCTGGCATCGGAACAACCGGCAGGACGATGGGCAGAATGACTTCAGTCGCGGTAGGCTCCGGAGCCTTGGTGGCTTCGGGGGCCTTGGTGGCTTCTGGGGCCTTGGTCGGGGCGGGCGCGGCAGTCTGAGTTGCCGGGGAGCCGCAGGCGGCCAGGACAATCGCCAGAGCAGCCAGGACAAATACAAGATTACGGACTTTTGCAAACATAGGTTTTTCTTTTCTCCTTTTTGAATTGGTTGCTGGGGAATATTATCAACTGGCCTTTAAGCGCAATGGAAGAATAGGTTAACAGCAAGTTAAGAATTCTCATTTTTCAAGGTTTGTGCCTTAAGAACACAAAAAATGCCCCGCTTCTGTCAATATTGCAGAAGCGGGGCCAAGGGAAAGAAAAGGGCGCGTTTAGATGGAAGTATGGCGGCGTTTTTCAACGGCATCAATCGCAACCACAATGAAAAAGGCCAGGGTCATGATGAACAAAAAAGACATAAGATTTCTCCTGAACGCTTCCAATCATAAACCTGCAAGGTTAATTCTCTATGGTCATCAGGTTAAGTTTTGTTTAAGAAAACAGCCTCGCGGTTTTGCCGCGAGGCTGTAAAGCGCATACCGGGTAGGTTGGGGGAGAACCTATCCTGTAATGAGTTTTCTGGCCTGCTATGCCAGGTGATGCCGGGCTAAGGCAGGTTGCGCCAGGAAGCCAGAACCTTCATGTAATTGGCCCGCTCAAAGGCTGCGGGTTCACGCACAGCCTGCTGACTCATGCTGCCCTGCATTTGCTTGACTGAAAGGTACTCGCGCTCCTGCATCCAGGCTTCTATTACACTCAAGATTTCGGGCACGCGCTTGTAGCCGTTGGCCAGCAGTTCAGAAGCCAGCATGGTCACTTGCGCACCGGCCATTATCGCCTTGATGACATCCTGGGCGGTGTGAACGCCGCTCGTCAGGGCCAGGTCGGCTTTGATTTTGCCGTACAGGATTGAAATCCAGCGCAGGGGCAGGTTGAGCTCGGTTGAGTTGCTCAGGTGCAGTGTGTGGACAACATCCAGCTCGTCCAGGTCGAAATCGGGCTGGTAGAAGCGGTTGAAGAGCACCAGGCCGTCGGCCCCGGCTTCAGCCAGTTTCTTGCACACGTTTGGAATGGACGTGAAGAACGGGCTGAGTTTGACCGCCAGCGGAATGGTGATGCTGCCCTTGACCTCGGCGACCAGTTCGGCGTAGGCGTCTTCTAATTCAACGGCGGTCAGGTTCGGGTCCGATGCGACGTAGTACAGGTTCAGCTCAATCGCGTCAGCGCCGGCATCCTGCATGTAGCGGGCGTACTTTGTCCAGCCGCCTTTTGAGACACCGTTTAGCGAGGCAATCACCGGCACGCTGACCGCTTTTTTCAGGGCGGTCACATGGTCGAGGTATTTGCCTGGGCCGGTGGCGTAAGTGCCAGCATCGGGCAGGTAAGACATGGCTTCAGCAAATGAATCGGTGCCGCGGGTCAGGAAGTGGTCCAGCTCGAGGCTTTCGTGGATGATTTGCTCTTCAAAGAGCGAGTACATCACGATTGCGCCAACGCCCGCCTCGTCCAGCTTTTGGGCCGTTTCGATTTTCTTGCTCAGGGGCGAGGCCGATGCGACGATTGGATTCTTCAGGGTCAGGCCAAGATAGGTGGTGGTCAGGTCGGTCATCAGGATTCTCCCTTAACTTTCTTTGTTCTCGTGGCCGTTGCCGTAGTGCATGGCGGCCATTTGCTGATAGTACTGCCAGCGGTTCTTGACATCTGCCTGGGCGGCTTTGAGCAGCATTTCGGCCCGTTCTTCGTCGCTCTGGGCCAACATGCGGTAGCGGGTTTCATTGTAGATGTACTGCTCAAGCGGGATGCTCGGCTCTTTCGAGTCGATTTGCAGCGGATTTTGACCCGCCAGGGCCAGGTCGGGGTTGTAGCGGAAGAGCGGCCAGTGACCCGATTGGACAGCCAGTTTTTGCTGGTCAAGGCCTTTGGCCATGTCGATGCCGTGGGCGATACAGTGGCTGTAGGCAATCACGATGGATGGGCCATCGAAGGCTTCGGCTTCAAGGATGGCTTTCAGGGTTTGCTGGTCGTTGGCGCCCATTGCAACCCGGGCCACATAAACGTAGCCATAAGACATGGCAATCAGGCCGAGGTCTTTCTTGGCAATGCCTTTACCGGCCATTGCAAACTTGGCAACGGCCCCGCGCGGGGTGGATTTGGAAGCCTGTCCACCGGTATTTGAGTACACTTCGGTGTCGAGCACCAGGATGTTGACGTTGCGACCCGATGCCAGGACATGGTCAAGACCACCGTAGCCGATGTCGTAGGCCCAACCATCACCGCCCATAATCCAGACCGATTTTTTAACCAGCATGTCGGCGATGGAAATCAGGTCTTTGGCTTTGGTATCGTTTTTGAGCGCGGCCAGTTTTTGCTTGAGCAGGGCTACCCGTTCGCGCTGTTCCTGAATGCCTTTTTCGGTGCTCTGGTCGGCGTTGAGCAGTCCTTCGACCAGCTCACTGCCCAGCTCGGGAGCGAAGTGCGGCAGCAGTTCGCGGGCATATTCGTTCTGTTTGTCAATCGTCAGGCGCATGCCCAGGCCAAATTCGGCGTTGTCTTCAAACAGCGAGTTTGACCAGGCCGGGCCGCGACCGTCTTTGTTCTGGGCCCAGGGGGTGGTGGGCAGGTTGCCGCCATAAATGGACGAGCAGCCGGTGGCGTTGGCAACGATAGCCCGGTCGCCGAAGAGTTGTGAGACCAGTTTGACATACGGGGTTTCGCCGCAGCCGGTGCAGGCGCCAGAGAACTCAAACAAAGGCTGGAGCAGCTGCGAGTTTTTGATGGTGTTGGGCGTAATGGCCGTGCGGTCCACTTCGGGAATGTTGAGGAAGAAGTCCCAGTTTTTGGCTTCGGTAGCGCGCAGGGGCGGCTGGGGCGCCATGTTGATGGCTTTGCGGCCCACCTGGGTTTTGTCCTTGGCCGGGCAGGCTTCCACGCACAGGGTACAGCCGGTGCAGTCTTCAGGCGCGACCTGTATGGTGTAGGCCATGCCAGGGAAT
>CAZNCT010000076.1:1067-7541 GCA_964571615.1 uncultured Anaerolinea sp. | reverse complement strand
AGGTTTCAGGTGCTTCGGCCAGCAGGGCTTTGTCGTACACCTTGTGGCGGATGACGGCATGCGGGCAGACAAAGACGCATTTACCGCACTGGATGCACAGGTCAGGCTCCCAGACCGGAATTTCAAGCGAGATGTTGCGCTTTTCCCACTGGGTTGTGCCGGTTGGGAAAGTACCATCCACTGGCATTGCTGAGACCGGAATGTTGTCGCCTTCAAAGGCAATGATGGGGCCTAAAACGCTGCGCACGAACTCGGGCGCGGCATCGGGCACGGCGGGGCGCATCTTAAGTTTGCTGCTCACCTGGGCGGGGACTTTCACTTCATGCAGGTTTGCCAGGGTCTGGTCAACGGCTTCAAAGTTTTTCCGAACCACGGCTTCACCGCGCTTGCCATAGGTCTTTTCGATGGAGTGCTTGATTTCCTCAATGGCCTGTTCGCGCGGCAGGACGCCCGAAATGGCGAAGAAGCAGGTCTGCATGATGGTGTTGATGCGGGTGCCCATGCCAGTCTTTTCGGCCACAGCGTAAGCATTGATGGTGTAGAACTTGAGTTTCTTCTCAACAATCGCTGTCTGTACCTCGATGGGCAGTTCTTCCCAGACTTCTTCAGGCCCAAAAATGCTGTTGAGCAAGAAAACGCCGCCAGGTTGGGCATATTTCAAGATGTCGAAGCGCTCGAGGAAACTGAACTGGTGACAGGCCACAAAATTGGCTGTGTTCGGTGCAATCAGATAGGGGGCCTGCAGGGGCTTGGGGCCAAAGCGCAGGTGCGAGATGGTCAGCGAGCCAGATTTCTTCGAGTCGTAAACGAAGTAACCCTGGGCGTTGTTGGGAGTCTCTTCACCAATAATCTTAATCGAGTTCTTGTTGGCGCCTACGGTGCCATCGGCGCCCAGACCAAAGAACAGACAGCGCACGGTTTCGGGGTGTTCCACCGAGAACGAGGGGTCGTATTCCAGGCTGGTGTTCGAGACGTCATCTTTGATGCCAACCGTAAAGTGGTTTTTGGGCTGTGGCTTGGCGGCTTCGTCAAAGACGGCCTTGACCATCGCTGGGGTGAATTCTTTTGAAGAAAGACCATAGCGCCCGCCAAAGACCTTGATACTGCGCCCGCTTTCGGCAATCGCATTGACCACATCCAGGTAAAGCGGTTCGCCCGCCGAGCCGGGTTCTTTGGTGCGGTCGAGCACGGCAAGCACTTTAACGCTGGCCGGCAGTACCTCGACAAAATGTTGGATAGAGAAGGGCCGGTAAAGGCGCACGCGCACCACACCGACTTTTTCACCTTTTTCGGCCAGGAATTTGACCGTTGCTTCGACCGTTTCGCCGCCCGAACCCATCAGCACAATAACGCGCTCGGCTTCGGGGTGGCCGACATAATCGAAGAGCCGGTACTGACGCCCGGTCAGTTTGGCAAATTTATTCATTTCAGACTGAACAACCCCCGGAACCGCCTCGTAGAATTTATTGACACTTTCGCGGCCCTGGAAGTAAACATCCGGGTTCATAGCGGTACCGCGCAGTACGGGTTTGTCGGGGGTCAGGGCGCGGGCGCGGTGTTCGCGCACCAGGTCGTCATCAATCATGGCGCGCAGGTCATCATCTTCGAGCTGCTCAATTTTGGCAACTTCATGCGAGGTGCGGAAGCCGTCAAAGAAATGCAGGAAGGGGATGCGCGTCCGCAGGGTCGAGGCATGGGCAATCAAGGCCAGGTCGTGGGCTTCTTGCACACTGCCCGAGCTGAGCATCGCCCAGCCTGTCTGGCGGCAGGCCATCACGTCTTGATGGTCACCAAAGATCGAGAGTGCCTGAGCGGCCACGGCGCGGGCGGCAATGTGGAAGACGGTGCTGGTCAATTCGCCCGCAATCTTGTACATGTTCGGAATCATTAACAACAAGCCCTGCGAGGCTGTAAAAGTGGTGCTCAGCGCCCCGGTTTGCAGTGCGCCATGCACGGCTCCGGCGGCTCCACCTTCCGATTGCAGTTCGACCACCAGCGGCACGGTGCCCCAGATGTTCTTCTTGCCTTTGGCCGACCATTCATCGGATAACTCACCCATGTTTGACGATGGGGTAATCGGGTAGATGGCGATGACCTCGCTGACGCGGTGGGCAATCGAAGCGGCGGCTTCGTTGCCATCTATGGTAATCATTTTGCGTTTTGCCATTTGAAACTCCTTGTAAAAAGAGAATGAGAGCAGTGATGAAACTTATCCGTACAAGTTTAGCCCCCCCAGGAAAATCAGGATAGTAATATTTTGCATATAAAAAACCTGCGAGTTGTCACATCTATTCGGACAATCTCTCGCAGGTTTGTAAGCAATTCGGGTGATTTTTTACAGATAACTCTGGGCCAATAGTAATGCTGCCAACGATTTGGCATCAGGAATTTCCCCCCTGCGGGCCATTTCAAGCGCTTTGATGAACGGGATTTTTTCAATCTGCAAATACTCATCCAGGTCGGGCGGCAGAGGGCTTTCGGTCAGGCCGCTTGCCAGGAAGACATGCATATATTCGGTTGAATAGCCTGGCACCAGGTAAAAGCTGCCAATCTCGCGCAGGCTGGCGGCGGCCATCCCGATTTCTTCACGGATTTCGCGCCCGGCGCATTCGACAGGCGCCTCGCCGGGTTCCAGCGTCCCGGCGGGTAATTCAAGCAATTCGCCCCTGGTAGCGTGCCGGTACTGACGCACGAAATAGACGTTTCCGGCAGCGTCAATTGGCACCAGCACCACCGAGCCGTGATGTTCGATAATGTCATACTTTGCCACCCGGCCCGAGGGGGTTTTCAAATGGTCGCGGCGCAAGCCAAAGGCGCGCCCTTCAAAAAGAGTCTCAGATTTGAGTAATTCGAAGGTCATAAGGTTCTCCAAAACAAAGGGCTGTCCGGCGTTTAGGACAGCCCTCCTGAAAAACTCAGTTTTTGTTTTTTTAAGGGATTTGCAGCACGGTTCCAACAGTCAGCGTATAGGGCGCGCCCAGACCGTTGACAGCGGCAATATTCAGCGGGTCAACATCACCAAATTTGCAGGCAATCGAATAGATGCTATCGCCCGATTGGACAGTGTATTGGGTGGGGTGCGGCAACAAAGCGCGCTCTGCCGGGAAGGGGTTGCCCGTCGCCGGAATGCGCAGTACCAGGCCGGGTTGCAATGAGTTGCTTTGGGCCGCGCTCAGACCATTCAGAGAAAGCAGTTCTTGCGGGTTTACATTAAAGCGTCGGGCAATGCAGAACGGGAATTCGCCTTTTTGCAGGGTGTAACTTTCAGGCCGGGTGGTGGCTACCGTGGGTTGGGGCTGTACGACAACAATTTCAGGTGTCGGCGTGACTTCAACAGGCGGCTGGGCGGCGTTCGGGTCGGCGGTTTGCTCCCCAACAGGCGGCAGCGGGGCCAGCGGGTCAGTCGTTGGCTGGGCTTCGGCCCCGCCACTCGTTTCGGCGCTTTGGGTCTGCATCAGTTGTTCGACCTGTTCCATGCTTGGGGTGGCGGCTTCGGGTATCGTAACATCTGTTGGCGCGCTGGATGCAGACCGGGTACACGCCGCCAGGCCAAGGGCCAGGACGACGAGTACAATTTGGGCGAGGGTGGTGCGTGATTTCATTTTCTCCTCCATGCAAAAAGGACGGGTGATTTTTTGGGGAGTGTGGGTGGGTTGAAATGATACTAGCACATCCTATCTAAAGCGTCAAGAAGGCTTTTCCCGCATTCCCGAATTTGTGCTAAAATTCTCAATTGTTCAGGATATTTTCTCTATGAAATCTCACTGGATTTACTACAAAGGCGTGCGAGTTTTTCTGGCCGATTTTTCCAATTACGGCGCAAATGGTGCGGGGGTCAAAGCCGAAACCGCCTTTGTGGCCGAATTACTCAAAAACGAGCCGGATCATTCGGTGCTTTCGCTGACCAACGTCGAAGGGACGTTTGCCAATGAAGACATCATTCGCGCCCTGGCCGAATTATTGCCCATCACCAATAAAAAAGTTCGCCGCCGGGCCGTGGTGGGGGTCAGCGGCTTTCGGCGCCATTTTCTCGATGCAATGGCGGCAGTCATAGGCAACATCAAATTTTCGGTTTTTGACACGATGGAAGAAGCCTACGAGTGGTTGGCAAAACCTTAAGTTCTGTTTCACTGTTCAGCCATGCGCCTGGAGTTTACGCTTCAGGCGCATTTTTTTGCTCCGCTTCCCCCTCTGCGCCCAGGTTCAGGTCCACCTGGTCTTCCATGCGAATTTGCCCGCGCAAGAAGGCCCCATCTTCGGTGACAAACGAGGTGGTAACCACGTCACCCCATACCCGGCCCGTAGCGCGAATCTCCAGCTTTTGGGTGGTGATGTTGCCCTTGACCGCCCCGGCCACAATCACGGTTGCAGCCCGAATGTTTTCGCAGGTTACTCGTCCGCTCTCGCCAACGACCAGCATCCCGCGCAGGGCAATCTGGCCCTCGAAAGTGCCCTCAATCCGCACGCCACCGGTTCCGCTAATTTTGCCCTCCCAAATCAGACCGGGGCCAAGTACAGATGTAATCCGCTCCACGGCCTGCACAGCAGGCGCGGCAGCATTCGGTTGGGTGGTGGTGACAGGGTTTCTTTTGAACATGGTTGCTTCTCAGGTTTTCAATATCAACAAAATGTCGGGATGAATAAGGCGCGAAACAATTCGCGCCCTATTGTATCACCACAAAACCAGCACTTTTTAACTGCTTAGAAAAAGTTATTGGGGCTGGTCTTTGACCCCGGCTCTACTCTTCTTTTCTCGGGTCCATCACGCCCATAATGTTGTAGCCGCTATCGACATAAAAAATTTCGCCGGTTGTGTGCGCGGCCCAATCCGACGAAAGGAAAACGGCCGCATTGCCACAGTCTTCAATGGTCACATTTTCGCGCAAAGGAGCCATATCGGCGTAACTTTTATACATATCCCGGAACCCGCTCACCCCCATGGCTGCCAGCGTGCGAATAGGCCCTGCCGAAATGGCATTTACTCGAATACCACGCGGGCCAAAATCGGCGGCCAGGTAGCGGGTTGCGGCCTCGAGAGCGGCCTTGGCAACACCCATCATGTTATAGTTGGGGGCCACTTTTACCGAACCGTAGTATGTCAAAGTTAATAATGAAGCGCCTTTGCGCAAGAACGGCTCAAAAGCCCGGGCCAGCCCGACAAACGAATAGACGCTGATGTCCATTGCCAGGTGAAACCCTGCCCGGCTGGTGTTGTAAAAATAACCCTGCAATTCGTCTTTGTTGGCAAAGCCAATCGAATGTACCAGAATATCCACCTCGCCAAAATGGGCGCGCGCCTTTTCGGCAACTGCCGCAATCTGTTCATCCGAAGAGACATCGCACTGTTCGACAAAATCGGCATTCACCTGCGCCGCCAGCGGGCGTACCCGCTTTTCAAGCATTTCGCCGGCATAACTGATGCCAATTTTTGCCCCTTCTCGATGCAGGGCCTGAGTAATACCCCAGGCAATCGATTTATCGTTTGCCAAACCAAAGACAACTGCATTTTTTCCGCTGAGCAAGCCCATAAAAGCCTCCGAAATTAAAATGTATGGTTACTCGAGCGTTTTTTGTCCTGCTCGAGTTGCGCCAGAAACCGCCAGGGAATACTTTTCCACGGCTCAGGCACATTAGTTAAACCCACTCTTGGCCCGCAGGTGACGTTTGAGTCAGAAATCACAACTCCAGGCTCTATCCACAGCCCCGAACTGGCCCGGGTCAGGTCGAGATTGTTGTGCTGTGAATGGATGCCGAACGCCGCCGTCAGTTTTGCTGGGCCATTGGTCCAATCGGCCCTTTGGGTTTTTGCCCGTCGGAGCGCAACCAGCCTCAGCCCGGCTTCCGTTTCGGCGTCCTGGCCTGGCTCGAGCCGCACAGCCCGAATCAGCACCGCAGCCGGAAATCCCTCCGTTTCGGTGACAACGTTCAGGCACCAGTGCATTCCATAAATGAAATAGACATAAGCGTGCCCGGGCGGCCCATACATTGGCGCAGTGCGCCGGGTAAACCCGGCTTTGGCGTGACACCCCAGGTCCTCTTCGCCAATATAGGCTTCGGTTTCAGTAATAACCCCTACAAGGCGGGCTTTTATGTCTCCATCCAGTGACCACAGGCGTACCAGGCGGCAGCCGAGCAGGTCGCGGGCCACGCTCAGGGTAGGGCGTTCATAAAACTCACGCGGCAGGGGCTGTCCCAATCAGGCACTCCATATGCCAGCGGTGGCGTTCAGGGGCATAGGTAAAACGCGCATAAGCCGTATTGCCAAACCGAAAGCGGATACCATGCCCATTGGCTTGCGGCGAAATGCCCATAATTGAAAACAAGACCATGTTGAG
The DNA here is from genome assembly GCA_964571615.1 of uncultured Anaerolinea sp. Taxonomy (GTDB): domain Bacteria; phylum Chloroflexota; class Anaerolineae; order Anaerolineales; family Villigracilaceae; genus UBA8950. The sequence continues at coordinate 1,206 of CAZNCT010000076.1, read as the reverse complement.
CAATCCGCCATGCGTCACAATCAGATACTTCCCCGGTGGCCTGCGCAGCAGGGAATGAATGGCCCGCCCGCCGCGCAAGAAGAGCGCCCAATCTCCTTCACCGGTTTCACCAAACGACTGATAAGGCGTATAAAACTCC
>CAZNCT010000076.1:0-1053 GCA_964571615.1 uncultured Anaerolinea sp. | reverse complement strand
GGCGAAAGCGCGCGAATTTCGGCATGGGTTAGCCCGGCCAGTTTGCCGTTATCGCGCTCCAGCCAAATGTCGTCCAACTCCAGCGGCACCTTCAATTTACGGGTCACAATTTCAGCCGTTTCTCGGGCTCGTTGCAGTGGGCTTGAAATCGCCAGGTCAAAGGTCAGGCCTTCGGCGTGCCAGCGTTTGGCCAGCGCGCGGGCCTGGGCGCGCCCCAAATCCGTCAGCGGAAAATCGGCTTGCCCCTGAAAACGTTCTTCAAGATTCCCAACCGATTGACCATGACGCAAAAACGTGAAGTCGTAAAGCGAAGAGTTTTCCATATCGGTATTTTATCGCTTTTTTGCGCTCATCGCCCTTTCCCCTTTCCGCGATACGTTATAATCAACCCCGCGGACACTTCCGCCTTATGGAGGTTTTTTATGATTTCAAAATTGCGCTTTACCCTGGTTGGGATGCTTGCCCTGGCGGCCTTGCTTCTCGGTGCCTGTACCATTGGCCAGGCCCCTGAGCCAACCCCAACCGCCCTCGATGTCAACGCCATCTATACCAGCGCCGCAGAGACCGCCCGCGCTCAGATGACGCAGCTTGCATCGCTGGCAACCGCCACCCTGCCGCCCACCGCAACCCTTGAGCCTACCGCCACCCAGGCCGAGAGCATTTTGCCGCAGGTGACGATTACGCTCGAAATTGTCCCTCTGCAATCGCCTGACCCCTTGCTGGTCGGGACGGCGACCAGCCTGCCCGGGCTGACCCTGCCTTTGCCGTCGTCCACGCCCCTGGCTTCTTCTGGCGGCGCCAATACCGGCCCGGTGTGCAACAACTACGCCTTTGAAGGCGATATTACTGTGCCAGATTACACCAAGTTCAAGCCCTGGGAGAAGTTTGAGAAAGTCTGGGCCTTGCGCAATACCGGAACCTGTACCTGGGATGAAGGCTACTCCTTCCGCAATTTTGCGGGTGTACGCCTGGCGGGTGATGATTACTACATCACCCAAAAAAGCCAGTTTGTGGAGCCGGGCGCCGCGGTCAATATGGGCATCCGCATGTATG
>CAZNCT010000075.1:0-18126 GCA_964571615.1 uncultured Anaerolinea sp. | reverse complement strand
CCCGAGAAACATCGAGCCGAACTTTCCCGCCCCGATCAGGGCCACGCGAACCGGGTGGCCCGCCGCCCGCCCCGCGCCAGGCCAGCGGCGCCGGCCAGCGCACCCGCCAGTTTCATAAAATCGCGCCGCGCAAGATTGGCCTGTTCGGGGCTGTTTGCGCTGTCTTGATTCTCACTCATGATTCGCCTCCATTTGGTTGGGGGTCAGGCGGGCTGACCCGGCTCTTTACCAATAAAAACCCACATTGCGCCGCCACCCAGGAACAAACCGGCAACCAGCATCAGCCAGGAGGGCAGATGAATACCGCCCCCAGCGGCCGGGCTTTCGGGTTCAACAACCGGCGCAGGCGTTGGCTGAACAACCGCATCGCCCAAACGCTCAATTTTGGCCCCTGCCAGCAGCAACTGGTTGGCGCCATGAATATCGCTATGGCATGAAGAGCAGGTAGGCGCATCCACATGGAAGGTGTGCTTGTGGTGCGTGCCCAGGTGGCAGGTAATACAATCGGCCCCAGCTGCCGTATGGGTGGAAGCGTGAGCGGCATCTTTCTGGTCTTTATGGCAATTCTCACAGGCGGTCTGATTGCCCTCGACCGGTTTTTGCTGCTGTGAGTGAGGGTTATGACAGGAAATACATTTCATGCCAATTTCGCCATGTCGGCTGGCATTCCAATCGGCGGTTACTTCGGCATGGCAAACAGCGCAAGTCAACTCTTCTGATTCAGTCGAAAACGCCAACTCAAAGGGGTGCTTTCCCTCGCCCGATTCGAGTTTGTGGCAAACCTGGCATTCCAGGCCGCCTGTACCATGCTTGCTCATTGCCCAGAGTTCATAAACGGGCTTATGGCAGGTCTGACAATCCTGCGAGGCTGTCTGGGCCTGCACAGGCTGGCTGGGGGCCGCCAGCAGAAAAGCCGCCCCAAGCACAACCATCATGGCAGCCAAAAGCCAAAACCGTAACGAGAAACTATGATTTGTCATTGTGCAATCTCCTGATGCTGTGGTGGATTCATATAAACGCCTCAGCCGCCAAAAGGCGGAATACTCAATATCAAAAGGTTAATCTAAGAGGAACATTAATGAAAGTGCAACCTGTCATCATACAAACAGAATAAATGTCACTCTATGTATCATTTTGGCTTATAACTATCGAATAAGTCGAGAAGCGCTTTCAGACACAATGCTGAAATATGCTATATTTGGGGATATTTCACGCCGCATAAGGCCATCTCACCATGTCCAAAACTCCCCTGAAAGACCTGGGCCGGGCTTTGCCCGGCATCCTTATCAGCCTGATTGTTCTGGCCCTCCTGCTTTTCTGGGTGGATTGGCAAGAACTGTTGCAAGCCTTCAGCCAGGTCGATTTGCGCTTCCTGGCCCTGCACGGGCTGCTCTACATGCTCTCTGTGGCGGCCCGCGCGATGGCCGCCCGCGCCTTGCTCGAAAACCGGCCAACCTTTCGCGATTCGTTTCTGATTATGATGCAAGGCTATCTGCTCAACAACGTCTTGCCTTTTCGTCTGGGGGAATTGGGGCGCGCCTACCTGCTCGGACGCAAAACCGGCCTGGGAACATTTTTCACCATCCCCGCCATCATGATTGAACGCGCCTACGACCTGGCCTTTGCTGGTTTAATCGTCATCGGGACACTGCCCTTCGTCTTTAGCGAGGTCGATTGGGCGCGTCCGGCGGCGCTGACCGCCTTGGGCCTGGTCAGCCTCGGGTTGCTTTCTCTTCACCTGGTGGCGCGTTTCCGCGTTCCCCTGCGCGGCTGGGTAGATAAAACCGCCGGGCGGGTCAAGTTCATCGAACGATACATCCTGCCGCGCATCGACTCCTTCCTCGACGGCCTGGCCGTCCTGACCAGCCTGAAGAGTTTTGCAGTCAGCCTGGGGTGGATGACGCTCACCTGGCTGCTGGCCCTGGCAAATCAATATGCCCTGTTACTGGGATTTCTGCCAGACGCCCTGCCGCTGTATTCCTCCTTCGCCCTGGGGATTTCCTCCTTCGGCGGCGCAATCCCTTCCGCGCCTTCAGCGCTGGGCGTCTATCACGGCGCAGTTGTCGTTGCCCTGGGGGTGGTCGGAATCTCATCAGGAATCGCCCTGGCTTTTGCCACCACCCATCACATTATGCACTTTATTTATTCTGGCCTGTTTGGCATGTACGCCTTCTCACAAGAAGGTGAAAGCCTGATAGGCATGTATGAAAAACTAACCAGCAAGAAAACCACTCAGGAGAATTAGGTATGCCCCGTAATTTTCTGATAACCGGCGGCGCCGGTTTTATCGGTTCAAACTATGTGTACCGCTTGCTTGAACGCGGCGAAAAGGTAACCATCTATGACAATCTCAGCCGCGCTGGCGCCCCCCGCAACCTGCGCTGGCTCGAAGATACCTTTGGGCGCAACGCTTTCCAACTCATTCAAGGAGACGTGCGCGACGCAGCCCTGCTGACTTCTGCCGCCCGACATGCCGAAGTAATTGTGCATCTGGCGGCTCAGGTTGCCGTCACCACTTCGGTCACCAGACCGCGCGAGGATTTTGAAATCAACGCCCAGGGCACCTTCAATCTGCTCGAAGCCGCCCGCCTGAGTGAACAAAACCCAATTGTCTTCTACGCCTCGACCAACAAAGTCTATGGCGGCATGGAAGATGTTGAAGTGATTGAAACCAACTCGCGCTGGCAGTACAAAGACCTGCCCTTTGGCTGCCCCGAAACCCAGCCACTCGATTTTCACTCGCCTTATGGCTGTTCAAAGGGCGCCGGAGACCAGTACGTGCGCGATTACGGGCGTATCTACGGCCTGCGAACAGTTGTTTTTCGCCAGTCGTGCATCTACGGCCCGCGCCAGTTTGGGGTCGAAGACCAGGGCTGGGTAGCCTGGTTTGTCATTGCGGCGGTCACAGGCCGGCCGCTCTCCATTTATGGAGACGGCAAACAAGTGCGCGACCTGTTACACGTTTACGACCTGCTGGACGCCTACGACCTGGCGCTCGAAAAAATTGAGCAGGTGCGCGGTCAGGTCTATAACCTGGGCGGCGGCCCGAGCAACACCATCTCCATCTGGAGCGAATTTGGCCCGCTGCTTGAAAAATTGCTCGGCAAACCTGTTCCGGTCTCACGCGGCGACTGGCGCCCAGGCGACCAGAAAGTTTTCGTGGCCGACATCCGCAAGGCGCAAACCGAACTCGGCTGGCAGCCGAAATACGACGTAGAAAAAGGCGTCGGGCAGTTGTTCGAGTGGGTCAGTGCAAACAAGGGTCTTTTCTAAAAAAAAAAATTGGGGCGGGAGAGTTCTCCCGCCCCAGTGGTTTAAGGCGTTGGGGTTTCGGTTGGTGTTTCAGTTGGCGTGGGGGTCTCTGTTGGCGTAGCCGTTTGTGTGGGCGTTTCGGTCGAGGTCGCCGTCAGGGTCGGGCTGGGCGTGAAAGTGGCCGTAGCGGTCTGGGTCAGCGTGGGCGTTGAGGTCGCAGTCAGGGTCCAGGTCGGCGTAGGCGTGATCGTAAACGTCGCCGTGGAGGTGGGAGTCAGCGTCACCAGGCTGGATAAACGCTCAATGCGCGGAGCAACCCAAATCGGTCGGTCGTTGGCCGCAGAGCCGTTGGCCTCGACCGCCAGGATAAACTTGACCGACTGCCCCTTCAGGTCGCTCAAATCAACATCCACCGAATAGACCTGGCCTTCATAGGCTTCGTTGAACTTCCACAAGTTTTTGATGGCACCGTTGCCAATCTGATAATCAAGGCGGAAGATGACGTTGCAGCCGGTTGCGCCAAACTCACATCCAACGGTTGCCCTGAAGCGGTCACCGTTCTTGACGTCAAAAGGCAGGTAGTGGCCGCGCAGGTAGCCGTTATTGACATTTTCAGGCACCGTCAACAAGCCGGGGCGGTTTTCTGTGACACCATTTTCAAGTTTGGGCTTGTCAAGTTTGACCGCAAAGCCCTTTTTGCCATTGGGATTGCCCGGGCAGCCCAAATCGCCAGCCGCGCTGCGCCAATCGGCAGCCAGGCAGTAATTGGCGACAAAATCATAAATGCCCACCATATCGGCATTGACCCGTACCTGCACAAAAATTGGGCTGTTGGCCTGCGGGCCAATGCCAAACAAAATTCCGGCGCTGTTACGCAGCATCCAGTTGCCGCGATACGTGCCCTGCCCAACCGGCGCAACCAGGTTGACCGAGACATCCACCGTATCCCCCGGGCGCACTGTGCCAGGCAGATTGACAACCGTTGGGGCGCCCATCTGCGAACCAGACGAAAAAACCAGGGCATAGGTATTGTTCCAGGTGCAGGTGCCTGTGTTCTGAATGCGCCAGGTTTTGGTAAAACTAACGCCCGAGGCCAGGGCCGTGTTATCGGGAACGGTGACATCACGCACAAAAGCGGCCTGGTCGCAGCGTGTCACCGGGCCAGTGGTGTTGGTTGGCAAAGGAGTCAGGCTGGGCAAGACAGGTACCGGGGTGGGTGTCTCAAGGACAGGCAGGGTCGGCAAAGCCACCGTTGCCGGGACTTCGGTTGTGGCAGCAGCCTGCGTTTGCAGGGCTTGCAGGGTTGCCGCTTGCAGGGTGTAAATCGCCTGCAAAGTAGCCGCCGAATCAGTCGGCGCCGTGTTGGGCAGGTTACAGGCCGAGAAAAGCAGCAAAAATACCAGCCAATAGGAGAGTTGGAAAGATTTTTTCATTGCATGAACTCCTGAATCGCAAAAGCATTACGAGGATAGACGTTCTGCCAAGAAAAAAGGTTCCGGGCCGGGTTACAAAAAAGGGGCTGTCTCAAAAAAACAGACAGCCCCTTGAGACAATCAACACGCTTACGGACAGGTCCAGACGAAAAGCGGCATCCCGGCCTTAAATTCCATGTTGTTCGGCGAGACGATAAACAGCGAAACACGGCGTTCTAAGCCCTGAGCAGCGCCCTCTTTCAGGTTCCACGTCCAGATGATGGTCTCGCGGCCTGCCTGTTTGAAGTTTAACTTGCCGCCTTCACGAATGCCGCCATCGTACGGATATTGATACCACTGATAGCGCACTTCGCCTGGCCCGTTTGTGACCACGGTCGCGGTAATAATGTATTTCGTGCCGCTGGCCGGGCAACCGGTCTTCGGTTCACGAGTAATCGAGTAGATGACATCGGTAACCGCAAAGGCATCGTTCGGGCGCCGGGCAACCGTAATTTTGGCAATTAGAGAAGTATCTGTAGTGCCCATCCCAAAACTGCCGCCATAGGGCGTGGCAATTCGCCAGTAGCCCGTGTAAACTCCCTCGGCTTCTGGCGCGGTCATCTCAACCGACAGATTGACCACATCGCCCGGGTAAACCGTGCGCGGCAGCGGGATAGATGTGGCCGTGGTCATCCCATCGCCGCTTTGCAGGTAGAGTTTGTGGTTGCTATCCCAGGCGCAGGAGCCAATGTTTTTGACCTGCCAGGTCTTGGTAAATTTTGTACCAGGCAGCATAATCATCCCATCGGGAATTGTGACATCGGCAATGAATTGCGCGAAATAGCAGGCAACCTGGGCGCCGCCCTGCGAGATGACCGCAGTGGGCGAAGGGGCAAACGTGGCAGTTGGCTCAGGGGTCAGGGTCGGTGTAGCAGTGGGTTCAACAGGCTGGGCCGCGGCCTGTTCGGTCAAACGCGCCTCCACCGTTTGCACAGCGGAAGTGGCAATCGCACCCGCATCCAGGGTCGGCGTCGCCTCGGCGCCACACGCGCCCAGGAACAGGGCCAGCGCAATCCCCCAGAGTAAGGTAATGGTCAATTGTTTTTTCATACATTTTCCTTTCAGAACGAGCAAGTATTATAACAAAAGGATTCTGAAGGCAGATAAGAGGAACATTACAGCACAACCCGCCCAATAAGCGCATACGCTTTGGGCGTATAATTTCAGCATTCTGGAGGAGAAACCATGCCCTACACCAACATCCTGACCGAAACACGCGGGCGCGTGGGCCTTATCACGCTCAACCGCCCGCAGGCCATGAACGCGCTCAACTACGCCACCCTGAGCGAACTCAACCAGGCGATTACCGCCTTCGATGACGACCCGGCCATCGGCGCAATTGTCCTGACGGGCAGTGAGCGAGCCTTTGCCGCCGGAGCCGACATCAAAGAAATGGCCGCCATGAGCGCACAGGAGATGGAATCAAACAGCGTCAGCGACCTTTTTGCCAGCCTGGGGCGCGCCAGCAAACCGGTCATTGCCGCGGTTGCCGGGTTTGCGCTCGGCGGCGGGTTTGAACTGGCCCTCTTGTGCGATATGATTGTGGCCGCCGAAAACGCCCGCTTTGGGTTGCCCGAGGTAACGATTGGGGTTATTCCTGGGGCGGGCGGCACCCAGCGCCTGGCCCGCGCCGTTGGCAAAGCCCTGGCCATGGAGGTGGTTCTGGCCAACCGACACTTGAGCGCAGCCGAAGCCGAGAAATTTGGATTGGTCAACCGGGTCGTGCCAGTGGAGCGGGTGCTGGACGAGGCCGTTGCCCTGGCCGCGGCCATTGCAGAGCGTTCGCCCCTGACCCTGCGGATTGCCAAACAGGCCGTCAGCGCCGCCTTTGAGGGGCCGCTCTCCGAGGGCCTGGCCGAGGAACGCCGCCTGTTCCATGAAGTTTTCGCCAGCCAGGATAAAGAAGAAGGCATGGCCGCCTTCATTGAAAAACGCAAACCCGCCTGGAAAGGCCGCTAAGTTGAGCCTGAGCAAAGGGGAACTCATCGAGGCCCTGGGTACCCTGGGCCTGGCAGAGAAAGTAGTGGTCGCGCACGCTTCGCTGCGCGCTTTTGGCTGGGTCGAAGGCGGGGCCGGGACGGTTGTCTCGGCCCTGTTGCAAACCTGTGGGGCGCTGGTCATGCCGACCCACACCTACAAGACCATGCTGACGCCCCAATCGGGCCCGCCCGATAACGGCATTGACTACGCCCGGGCCGCCTTCTGGAACCGGCTGGCAGAGCCCTACCACCCCGACATGCCCGCCGATGTGCTGATGGGAATCATCCCCGAAACCCTGCGCCAACACCCACGCGCGCGGCGCTCGATGCACCCCATCCTATCGTTTGCGGGGGTTAATGCCGAAGACATCCTGGCCACCCAAAGCCTGGAGAATCCTTTTGCACCCCTGCGGGCCGCCGCCGATGCCGACGCCTGGGTCTTACTGTTGGGCGTCAATCACACCGTCAATACCTCCATTCACCTGGGAGAAAAACTGGCCGGGCGAAAAACCTTCACCCGCTGGGCGCTAACAAGAGACAGGCTAATCACCTGCCCGGGTTTTCCGGGCTGTTCGGCAGGCTTCGAGGCCATTGAGCCAGAAATGCGCCCCCATACCACCACAATCACCCTAGGGCCGGCCCAGGTGCGCGCCATGCCCATGCGCGCCCTGGTGCGCACCGTCATCGAGGTGATTCGGCGCGACCCGCTGGCCCTGTTATGCCCATGGACAGATTGTGAGCGCTGTCAGGCCACCCGCCTGAGCCTGAAAGCCTGACCCTACCCCGAGCGCGTCACTTCCTGCAAGACCCCCTCATACTGGATGACAATTTTCTCTAAATCAAACTCAGCCGCCATTTCGCGGCTTTTGGCCTGAAACGCGCCAATCTGCTCCGGCGCGGCCAACAGCCTTTCGAGGGCCGCCGCCAGCGCCGGTACATCCCCCGCCGGGAAAAGGAATCCGTTTTCGGCATGGCGCACCAATTCCGGGTTGCCCCCGGCTTCGCTTAAAACCAGCGCCAGGCCCATCGCCAACGCCTGCACCCCCACCACCGACAACCCCTCGGAACGTGAAGGCAAAACCAGAATATCACTGGCGGCCAAATGTTCTAAAACCTGCTCAGGAGTCACCCAGCCCGCCAGGTGAATGCGCGTTTCCAGGCCATAACGCCCGGCCAGGCCGCGCACAGTTTCAAGCTGCTCGCCATCCCCGGCCATAACACACGTCCAGGGCAAATGCGCCAGGCGCGCCAGGGCTTCGACCAGGTCGGTTGGGTTTTTATGGGCCACAAAGCGCCCGGCAAAAATAATGCGCGGCGCACCATCGCTGGCAGGCTGCCACTCAGGCAGTGAATTGCGCTCAACGCCGTTATGAATGACTTCAATCGGCACGTCATAATGCTTTAGGGCCAGTCCGCGGGTGTACTGGCTGACCGCCACCACCCGCGCCGCGCCGCGCCAGATTTGCGGCGTAAGCGGATAAATCAATTTGAACCAGCGGTCGGTTTTGTCTGGCACCGCGCCGGGCACATCGCCGAGATGGGCCGTCAGCAGGTAAGGCACTTTGGTCAGTTTGGAGAGCGCAAACGCCGCCGCTCCCGCCGGAACAGCAAAATGAGCATGGATTACATCCGGTTTCCACTCACGGATGATGCGCAGCCCGCTCTGGAAAGCGGCCAGGTCGTAACGCGCCATTTCAGTAAATTCGGCGCGGTAAGCCGCCCGCCGCCCGGCAGGGATGCGCTCCACCCGCACGCCTTCGATGGTTTCATCTGGCGGCAGGCCGTTCAGGTGGTCAGTCAAAACGCGAATTTCGTGTCCGCGCCGCGCCAGGCCAATCGCAATATCGCGGGCCACCCGTCCGCCACCGCCGCCCAGGGGCGGGAATTCATGGCACAAAACCAGAATTTTCATGCTTCTTTCACCACATCTGAAGCCACGCCCGAAAACCACAGCCCACCCGGGATGGTCACCAGCACAGCCAGGAAGCGCGTCAGCACCGCCAGGGCCGAGGCCTGCTCAAGGGTCGTGCCGAGCAGGGTAAAGAGAGTCGTCAGGGTCACTTCGCGCACGCCATAGCCATTGAACGCAATCGGCAGCACCGAAACAAAATAGGCCACCGTCTGCACGGCGATAATCTGTGTAAAGGAGACATCCATCCCTAGCTGGCGGGCAATCAGAAAATTCGCCAGCATAATCGTCAGGTTAGAGGGCCAGGCTGCCAGAAAAGCCCAGCCAAAGGCCGCCGGGCGGGCGGCCCATTCGCGCAGGGCCGCAACCACTTTTGGAAAGTATTTTTCGGCCCATTGGCGCACATCGAACGAAAAAGCCAGCCCCAGCCCCAGGAGCGCATTCAGGTTTGCGCCAAAGACATAGACCGGTACCGGCAACAGGCAGGCGTAATTGGCCATGTTGATTAATCTATCCAGCGCCACCGAGCCGACCGCCACCGCTTTGCTGCGGGCATAGGGCAGCACCGCCACCATGCGCAAACCGTCGCCGCCGATGGTAGAGGGCAAAAAGTTCGAGGCAAAAATGCCGCTCCAGGCAATCCGAAAGGCCTGCCAGAAACTAATCGAAACACCATGCGCCCAAAGCAGGGCACACCAGCGCAGGGTGTTAAAGGCCTGCGAAGCCAGGTAAAGCCCAAGCGCCAGCGCCAGCACCCAGGGGTTCAGTCCGGCCAGTTGCGCGGCCAGCAGGCCCCAATCCAGGCGCGTCACCAGCCAGGCAAAAAGCCCCAGGCTGAGAATCGTCCCAATCCAGCGCACCCAAACGGCCAGCGAACGGCGTTTCTGGCTCACGGGCAAACCCCCGGCTCGGCGCGCGGCACAAAGACCTCCAGGCGGCTGTGGTCTGGCTCAATCAGCGCAATTGGCTCGTAATAGCACAAAATGTAAGGCGAAATGCGCGTATTCCAGACGTTATTCTCCTCCACAAACGCGCCTTCTTCCTTGATAAACAGATTTTGCTTGCCCGCCACAATCATCGCAAAGCGGTTTTGGCGCAAGTCGGCGTAAAACTGTCCCAAAACCTGCTGATTGTTGCTCATTGCCATTTCCATCAGCGAGACATTTTCATATTCCGGCACCAGGGCCACGTCAATATCGCCAAACGTCACAAAATGGCGCTCATTGATGAACAAAACCGGGCCATTGGCGCTCTCAACCAGGGCTTTCAACTCTTCAAAGCGGGCCTGGTTCCAGGCGGCGTTGTACGTCTCACGGGGTGAAAGCATCGGAATCAGGAAAAGAAGGGGCGTCAGCGCCGCGATGGCCTGCACCGGCCACCCAGGCCGTATCGCCAGCCGGGCATCTTCCCCCGGAGCAGACTCAGCCCGGGCCTGCCCGCCGATGAACAGAGCGGCCACCACGCTGAGGAGCACGGCAAACCCATCCATGTTGTGCAGGTCGCCGCCGCCGCCGATTTTGACACTGACCACCAGCCCGCCCGCAAACAAGACCAGCAGCATCGCGAGAATCCCGGCCCAGCGGATGGGGTGCAGGCGCTGCCATTGCCCAAGCGCCAGCCCCAAAACCGCCAGGAGCGGCAGACTGACCAGCAAAATGCCCCAGACAATCCCGAGCGGGTAGAGTTCATTCGGCCACAAGCGCGACCAGATTAAATCAGACGTAAAACTGGAGGTAAAGGCTTTGGCGTTATCGGCATTGCCCGAAAGGAAGATATAAGCCGCCTGCGCGCCCAGCGCCGCAAGCAGACCTGAGATGCTCCAAAGAGCGGGCAGTTTGAGATAGTCCAATAGCCCTGCCAGCCTGGCGTTCTCCTGCGGACGGGAGGCCCCTGCGCGGGCGGAGAGTGCCTGGCTTGCTGAAAACCGCCCGCTCGCAAGGACAGGCACTTCGAGCAAGTACAGCGCCAGGGCAATCATGGCCGGCATGGGGAACCAGTTCACCCGGCTGACCCCGGCCCAGGCCGAAGCAAAGAGAATGGCGGCCAGCGAGCGCCAGGGGTGTTTGTGCGAAACAAACAAAAGCGGAATGAAAACCATCGGCATCAGATGGTAGTAAACGCCGACAAGCAGGTAAAAAAGGAAAAGCCAGCCCGCAATCAACCAGTTTCGAGCGGTTGCGTTCGAGGCCGCCGAGGCCGGGTGCGGGGTCAGGGCGCGCCAGACCAGGGCGGCAACCGCCGCAACGGTCATCAGCATCCAGAGCAGAAATTGCCAGAAGCGGTGCCCGGTCAGGTTGAGGCCGGGGATGAGGAAAGCCAGCGATTGCAAGAAGTAGCGGGTGGGGTGCAGGGTCGAAAGCGGGAAACTCTCGCCATAAAGCGCTTGCGAGAAGTAGAGCGAGGCGTAAAAGTAGCGGCTTGTCTCGGACCAGCCCATCGAAAAGGGGTAGGTCGTCACCGCCTGAAAGCGGACATAGACTTCATAGACCACGCCCAATAGGACCAGCGCCGCGCCAAAACCACCGGGCCAGGAGGTCTTGAAGGCCACCTTGAGCGCGCCAGCGGCCACCACAATCAGCCACCAGCAGGCCCAGTAGAACAAAATCGTCGTCAGCACCGGGTCGCGGGTCGAGTTTTTGACCACTTCGCCAACCCGGAAGGTAAATTTGAGATACGGAATCAGCAGGAGAATGCCGGTAAACAGGCCCAGGCCCAGTACGCGCCAGGCGGGGCTTTGCAGGCGAGACAACTCGAGGGCCGAGATAAGCCTTTCAGCGCGTGAGTCGCGCATCCAAAAAAACAGGAAAATACAGCCCGCCAGCACGGCCAGGTAGAGCAGTAAAACCGCGCCCCAAACCGAGCGGTAGAGGATGACGCCCAGTTCACTCCAGCGGGCCAGCGACCAGCCCAGGATGACCAGGTTGGCGAGGAAGGTCAAGAAAAAGGTGGTTTGCCAAAAGGTTTTGGATTGGGTCATGAGTCCGATTTGTCCATTTTTGCCAGAATGGCAGGCAGGGTCAGGGCGCCGGGCAGGCTGGCGGCCATCAGCAGCAGGCGGTTGATGAGCGGGACGGTGGCGGCCACAGAGACATCCAGCCCGCCCAGGGTGGTCAGCAGGGCCGAGACGGTCAACTCCTGCCAGCCGTAGCCGTTGAAAGAGACCGGCACATTGCCGATGAAGTAAGCAAAACTATACAGGCCAATCACACGCCAGAAGGCCAGTTCGCCACCCAGGGCATGAATGAGAATGTAATTGGCGCTGAACATGCAAAGCATGTGGGCAAAGGCAAAGCCGAGCGCGGTCAGCAGGGAAAGCGGTTTTTTGAGCCAGATGCCCAGCGAGGCCAGGGTGCGGCGGGCAAAATCGAGTCCCTTGCGCCACAGGTTGGGCCAAAAAGCGGCCTGGGCCGCAACCGGCGCGGCTTGCAGCAATTGATAGAAGCCCAACGGCGAGGCCAGCGACATGCCAGCCATATTGACAAGCCGGTCGGCGGCCAGCGAGGCCAGGCAAACGGCGCGGTCATAGCCGAGCTGAATGGTCCCGGCCAGGCGTACCACATCTCCGCCGATGGTGGTCGGCAGAAAGTTGGTGGCAAACAGGCCGGTAAAGGTCAGCGAAACGGTGTTTTTGAGCGGGATGGGAATTTCAGCCGAGCGCAACAGGGTATGCCAGCGCAAGACGGTAAACAGGCGCGAGGCGAAGATAAACCCAAAGGCGGCCAGCAACTCGAGCAGAGAAATTTTGCTCAAGGCAGTCAGGACATCATCCCAACTCCAGACGAGCAGAGCAATCAGCAGCCCGGTGGAGAGCAGGGTGCCAAACAGTTTCAGCAAGAAGGGGCGGTTGGGCCTGGAGGACATAAAGGAATAGGGGAATTTGCAATTTGTAGTTGGGGATTGGGGATTGGAAATGACCCGAAATTACCAGTTACCAATTCCTTTTTTTCAGGCGTTTTTGCCATCCCGAACCACGCGCCGGACGGTGTAGGTCGGTTTTTGCTGGGATTCGTGGTAGGTGCGCACGAGCAGTTCGGCAATCAGGCCGAGCAAAATGGTCTGAAACCCAACCAGGGCCAGCATGACCGAGAGCGTGAAGATAGGCGAGGTCAGAATGTCCACATCCAGGATGAGTTTGCGAATCAGCAGGAACAACATTCCGAGGAACCCAAGCGCAAACATGCCAAAGCCGCCGCCGCCAAACAGGTAAATTGGCTTGGCGGAGTAGCGCGTCAGAAACTGGACGGCTATCAGGTCGAGGATGACCTTGAGGGTGCGCTCCAATCCGTACTTGCTTTTGCCAAACTTGCGGGCATGATGCCGGACGGGGACTTCGAGAATTTTCGCGCCGACCGAATTGGCATAAACCGGGATAAAGCGGTGCATCTCACCATACAGGCGAAAACCGGTAATCACCTCGCGGCGGTAGGCTTTGAGCGTACAGCCGTAATCGTGCAAATGCACACCGGTCACATTGGAAATCAACCAGTTGGCCATGTGCGAGGGCAGGTTGCGGGTCAGGGCGTTGTCTTCGCGGTTTTTGCGCCACCCCGAGACGACATCGTAGCCTTCTTCCAGCTTTTCGAGCATCATCGGGATGTCTGCCGGGTCATTTTGCAGGTCGGCATCGAGGAAGGTAATCACCGCGCCCCGGGCATGGTCAATGCCTGCGGCGATGGCGGTCGTCTGGCCGAAGTTGCGCCGAAACTCGACCACGCAAACGTGTTCGGGGTCGGCGGCGGCAATCCGCTCAAGGACGGCAATCGAGCCGTCACGGCTGCCGTCATCGACATAGATGACTTCCCAGGTGCGGTTGAGGCCTTTCAGGGCAACGTGAATGGCTTCGTGCAAGAGCGGCAGACTTTCTTCTTCGTTGTAAACGGGGACGACGATGGATAAATCCATAGGTTATTTTCTCCGATACAGGTACAGGGCCGAGCTGGGCTGGCAGGATTGCGGCGCAGTTTCGAGAATCAGGTCAAAATCAGCCAGGTTGGCGGCCAGCCAGCCTTTGGGGTCGGCGTTGCGGGCTTCGAGCAGGACGAAATCGGCCTGGGCCAGCCATTGTTCATTGAGCGATTGATTTGTCCAACCGTAGCGGCGCAACCCGGCATCATCCGCTGAAATGCGGAAGGAGTAGCCGCCATGCAGTTGGCCGGGCAAAATTTGAATACCCGGCAAGTATAACAGCGTCACCGGCGAGTAGCCGTCCCAGTACAATTTGGAACCGGGCGGAATGTGTTGCGCCAGTTGGGCGCCAACCGCTTCGTAGCCCGGCAGAACATCGGCGGGACAGTCGTAGCCGCGATATTCTCCGGCCAGGAGCGGCGAGGGTGAGAAGAACGTTCCAAGCAAAGCCAGGAGCAGAAAAACGGATGCGGGCACGGGGATTGAAGCGGAAAAACGGATGCGGGCACGGAGAAGAATGAAGATGAGCAGAAGCAAGAAGGCAAGACCAACCGCTATGCTTACGGGGAAGATGACCTGGGCGGCATCGGTGATGGCGCGCATTTCAAGCCCAAATTTGTTGGCAAAAACCTGCCAGATTTGGGCCTGCCCAAAGCCCGGCATGGGCAGCATGACCAGGCGCCTGTAGAAATACTCCGGCAGCAGGTCACGGACAGTTCCCTCGGCGGAGTAGGCCATGCCAGCCAGCAAAAAGACGAACAGGCCAAACCCCGTCCAGGCTCGCCAGGCGGGTGGGATCAGGTTCCAGCGCGGCAGGGTGGCGGCGACCAGCAGCAGGCCAATGCCGCTGTAGAAAGCGGTATAGGTCGGAAAACAGAAAACGCAATATTCGTTGCCCAACGCAGCCCAGGCGTGCAAAAAGAAGAACGCAAAAAACAGAACAGCCAAAAAAACGGCCAGTTTTTTCTGCGGATTGTTCTTTGGCCAGAAGACAAAAACAGCCAAAACGCCAACCAGGGCGGCGAAATGATAACGAAAAGCAAGGAAGAAGCTGGCAAAGCGAAAGCCAGGCGGCGGCTCGGGGTTCCAGGTGGGGATGTGCTCGGGAGCAAAAAACGGCGCCAGAAACGGCAAAGGCAGCCAGCGCGCCCACAGGCGCAGAATGTTGGGCCAGTAGAGCAGGTGCAGGCCGCCAAAAACGAGCAGTATTCCGGCAAGCAGCCATAAAACCGGCGGCTGAAACCAGGAAGATACAAAGGCGCGCAGAGGAGATTTTCCTTGCGGGTTGGGGCTGGATTGCCAGGCGACATAAAGCGCCAACAGCGGCAAGAGCGGAATCAGATTAATCCGCACCATGACCACTGCCCCAGCCAGCAGGCCGCCCAGGAAGAGTTGCCAGTTTTTGCGCTCTGGGCCGAGGGTGAGGAACATCGTCCAGGCCAGCAGGGCGGCCACCAGGCCTTGCGAGGCGGCCAGGGCGGTCATGCGCATCAGGGCGGGGTTAAGCGCCAGCGCCCAGACCAGCCAGGCGGCGGGCCAGGCTCCGCCCAGGCGCCGGGCGGTGAGATACAGCCCGATAACGGCCAACAGGCTCAGGCTGAAGGCGAACTTCCGCCCGGTGACCAGGCCGGGGCCAAAGAGCAGTTGAATCCAACCGGGAATGAGGTAGGAAAGCGGCATCTGGTTCATCCAGACGCCGTTATCTTGAAACGGAGTGTACTGCCCGGAGGCCAGCAAAATGCCCTTGTAGAGATACAGGCCTTCGTCTAATACCGAGTATTGGGTGTGGGTAAAACCCCACATTTGGGCGGCGAACAGAGCAAACGCCAGGAATGCCAACACATCCGCCAGGCGCGGAAGGCGCGAGATGTGGGCAATTGTACGGCGAAGCAGGGTCATGGGGATACACAAGTTCACCACAAAGCCACCAAGTCACCCGGAAATCTTTGTGGCTTCGTGTCTTTGTGGTGAGGCTGTTTGGGAAGCAATCTTATTTTTTAGAGAGACGCTGCAAATCGGCTTCGACCATCATTTCGACCAGGCCCTTGAAGGAAACTTTTGGTGCCCAGCCCAGTTCAGCGCGGGCATACGACGGGTCAGAAATGAGCAAATCAACTTCGGCAGGGCGGTAGAAGCGCGGATCCTGAACAACATAGTCCTGGTAATTGAGGCCAACATAACCAAAGGCCAGTTCGCAAAATTCGCGCACCGAATGAGTTTCACCCGTGCCGATGACAAAGTTATCGGGGGTGTGATGCTGGAGCATCATCCACATCGCTTCGACATAATCACCGGCAAAGCCCCAGTCACGCTGGGCTTCGAGGTTGCCCAGGCGCAATTCTTTGGTCAGACCGAGTTTGATTTTGGCAACGGTATGTGAAATCTTGCGGGTGACAAATTCGAGGCCGCGGCGGGGGCTTTCGTGGTTGAAAAGAATGCCGGAGGTGGCAAACATATCAAACGATTCGCGGTAGTTGATGGTAATCCAATGGCCATAGACTTTGGCAACCCCATAGGGCGAGCGCGGATAAAGCGGGGTGGTTTCGCGCTGGGGCACTTCGACCACCTTGCCAAACATTTCACTCGAGGAGGCCTGGTAAAACTTGATTTTGGGGTTGACCAGCCGAATGGCCTCGAGCAGGCGGGCCACGCCCAGGCCGGTCACCTCGCCGGTCAGGATGGGCTGGCTCCAGGAGGTCGGCACAAAAGACTGGGCCGCCAGGTTGTAGATTTCATCGGGCCTGAATTCTTCAATCATGCTGACCAGCGAACTCTGGTCGTGCAGGTCGCCCTGGACAATCTGAATATCGTCCTGAATGTGTTCGATGCGTTCAAAGGTCACGGTGCTCGAACGGCGCACCATGCCGACAACCTCGTATCCCTTGCCAAGCAACAACTCGGCCAGGTAAGAACCATCCTGGCCGGTAATGCCAGTGATTAATGCAGTTGGCATGTGTTCTCCTTAAAAATCAAAAAGTGCAAAATTCAATCGTTGAATTATACCCGCAAAGGCATGGATACGGTGTCTCCCTGCCTCCCTGTTTCCCTGTTTCCCTATTTCCCTGCTTCCCTTCTTCCCTGCCCCACCCTCGCCCAAACCCAATCCCCGGCAACGGCCAGAACCGAAAGGCCAAGCGCCAGAATCAGCGTGTTGCGAATGCCGAGGTTGAACCCCAGGCCGACATAGCGGTACAGATACCAGTGTCCAAAAACAACCAGAATGATGGCTTCGACCGCCAGAATGCGCAAAAACCAGCGGTCGCGGCTGATTTTGAGCTGCTCGCAAGCCAGGGCCGCCAGCATCGCCATCCAGACCAGCAAGATGATGCGGTAACGCGGGTTATCCCACTGGTCGCCGCCGCCGCGCAGGGCCGCCACCAGAACCCAAACCCAGACCACCGCCGCAATCCACAGCCATTGACGGCGCTGGCGCGGGTCGGTCAGTCGCCAGGCCGCGAAGGGAGCATACCCCAAAATGGGCAAAAGGGCATACCAGCCCGCCGCGCGAAAAACGCCCAGGGTTTGCCAAAAAGGCAGGGCTGGTTCGACAATTGCGGCAGGCAAGACCGGCTGCAAAATGCCATAAACGGCCACAAACGGCAGGGCCAGCCAGCCCGGCAGGGTCTCAAAGAGCAATTGCACAATGCCCGAACTGCGCCCGAGGATGTATTTGTTCCAGCGGATGGTCT
The DNA here is from genome assembly GCA_964571615.1 of uncultured Anaerolinea sp. Lineage (GTDB taxonomy): Bacteria > Chloroflexota > Anaerolineae > Anaerolineales > Villigracilaceae > UBA8950. The sequence goes on along the minus strand of CAZNCT010000075.1, from coordinate 920 downwards.
CACGCGCCCAATCGCCAAAAATGCCCAGCGGGCCGCCGCGCACCGAGACCAGGCCATCCCAACTGACGGCCAGCGCCGCCAGGGCCAGCCCAAAAACCGCCAATCCGGCCAGCAGAAATTTCCACGAAATCTGGCGGCCTTCAAAAAACAACCAGCCCAGTGAGATGAAAACCAGGAGAGCGGCAAACCCCGGTGAAATGGTCAGCAAGCCCAACAGGGCCAGCCCAGCCCAGCCCAGGGCCGGTTTTGGCGTCTTGCGCCAGGCCAGCAGGCCATAAAAGCCCATCGCCAGGAACAGGATGATGAACGGTTCGCGCATCTGCGCGGCGCCCAGCAAGACGGATTCTGGCAAAAGGGACATGACCCAGCCGACCCGGCGCGCAGCGGACTCACCCAAAGCCTGGCCCGCCGCCAGAACAGCAAAGACCACCCCCAGGCCGCCCGCCAGCGCCGCCAGCGTGACCACCCAAAGCGGCTGATGCGCGTCTGACGGGATAAGCCGGTAAAGCAAGGCCGAAAGCGCCAGCAAGCCGCCATACTGGTCTGATTCGTACTGACCCGAAAAAGCCTCCATCAACGGGCGGCCCGATTGGGCCAGTTCCCAGGCGGCAGTATCGCGCCGGGAAGCGTCGTAAAACAGATAACCGGCATTTTCAACCGGGCTGTCGTATCCCAAGACCGGCAGGGCGTAATAGGCAAAGGCGCCAAATGCCAGGCGAATGGCAAAAGCAAGCAGAAAAAAATGGAAAAGCGGGCGCGAAAAAATCTTCATCTAGGAAACAAACCCATCCAGCAAGCGCGCGGCCCGCGCGGTCCAGGTATATTGCTCGGCGTCTTTGCGAGCCTGGGCGGCCAGGGCGGCGCGGCGGGTGGGACTATCGAGCAAGGCACGCAAAGCGCCCTGCCAGAAAGGCACATCC
>CAZNCT010000074.1:0-18164 GCA_964571615.1 uncultured Anaerolinea sp. | reverse complement strand
AAGCCGCGCGCGATTACATCAAAAGCCAAAAAGATGTGGATGAGGAACTCGAATGACGATACGCCACCCGCTGGCCGGAGTTTACGCCGCCGCCTTAACCCCCCTGCGAAACGACCAGACGCTCGCCCCCGAGCCGGTTGCCGCTTTCTTGAATCACCTCGCCGCTCTGGGTGCGCATGGCGCCCTGCTCTTCGGCACAACCGGCGAGGGCCCGTCTTTCTCGGCCCCAGAGCGGCGCGATACCCTGCTGGCCGCGCTGGGCGTGCGCCAGACCTACCCCGATTTTCGTCTGCTGGCAGGAACCGGTTCACCCAGCCTGGATGAAAGCATCACCCTGACCCGCGCCGCCTTCGACTGTGGCTACGATGGCGTGGTTGTCCTGCCGCCCTACTACTTTCGCAAAGTGACCGATGACGGGCTGTTCCACTGGTATGACACCCTCATCCGCAAGGCGGTGCCTGAGGGCGGCTACCTGCTTGGCTACCACATTCCGACCACTTCGGGCGTGCCGCTCTCTCTCGACCTGCTGGCGCGCCTGAAAGACGCCCACCCGCAAAAATTTGCGGGCATCAAAGACTCATCCAGCGACCCGGCCCACGCTGTGGCTCTGGGAGGCCGCTTTGGCAAAGACCTGCTGGTGTTCAGCGGCAACGATGGCTTGATTTTGCACGCCCTCGAGCACCACGCTGCCGGGGCCATTACGGCGCTGGCAAACCTGTATGCCGACCTGTTGCGCCAGGTGTGGAATATTTACAACCAGAACGGCGATGCGATTGAAGCCCAGGAGGCCCTCGACAAGCGCCGCAAAATTCTCGACCGCTACAGCCCCTTTCCGCCTATCCTAAAAGCCCTGGTGGCGCGCAAATTCGGTTTTCCGCGCTGGCCGGTCAAACCGCCCCTGCTCGATGTCTCGGATGCTGTGTTGGAAGAAGCCTGTCAGGAATTGAGCAAACTGGACACCCCATGACAACCTGGCGTCTCATTTTTGATGAACCGGCCTCAGGCGCGTGGAATATGGCCGTGGATGAGGCCATTCTCGAACATGCCGGGCGGGGCGACTCGCTGCCCACGCTGCGTCTGTATGCCTGGAACCCGGCCTGTCTTTCGCTGGGCTATGCCCAGCCTTATGCCGATGTTGATGAGGCCCGCCTGGCCGCTCATGGCTGGGATGTGGTGCGGCGCCCCACCGGCGGCAGGGCCATCTTGCACACCGACGAATTGACCTACTCGGTCTGCACCGCGCCGCATGAGCCTATTATGGATGGCACTGTGCTGGAGAGTTATAACCGCATCGCCAGGGCTTTGGTGGCCGCCTGCCACACGCTGGGACTTCCAGTGGGCATGGAAGAACATACCCCGCCCGCAGCCGCAACCAAAGGCGCGGTTTGCTTTGAAGTACCCTCGGCTTACGAGATTGTGTTGAATGGTAAAAAACTGATCGGCTCGGCCCAGGCGCGCAAACGGGAGGGCATTTTGCAGCACGGCTCACTGCCTTTGTATGGCGACCTGACCCGGATTGTGCAGGCGCTGGCATTTGAGAGTGAGCAAACCCGCGCTGATGCTGCGGAGCGGCTTTTGAAACGCGCGACGACGGCAGAGTCTTACCTGGGGCGGGCAATCGACTGGGAAACGGCGGCCCAGGCGCTCGTGGGGGCGTTCCGGCAAGAGTTGGGCATCACCTTTGAGCGTGGGCAGATTTCGGAGGCAGAAAAGGCCCGCGCGGAAGACCTTTTCCAAAAAAAATACGCCCATCCCGAGTGGAACAGGCGTGTGTAGCGCCTAGGGCAGGATGGTATCTTGCCCTACTTTATTTTTGCGCGAATTTCGGCGGCTTCGCGCTCGAGTTCGGCGCTGCGCGATTGAACCGCTTCGGCCATTTTGAGAAAGTCGCGCGCCATGTCGCCAATTTCATCGCGGCGCTGAGCAAGCGGGGCAATATCGGCGGGGTTAAATTTGCGCTCTTTCAGGTCACGGGCCGCCTGGGCCAGCTGTTCGAGCGGAAGGTTGATTTGGAAGAAAATGGTTAAGGCTACCAGAAAGGCCAGCCCCAAAAAAGCGGGGATGGCGAGAAGTGCAACCGCAAACGTGAAGCCGCTTTGCGCAGCGGCTCTCTGGGTCAGCGCATCGAGTTGAGATTTGCCTTGCGCGCTCCATTGAGAGGTTTGGCCGTAGATTTGCACAAACTGCATATTGATTTGCTGGGTTAATTCGAGGGGGATGTACCAGTCTTGTTCTTCTGGGTCAAGGGCATCTTGTTCATCCACGGCATCGAGGAGTTCGCGCCCGAGTTGATAGAGGCTGTCTTTTTGAGCAGACAGGGCTTGAAGGGGTGCGGCGCTATCGATTGCCGATTGCTGCGCCAGGGCATCAAAGGCTTCGTCGATGCGGGTCTCAAGGGTCGCAAGACGCATTTTTGAGAGTTCTGAGGACGAGATGGAGTAGTTGACCAGCCCAAGGTGGTACTGCTTAAATAAGGTTTCGACCTGGTAAATGCGGCGGTTTTCTTCAAAAAGGGCCCTGGTCTGGTCATTCAGGCTAATCAGGTTGAGCAGATTGAACAAGAACAGGCTAAGAACCAGCACACAGAACACAAACAAGGCGCTAAAGGCCAGCACCAGACGGGATTGAATTTTGAGACCAGAGAAAAAGGGGATGTTTTGCATGGGGTTCTACTCCGTCTTTGCGTTGGGCTGGTAGATTTTCAGCCGCCGCCGGCGCGACTCGTAAAGTTGCTGGCGCAAGTCTTCGATTTGCTGTTTGGATGCCTGGTTGCGGGTTTGCTCGGCCCGGGCCAGCTCTTCAAGCGCGTTGAACAGGCTTCCAGCGCCCCAAACGTCCGGCCCGCCCGGGCGGTAGGAATCGCCGCCGATGCTGGTGATCAGGTTGCGCAGCCGGCTAATTGGGCGGACAGTGGCAGCAATCAGTTGATACCCTACCAAAGCCAGCAAAAGTGTTGCAACCATCGCCATGGCAATAATGGCCAGATTGAAGTTGGAATCTTCGGGAAATGCCGCAAGAGCACGCTGACGGTCTTGCTCGACGCTGACAATGATTGCGCGCAGCTTGGTGAGCAAGAGTTCGTTGCTGGTTTCAAGGTTTTCGATGTCTTGCAAAATCTCTTCCTCTTCCATGCTGGATGCGGAATTGAGCACATCTTCAAAATCCTGACGGTGGACGCTGAGAGCCTGATTGAACTCAGCAATGCTTTCGGTCAGGTCGGTGGTGTAGTATTCTTCGTCACCGAGAAAATGCTCATCGGCTTCCAGCTGGGCCAGGGTCGCAGAGACCCGTTCCTGGGCCTGCAAGGCTTCTTCGGCGGCGCCTGATGGCGGCAGGTCATAGGCCAGGTGAAACAATTCGAGTGATTCTTGCACTTGTTTTTCAACCAGGTCGATGAGCGCTTGTGATTCGAGTTGGCCAAGCACAAACATGCGTTCGACAGCGGCATCAAAGGGAACTGAATTCTGGCTATAAACGCCAAAAGCAACCAGCAAAGCCATGAGGGCAATCACCACCCCCAGCCCACCCAGGGAAAAAATTGCGCGAATAAAGGTCAGAATTTTTTTCATGGGTTGCTCCTATTTGGCATCCATCACAATGGCGCCATCCCAGTTTGCAGGCAGGGGGCGTTCAAGCATCTGAGCACAGGCTTCAAGATAAAGTTTGGCGGCCTTGTCGGCGGGGTCGCGTTCAATCACCCGTTCAAACAGGCTGGCGGCCTCTTTGAACTTGCCTTGCTGATATAGCGCAATGGCGCGTTCAAAATCGGGGCGAGTCGATTCGCGCATAGCAACGTGCTCGGCGGGCAGGCCTTCGTAAACATCGTACAGGCCAAGCGCGTTAATCCGCCCTTTGACAACCGCTTTGCCCAGAGAACGCATTTTGAAAGTGACCGGCTGCGGCATTTGGGCCAGGGTGTCTTCGCTGATAATCATAGAAGTGCCATAGAATTTGTTCAGTCCTTCGAGGCGGGCGGTCAGGTTGACATTGTCTGAGAAAGCGTCACCTTGCATACGCAGGTCTTCTCCAATCATGCCGACCATCATCGGGCCGGTGTGAATGCCAATCCCAACAGAAATGGGCGGTAACCCGCGTTGTTTCAGAATGGCATTGAATTCTTGCACCGCCTGGGCTTTTTCGATGCCCGCCCGCAGCGCATCGGCCACCCCGTAGGGGAAGATGGCCATCATGCCATCTCCTAAAAATTTGACCACAAAGCCCTCATGCTTCTGAATAATTGGGCTGACCAACTTCAAATATTCATTTACAAAGTCGAAGTTTTCTTGGGCGGTCATTTTTTCAGAAAGGGTGGTAAACCCGCGAATATCTGAAAACATGACTGCCATTTCGGCGCTGACGTGGTCACCCAACTGGACTTTTGTGATGCTGTCTTTTTCAAGGAATTCAAGGTATTGCGATGGGATGAAGCGCTGGGCCGCACTGAGGAACTGTTCTTTCAGGCGGTTCGATTCGCTAATTGATTGGGCCATGCCATCTACGGCGCGGCTGAGCTCACCCATCTCATCGGCGCGGCGGATTTCATCTGATAAAAGCGCAGGCTGATAGGCCTTGTTTTCAAAAGCCACAATGGCACCGGTCAGGTTATCGAGCGGGCGCGAGATGTTCATCATCTCGTAAACAGCCCATATCAGCAAACCAGCCAGAAGGATAAAAGCCGCCTGCCCAACAAAGATGCTGCTTACGATGTCCTCTTGAATGGCTTTGATTTCAAGATTCATTTCTTCAAGGTCACGGTCATAAAAAGCGCGTATCTCGGCTTCTAATTCGGCAATCAGCGGGTCGATTTGCAGCAGGTTGATTTCGGCCAGGGTTTGCCAATCGGGTTCTTCTTCGGTGCTGAGTTGATCAAAAAAGCGCTCGGCCTGGGCATCGAGCAGGCTAAGTTGATTCTGGAGCGGTTCGACATTTTCGCCCTGAAGCGATTTGGCATACAAGAACTCATCCAGTTTCTCGTAGTAGCGCAAATAGGTGCCATAATCTTCGGGGTTATATTCGCCAACCAGGTAGATGTCTTTAATGGCAGATTGCATTCGCAGCAGGTCGGCACGGGCTTCGGCGTTGCGTTGCAGGCCAGCGGCATAGCGTTCGACCAGCGCCAATTGCTGTTGAAAAGCGGCGGCATTGATAATCACCATCATGGCAATTCCGGCGGCCAGCAAGACAAGCAAGCCCACCAGAACAGCCAGACGGCCCTGAATAGATTGTTTTGGAATACGCCTCATGAAGCAAGCCTCCTGTAATCAACACATCAGAGAACCAGTAGTATGATAGTAGCATAAATATTTCGACAAACAAGTCATATTTAGACGAGTTTTGTATAAATATCTGACAAAAAATGGTAAAATCTTATTGTTAAAGAATTTCTAATTTCACTTCATCGCAATCAAAGACATGCGGAGGACACTTCATGTCGAAAATCATTTCCATCCATTCGTTTCGCGGCGGCACGGGCAAATCGAATACCAGCGCCAATGTCAGTTATTTGAGTGCCAAGCGCGGCCTGCGGGTTGGCGTTGTTGATACCGATATTCAATCGCCTGGGATTCATGTCCTGTTTGGGCTTGACGAGCAAGATATGGGGCGTTCTCTCAACGATTATCTTTGGGGCAAGTGTGATATTGAAGACGCCGCCCACGATGTCACCTCCACGTTAGGGCCGGATGTGCAGGGCAAACTGTTCCTGATTCCATCCAGCATCAAAGCCGGTGAAATTGCGCGTGTTTTGCGCGAGGGCTACGATGTCGGTCTGCTCAATGACGGTTTTCACTCTCTCATCCAAAAACTCAAGCTCGACCTGTTGGTGATTGACACACACCCCGGCCTGAACGAAGAAACGCTGCTTTCGATTGCGATTTCGGATGTCTTGTTGCTCATCCTGCGCCCTGATTCGCAAGACTATCAAGGCACCAGCGTTACGGTAGAAGTAGCCCGCAAACTGGATGTGCCGAAGATGTATCTGATGGTCAACAAAGTGCCAGAGATGTTCAATGTCAATGACGTGCGCCAACGGGTTGAAAAGACTTACAATTGCGAAGTCGCTGCCGTTGTGCCACACTCCGATGAGTTGATGACCCTTGCCAGTTCGGGCGTTTTCTCAATGAAATACCCCGACCACCCGCTGGCAAAAATCTACCACGGTTTGGTTGACCGTATTCTCTCATAGCCAACATCCATCAGTAAACTCATCATTAAGCCGCCCGTTCCAGAACTCGCATGACGGGCGGTTTGTTAATCAGTAGAGAACCCTTTACAGGAAAACGCATGGCCCTAAAAACCCCCTTCCTGAACATCAAACCGGAAGAACACAAACAAGTCTTTTCTCTGATTGCCATCCTGGCGCTTTCGACGCTGGTGCTGGAACTGTCAGATGTGATTGCAACCGGGGGGTTTGTCAGCAAAGTCGGGCCAGACAACATCGTTTTGTTGTGGATTGCAGACATGATCATCACCATCGTCACGGCTGGGGTCTATGCCCTGGCAGTTGACCGCATGGATCGCATGAAACTGCTCAAGTGGCTATCGCTCGGCTTTGCGCTTGTTTTCCTGGTGATACGCATCTTGTTCCTGGTTAACATTCCCGCCTGGAGCATCTATCCTTTGCTTTACATTTTGACCGACCAGTTTTATGCCATTTTTCCGCTGGCTTTTTGGGCAATGGTGAATGACCTGTACACATCGGCGGAGGCCAAACGGCTCTACCCGATTATCATCATGGGCGCCACCCTGGGCAGCATTTCGGGCAACGGCCTGGCCGCGTTTTCAGGGTGGTTCTTACAGCGCACCGGCGGCGAGGCCCCGTCCCTGCTCATCATTGGAACCATCCTGCTGCTGGTGACTTTGCTGGTCTTGCAATTTGCCCTGCCCAAGCGAACCGTCAATGCGCGTCAATCACGCGAGGAAATTGACGTGCGCCAGACCATCAAAGTGGGCTGGGATTATATTCGCAACGTGCCCATTTTCACCTTTCTGGCCGTCTCGATGGTGCTTTCGGGCCTGGCCTTTACCATCATCGAGTATCACTTCATCTTTGCCGTTGACCAAACCGCCGCACAAGACCCGCTGCAATTTCAGGCTTTCTATGGCAGTTTCAAAATTATCCTGATTATCAGCATTTTGATCGCGCAAGCATTTTTCACGGGCCGCTTCCTTGAAAAAGTCGGCCTGAAAACATCTTTCATCTTCCAACCGGTTGCGCTGGCAATCGGCGGCCTGCTCGCAGCCATTTTACCGGGCTTGCTTGGGGCTGCAGTTGGAAAATACCTGGTGCGCCTGGTACAGCAAGCCTGGGATGAACCAGCGCGTAAATCCCTTCAAAATTTGATTCCGGATGAAAAACGAGGCCGGGTGGCCGTGATGATTGACCGCTACTTTTATGATGTCTCAACCATCGTTGGCTCGGTTGTCTTGGGAATTCTGCTCTTCCTGCGGAATCTGTCGGTCATTTCACAAGGACAAATTATTAATGTCTATCTGGGGCTGGCAATTGCCGCCGCGACAGTGGCAGTGATTGCTGCTTTCCGGCTGCGCGCCAAATATGATCAAAGCCTGCTCGATTGGCGGCTTTCTCGTTCGCGCCGCAAAAGCGCCCTGGATGGTATCGAATTCTAGCCCCTGGGGGCGATTTGGAGCCTTATGTCTCTTAATGAGCAACTTGCTCAACTCAAACAAGAGTGGTTCGCAAGATTTGACAAACTTCTTGCGAATAAAACACTGCCATCAAGCAACTTGAAATGCCTTGAGTTGTGCGAGGCGCGTTGCTGTCCACGTGCAGGTATGCGCGCCATGCAGCCCGAACAAATTGCCAGCCCCATTGTGGTACTGTTACCCTTCGAGATGGAATACATCATTGAAAAAACGGGAACCTCGCGGGATGCCTTTCGGATTTGGCCGATTGACCTGACTCCTGACCTTCGTCTCGAAATTGGAAGCCTCGACCTGGGGAAACCGTGCCCATTTTTACAAGAGGATCGGCTGTGCGGCATTCATAGCCATAACCCGCTTGACTGCCGTACCTTTCCGCTATTGCCCAGCCTGAACCCGGCTGGCCAGCTGGAATGGAGTTTGGGAGAACATTGTCCATCGCTGGCTTTTCTTAACCCGGCTTTTTCTGAGCACATGCAGGGCGTCTGGCGCGACCTGGAGCCGTTCATCCCGTGCAGTTGGTGGGATCTATATGCTTTTGCCGACCACTGGACGGGGTTCCCGCAACCCTCGGAGCCAGCCCATGCCGATTGAGTTTTCTGGCCCGGCTGGGGCCAGGCTGCATATCGTTAACGGCAATTCGCCCGAACTTGTGGAAGCCGCCTGCCAGGTTTTCGAGCAAGTCTTTCCTGAAGACCGGCGCTATCTGCCTTATCTGCGTGCCTGCGCCCAGGGGAGTCATCCATCGCACCCCAACACCTATGACCATGTCTGGTTGGTTGAATTAGACAGCCAATGGGTGGGCATCCGCATTTTCAGCCACATCAAAACGCGAGATTTCGGGCACGGCGCATATATTGGGTTTACCAAACAGGCGCGCGGCAAAGGGCTTGGTACCTGGTTGGTAGAACAAACCTTGCGTCAGCTGGATGAAGATGCCCGTCAGTTTGGGCGCGAAGGTTCACTGGGCTATCTGGTCGAGGTGGAACGCCCGATTGACGCCCCCGACGAGGCCACACGACAACAGGATGAAAAACGACTGCAATTTCATCGCCAGTGTGGCGGTATCATCTTGCCCGTCCCATTTATTGAGCCTGTGATGATTGAAGGGGTTGACTACATCTCACCCGAAGCGTTGAGAGATGAAAGCCCGCGCCCGATGCACCTGGTCTTCATTCCATCTAAACGCGGGAATGCATTGCCAAACCTGAACCTGGTTGATTTCGTGCATGGGTTATACTATGATGTATATAGACTTCCTGCGCAACATCCTTTTGTAAAGAATGCGCTTGCCTATTTGTTAGAAACCAGGAGTAGCAGCGATGAGTGAGATTACAAGCACATCAGGCACCGAGCACAAGAAAACCTTCTTCGTCAGCCTGCGGCTTAAGTTAATTGTCCTGTTGGCCTTCTTGTTTGTCGTTGCGTTTGCATCCATTTTTTACTGGCTGGATGGCTTTGTCACTGAAATCGCGATGCAAAACCTGCGCAGCGATCTGCTGGCTACCGCCAAAAGCGCTGCCGCTGGCATTGATGGAGATGTTCACCAGGCGCTCTTTGAAAAGGGACAAATTGACGACGCCAACTACACCGCAATTGCAGATTATCTGCGATTCATCAAGAAGACTCACCCCAAGGCCTCGGGCGTATATACTTACCTGCAATTGCCAGACAAACCCGACCAGGTGCAACTGGTTGTGAGTGCGGCTCTGCCGCCTGGCGCCACCGCCGAACCGGTCTCCAGTGAAGAAAAAGCCGGCGAGTGTCTTGTCCCTTCTTATGCGCGCCCGGCCCTGGGACAGGATTATAAGGATATCTCCCCTACCATGGTGGCGGGGCTCAAAACCCCCGGGGTAGAAAGCGCACTGTGGACTGATGATTGGGGGGTCTGGCTCTCAGGATATGCCCCAATCTTCAACTCCAAAGGGGAACCGGTGGGCGCCGTGGGCGTTGATATGTGCGCCCGGGATGTCATTCAACTTCAGCAAACGGTGCGTACCAATACTTCCATTGCGCTCGGACTGACCTTGCTGATATTGATTGTCGTGGTTGGCGTTGTGGCTACCGGGATTACCCGCCCGGTCATGGAACTGACACGAATTGCGGACCTGATTGGCGCTGGAAAATATGAGCAGGATTTCTCGCACCTGTATTCAGCCAGGTTGCAAGATGAAGTCAATAAACTGGCAAACGTGTTTGAATTAATGGTTAATAAAGTCTATACCCGTGAACAAACCCTGAAGGCTCGGGTAGAACAGCTGGAAATCTTGATTGATGAAAGCAAGCGCGACAAACAGGTGAGCGAAATTGTGGATAGCGATTTCTTCCAGGATTTACAGCACAAAGTGAGTTCGATGCGCCAGCGGTTTAAGTCGCAGGATGGAGACGTCTGAGTTCTTGCTTCGTACCCATCACAAATCAGTGAAAAAAGTGAACCGGAATTGCCCAATGATGGACAATTCCGGTTCTTTGTTTTATTCATCAACCGCCGGGGGTGGCGGCGCACTGGCCGCCTGGGCAGTGATTTTGCTATCGAGCACGCTCCAAACACCCTGGGCCAGTTTGCTGCCCGCCTTGCGGCGCAGGTTGGCCTGGTAGCGCAATCTGGGGCCTTCGCCGCGCTTAATCAGCCAGAACTGTTTGGAGAGATTTTCAAGAGCAGAATCAAGTTCTGCCTGGCTGGGGCGCTCTGAGTCGGGTAAACTGGCGGCCCACTCACAGATTTCGGTATAAAACAACTCGTATTCGCGCAGCATATAGCGCATAATTCGGCGCCAAAGTGGAGGCAGGGCTGCCAGGTCAAGCGGGCTAATGCCGCTTTCCTTGCTGTCCAGTTCCATCCGTTTCTGCAATCGGTCAAAGACACTCATAGGGCCTCGCACAACTAGAACAGCTCAGGCATGGGGATAGGCTCTGGCTGGGGCTGACACTCGCCACACCAAATCACATCGGCCACGGCCAATCCCTTGGGGGTGTTGTTGCCCCCCAGAAACATGGTAATAAAGCCCGACATTTTACTGGCATGGTCTTTACAAACGGCCCTGCCACAAAAAGAGCAAATTGCGCGCGCATCGTCTTCACAGAACCAGCATTTCATCACTCACTCTCCATTCATTATTATTCATTATTCGCCCAAAATAAGGCGCGAGGCCCGAATCAGTTCCTGTGACCAGGGATGTTCTGGGAAGCGCAGAGAGAACAAGTCGGCGCTGCCCATATCTACCATGTCTTCGCTCAGGGGCAAAACCCCCGCAACCGGGGCCTGGAAGGTCTCCTCGGTAAACGAACGTATTTTCTGCGGCTCATATTTGGGCAGGGCCTTGTTGACCATCAGACGGATTTCAGGCACATCGAGACTGCGGGCAACATCGAGCGTGACAGCCGTTCCCTGAAAGTCCTGCTGGTCGGGGCGCAGGATAATCACCATTTCATCCGAAATGCCAATCGAAAGCAGGGTTTCCTCGTTCAGGCCGGGGTGCGTGTCAATAAATAAATAGTCCAGTTGCAGGTCACGGCGCAGGGTTTTCAGACCTTTGTTGAGAAGATTGACATCGTAGCCATCGCGCAAAATGCGGCTGATTTCACCGGTCTTGATACTCGAAGGCACCAGCCAGAGAAACTTCTCGCCCAGTTGGGCAACGCCCGGTTGCGGATTGTCGCTCCGGCCAACCAGCAAGGCCACCTCGGTAATGCCGCATTTGTCGTGCAGATAATCGTTGAGGGTTTTTCCCATGCTGTCTTCATCGAGACCAAACAAGACGTGGATACCCGGTGACTGAATGTCGGTATCCACAATCGCTACCCGTTTTCCGGCCATAGCGGCCTGGGCGGCCAGGTTGGCGGTCACATTCGATTTGCCTGTGCCGCCGCGAAAAGAGTGAATAGAAATGATTTTGCTCATTATTTTTGCTCCTGGTTGAGATTGGGTTTCATCTGTCCTTCCTGGCGTTCTTTCAGGGTATTCCACAAGTTCATACCGCCGGTATCAGGTCGAGCCGCAGCGCGTTCCTGAATGAGCGTCTCGAGGCGACCCCAAAGTGGGCTGGAGTATTCAGGAAAGGTGTGCCGCAAGAAAAGCATGGCATAACTGCCAACTTTGCGCCGGGTCACATCTACCTGGATGCGTAATCTGGCAATTTCTTCTTCGGTGGCCCGTTTCATGCGCTCATCAGAAAGGTGCTCTAACGATTTGCGCAGAAAACCCAGGCGGGCTTGTTTGGTGAGCAAGTCTTTGATTTCTTCGGCTTTTTCTTCACCAAACCGCTCTGCCAGCGGCGCGAGAATGTAATCAATATTTTCCATGCGCGTGACCACTGCCGCTTCGCCGCTGGTAACACGGTCGGTCATGGTCAGGCTTTCTTCGAGCCAGGCTTTGCCGGTCTGCAAACCGCGCTGAATAATGTAGGCAATCAGCCCTGCACTCAGAAGGCCAGCAGTTGAAGCATACAATAACAGCAAGCTGCTATCGACCCGGGTAACCAGGTTGTTGTAACCCATGTGCAGCAAAATGGCCGCCAGCAAACCCGACAGACCAATCGACAGGCGGCGCGCGCCGCGCGACTCGAAGCGGGTCAGCCCCAGAACAATCCCAAGGATGCTGGTTGCGGCAGCATGCATCAGGTTGGTTGAGATGACGCGATTGACAGCCAGCATCAGCGGTTCTTGCGTGGCACTCAGGTACTCATAGTTCTCAACAATTGCGAAGCCAACGCCAGCGGCAAACCCATAGACTGCGCCTTCGACAAAATAGGTAAACCGGGGACGGCTAACCAGCAGCCACAAAATCAGACCTTTCAAGACTTCTTCAACCGCTGGGGCCGAAAAACGGATGACATCTTCGGCACTCAGCCAGCCCTGCGCATAAGGAAAAAAATTGATTTGAGCGGCAACCCAAAAAGCCATGACACCAGCCAGAAAAGAGGCCAGGATGGCCTTAAATTCACCGGTTTTGTAAAAATCGAGGCTGTAAATCAGCCATAGGGCCAGGGCCGGGATGAAGGAGGCGATTAGATAGGCGATGATTTGTGCCACCATACCTATTACTATACAACGTTTTTGGAGAATAAAAAAGTTTTCCGACAGGAAAAACCTGCCGGAAAACCAAAGGCCCATAAGAGGAGGGATAAGTCACGGGTAAGATGTATTCTTTTGGCGGCAGCCAGGCCAAGGGGAGTAGCGTGCCGGGTCACATCCAGGATAATTACTGCCGCCGATTGCGCCACAAAATAATCCCCAGGATAATCAGCCCGACAGTCAAAACAATCAACGGGACAAGCAGATTGCCTTGCCCCTGCGCGGCGCCGGGCAGAGAATTATCGACAGGCGGGGAGAAAAACCAGACCAGTAAGAGTGCGGCAACCGCCAGTGCGCCCGCCCAGAGACGGGCCGTAAAACCGCCTAAAAAACCCGCCTGTTTTGAGGTAGCGCGGGCTTCTTGTTGCCAAACAGTGTGCAGCCTGCGCCGAATGCGCTTACTGGTCTCAGGAGACGGACGAGTCTGCAAGAGCGCATCTCTAAACATCAGGCTGGTTTCTTGCAGGCGCAATAACTCGGCATCCTGGCTTAACTCTCCCTGGCTCATGTCATTGCCAGAACAAAATCGGCTACCTGGTTGCTCAGGGCGGGGTTGTCGTCAAAGGTAGATAGATTATTCATTCTCCTCCTGCATCTTATCTGCCAGTGCGGCCAACGCGCGGCGAAAGAGGGACTTTGTCGCTTCTAACGACTGTCCATTTTGTCGCGCAATTTCCTGAAAAGGGAGTGCTTCTACAAAACGCATGAGGAGAATTTCCTGGTAGTCGATACGAATTTGCCCCAGCGCGCGCTGGATACTGATGAGGGTATCCTGCTGGCCCATAAAATCAGCGTGGCTTGCACGAACTCCCTCGGCTGGGGCGTTTTCATAATCCTGGAAATTAACCTGGGGAGCGCCCTTCGAGCGGTGAAAATCAACAATTTTTCGGTTGGTAATCGTGCGAACCCAGGTCGAGAATTTTGATTGGCCCTTGAAGGTGTGCAGGGATTTCAGGACAGCGATGAAGATTTCTTGAGTGACATCTTCGACATCACTCTCTGGAACCTTAAAACGTACTCGCGCATAGACAGCGGGCAAAAAGCGCTCATACAAAGTTGAAAACGCATCTTCATTGCCCATTTTGGCGAGACGCACAAGCTCTTCATCTGAAAGGGCGGATAAGTTTTGTATGGAACGTCTCATCATATTAGTCGGGGCTGATTGCCAAAAAGGGTTGAATAAACTGTGCTGTAAGGCAGCGTCTGTCGGTTTACAAAAATGTAAGGAGAAGCAAGATGATTAAACCATAAATTCTGGCTGCCTTGCGAGACGCCCAACTTGTTTACTATTGCTTAATACAATCAGTCATCCTCTTCGCGCATGGCCTTCAGTTTGGCTTTCAGGTTGATGTAATACTCGCTCTGGGTGATTTCGTTAAACTGCTCTTTGCGCTTCTTTTCATCAATCTGAATGCGCAGTTCGGCCACTTCCTGTTTCAATTTTTCTTCACGCGCCCGCACCTGGGCGGCCATACGCACAAAATCGGCGGCCAGGGCCGAAAGCGAGGTGTCTTCTACCTCTTCTGGCGCCTGAATGGCGTCATAGTTTCCATCGGCCAGGCGTTTAACCCACTGACGCACCTCGCCGATAAAATCGGTGGTATAGCGGATGCGACTGCTCAAGCCACCCATGACCCCCACCGCTACGGCAGGCTGGCTGGCGAGCAAATCGCGGAAGTCTCCCAGGGCCAGCGTGGCAATTTCGGCGCGGGTTTCGGCCCGGGCGCTGGTGGAGCGCGGCATTTGGTCAATCAATGCCATTTCGCCGAACATCTCACCGGCCTGAAAAATACGCAACGGCTGACCGGCTTCAGGATGGCCAGGCTCGGGCATATAAATTGCCACCTGTCCCTCGCGTACCAGAATCATTTCTTCGCCAGGGTCGCCGAGGTTGAAAAGCACATCTCCCGGTTCGAGCACGCGGGTCTGCAAGCGCCCCGATAACCCGGTCAGAACTTCGGGCGGCAGGGTTTTGAAAATTGGGTTTTTCTGAAGAATCTCTATCGGGTTCATCGCGGCTCCTAAGCCTTGCCTAACACCATTGCCAGCAATGCCATACGGACGTAGAGACCATACTCCATCTGGCGGAAGTAAGCGGCGCGGGGGTCATCATCAAAATCAGGGCTGATTTCGCCAACCCGCGGCAGAGGGTGCATCACAATCATCTCCTGCTTGGCGGCCTTCATCATCTCAGGGTCAATTACATAGGCGCCTTTGACCTTTTCGTACTCTTCCGGATTTTCAAAACGCTCTTTCTGGACGCGGGTAACGTACAACACATCGGTTTCAGGCAGGACTTCGGTCAGGGTGCTGTACTCAGCCTGCGGAATACCCTTTTCGGCCACTTCGTCCATGACTTCTTTGGGCATGCGCAGGATGTCGGGCGAGACGTAGTTGATTTTGACATTGTAGAGCGAAAGCAGACGCGCCAACGAGTGGACGGTGCGCCCATATTTCAAGTCGCCGAGCATGGTGACGGTCATCCCGTCAATTTGGCCCGCGCCAAGTTCTTCAAAAATGGTGAAGGTGTCGAGCAGGGCCTGGGTAGGATGTTCCCCAACGCCATCACCGGCATTGATAACCGGTTTTCGGGCGGCTTTGGCGGCGATGGCCGCGGAGCCGGTCTCAGGATGACGCAGGACGATGACATCGGCGTAGCACTCGAGGGTGCGGATGGTGTCGGGCAGGCTCTCGCCTTTCGAGACCGAGGAGTATTTGACTTCGTTAATCGGGATGACGCTGCCGCCCAGACGCTCCATTGCGGCAGTGAAAGAAGACGAGGTACGGGTGGACGGTTCGTAGAACAGGTTGGCGAGGATTTTGCCCTTCAGCAGATCAAACGTCCCAACGCGCTCGACCATCCCTCGCATTTCGTGGGCAACACCAAAGATATATTCCAGGTCGGCGCGGTTAAATTGCTTAACAGAAATGATGTCTTTGCCGTACCACCCGGCCTGTTTATTTTCGCCGAATGGCAGGTAAGGGGATTGTGAGTCGGTTGGCATATTGGGTCTCCTTTTTTATAAAAACTTCCGAAGCCGTGAAGACTTCGGAAGTCCGAACTTTAATCTACCGCAAAACGGTCTGGACAATGTGAACAAGATGAATGCGGTTTTGCACAGTGTTCTCCTTGGGCTGGAGCCGATTATACCCCACCTTGACAGTCCTTCAAATTTGGCGATAATTACGCCCAACAGGCGAGCCTTTCCATCGGCATTGACCGGGGAAAGTAGATTGGCAGAAGTTGACAGAGATGCGCCGGATTGCTGAGACGGCGCTCAACCGAACCCAGTTGAAGTTCCCCCGCGAGCCGCTCAGGTGAACGTAGGCGCAAGGTATTATCTTGCGCCACCATTAGCCCAAGCCGTCCTCCCCACGTTACCGGGGAAGCCGATGTCAGTCGGCGCAAGTGAGCCAGCAATGGCTAATTTGGGTGGTACCGCGAGATGTTCCCCTCTCGTCCCAATGTGGGCGGGAGGTTTTTTATTTTGAATACCCGACCGCAGACCATAGACCGCCAACTGCGGTCTGCCGTCAGCGGTCGAATTTACGGAGGCACTATGCTCGAAAAACTGAACGAAATCGAAAAAGACGCCCTCGCCAGCCTGGCGGCCATTGAGGATGAATCGGCGCTGGAAGCCTGGCGCGTGGCGAATATTGGCCGCTCCTCGCCGGTGATGAGCGTCTTTAGCCAGATGGGCGCGCTCTCAAAGGAAGAACGTCCGCTGGTGGGACAGCGCGCCAACCAGGTGAAGGTGGCGCTGGAAAAAGCCTTTGCCGAGAAGCAGGAAGCCGTCAAACAGGCCGCCCTGGCGCGTTCTCTCGCCACCGAGCGGCTGGATGTGACCCTGCCGGGCCGCCCGGCGCGGCGCGGACGCCTGCACCCGGCCACCCAAAACCTGCGCCGCATTCTCGATATTTTGGCCGAGATGGGCTTCCAGGTGTACACCGCCCGCGATGTGGAAAGCGACGAGTACAACTTCCAACTGCTCAACATTCCGCCGCATCACCCCGCCCGCGAGATGCAGGACACCTTCTACATTGACACCGGCGAAACGGAAGAAGCGCGCAAACAGGTTTTGCGGACTCACACCTCGCCGGGGCAGATTCGCGCCATGCGCGAGTTCTCCGCCGAGAACCCCGAAAACCCGCCCGAAATCCGCATTGCGCTGCCGGGCATGGTCTACCGCTTTGAGCAAATCACCGCCCGCTCGGAGGTGCAGTTCAACCAGGTGGAAGGGCTGGTGGTCGGCAAAAACATCACCTTTGGCGACCTGAAAGGCACGCTGGCCGAGTTTGTGCGCCGCATGTTTGGGCGCGAGGCCAAAACCCGCTTCCGCGCCTCGTACTTCCCCTTCACCGAACCCAGCGCCGAAATGGACGTGGAGTGCTTCGTCTGCGGCGGCAAGGGCTGCGGCGTGTGCAAAAACTCTGGCTGGCTGGAAATTCTCGGCTGTGGCATGGTTCACCCGGTTGTGTTGCAAAACGGCGGCTACGACCCGGCCCGTTACACGGGCTTCGCCTTCGGCATGGGGCCAGAACGTCAGATTATGCTGCGCCACAAAATCAACGACATCCGCTACTTCTGGGGCAACGATATGCGTTTCCTGGAGCAGTTCTAAAAAGCGGGACACGGATTACACGGATTTTCACGGATACACCTTAAAAAAATCCGTGCGCCCGAAGGGCGGTCCGCGTAATCCGTGTAATCCGTGTCCAAAAAGGAATTTTTTATGAAACTACCTATTTCCTGGCTCAATGAATATGTTGATGTAAAAGACCTGCCCGTAGTGGAGATTGCCCGGGTATTAACCTCCGCCGGGCTGGAAGTGGATGACATCCGCTTCGCGGGCCTGCCCCTGCCAACCCGCGATGACCACGGCTTCAAAGTGCATGGCATCGCCTGGGATAGAGAAAAACTGGTCGTGGCCGAAATCTACGAGGTCAATCCGCACCCCAACGCCGACCGGCTGACGCTCTGCGACCTGTTCGATGGCAAAGACCGCCACACCGTCCTGACCGGCGCGCCGAACCTGTACCCCTACAAAGGCATTGGCAAACTCGAAAAGCCGATTAAGGTCGCCTACGCCAAAGAAGGCGCCACCATTTACGACGGTCACGCCGAGGGCCTGGTGCTGACCACCCTCAAACGCGCCAAAATTCGCGGCGTGGAATCCTACTCGATGGTCTGCTCCGAAAAGGAACTGGGCATCAGCGAAGAACACGAAGGCGTGATTTTCCTCGACGATGACGCCATCGCCGGAACCCCGCTTGTCGATTACATGGGCGACGCCGTGCTGGAAGTGAGCATTTTGCCCAACCACGCCCGCAACACCAACATCCTGGGCCTGGCGCGAGAAGTGGCGGCCCTGACCGGGCGGGAACTCAAAAAGCCCAATTACGAATTACCAGTTACCGGCGAACCCGTC
>CAZNCT010000073.1:0-18402 GCA_964571615.1 uncultured Anaerolinea sp. | reverse complement strand
CTTTTGAGTAGCCAAGCAACATATCAGCGTAGGTCAGTTGGGTCGCGCCGCCAATTTCGATGAGTTTGCCAATACTTTCGGGTGTCTCCAGCGCCGAAACGAGATAACTGAGCGTATCACGAATGGCAATCGGCTGAGTCTGGGAGAGAAACCAACTCGGACAAATGAAAACCGGCTGCAGTTCAGACAGGTAACGCACCATCTCGAAAAGCACACTCCCCGAACCAATAATCATGCCAGCCCGAAACTCGGTTACCGGCACACGACCCTGTCGCAGGATGTAGCCGGTTTCGTGGCGGGAACGCAAATAGGGCGAGAGTTTGGCGGTCGGGTCAACCAGTTCGCCCAAGTAAATGATTCGTTCCAGATTAGCGTTTTCGGCAGCGCGGGCGAAGTTGCGGGCGGCGGACAAGTCACGCTCAACTGCGGTTTTTCCTCCCTGGCGTCCATGAATCAGGTAATAAGCGGTTGAGATATCTTCCAGTGCAGCGGGTAGACTAACAGGGTCAAACGCGTCAGCCTGTATCACTTCCACCCTGCCCAACCAGGGACGGCCTTGCAAACGCGAAGGATCTCGGGTTAGCACGCGCACGTCATGCCCCGCTTCGAGCAGGCGCGGAATCAATCGTCCGCCAACATAACCGGTTGGTCCGGTGACGAGGATTTTCTTGGTTGGGGTCATCTTAATTCTTCCATTTTTAGCGAAGTTATGCAGGAATATATCCTACATCCTAAACTAGATTTTATCCATTTCAGAGTGGCTAAAGTGTTGGGCTAATAAAATCCATCACGTTGGCAGGGTAGCGTGGATATGAACGCCTGTGCAATTGTCGCCGGTTGAAAGAGTAGATAAACACGCGCAGGGCACACTCAAGCGCATAAGGACAACGCGAAAAACAGCGTGAGCGACGCGCCAGCCGGGCCAAGTAATGTCGTAGTTCAGCATTATCGGCTTCGACCGAATAGGTCTCTGATTTGCCGATTGAAACTTCATAGCGACCGAAGTGATACCAAAGCCATTGATAGGCGTCAAAGCCATCACTGAAATACCACTTGGCTTTGGGAGCCAGATCAACAATCTGCTGAATAGCTTCCTGTGTGCGCGCCCAAACAACAGACCAAGCCAAAATGCAGCGCGTTTGACGGTCGACGATGATCAAGATGTAGATTTCGTTTTTTTGTCACCAATGAAGGTGTACATCTCGTCCAGTTCAGCGGTGTGTACTTCTGCAGGAACAGGTGCCGGTGGCAGTTTCTCTGCATGGCTTTTGACCCACAGCGAGACAGTCCGGTGATGGATTTTGCGATGACGGGCAAATCCGCCGCAGATTCATCCCATCGACATACATCGCAACAGCTTGTTGGCGCAGGCTTTCAGGATAACCGTGTTGTTTGGGTTCCGGTGTGTACTTCCGCTGATATAACAAACAACGATAGCGCTGGGATCCTGACTGAGTTTGACCAGCTCTGTTTTGATGGCTTGTTTCTTGGCAATATGGACATTGGCTCATATTCTATATTTTAGCCCATAAATTTAGCCACTCTGATCCATTTGAACATTAACAAATAGCAGGGTAAGCAAGGGCATATCTCGGCCAAGAGATGTGCCCTTGCTTACCTTGCAGGATGAACATAGCACGATTTTGAGTTTGTTTGCGCATTTGTTCTCCAAGAGAATATGGAACCGCGTACAGATTTTGCTGGCGGGCGCGATTCTGTCGCCAACGGAACGGACAGTGACAGCGGCATTACGCGCGGTTGGGTTGAGCGAAGAAGAGCATTTTCAAAACTACCATTGGGTGCTCAACCGAGCCGTCGTCTGGTCAAGCAGGGAAGCTAGCCGCATGGTATTGATGTTGTTGGTGAATGCCTTTGCCCTAACTGGCCCACTCGTGTTTGGTTTGGGCGATACCATTGAATGGCGGCGTGGCGCGAACATCAAAGCAAAGAGCATTTACCTTGACCCGGTGCGTTCCAGCCAGGGTCACATGGTCAAAGCAAGTGGTCTGCGCTGGTTGAGTTTGATGTTGCTGGTGCCCATTCCATTCCCTGGGTGCAGCTGGTGTGGGACCTGCCAGTTCTCACCGTTTTAGCGCCCTCAGAACAGTATTATGAAAAGAAAGCACGAGCGCATGAAAATTGACTGACTGGGCGCGTCAGATGTTACTCGAACTGCGGCGCTGGCTACCGAAACGTTCCATGATCGTTGTGGCCGATAGCAGTTATGCAGTGATCGAACTGTTGGCACGCATGGCCAATCTCGAAACGCCGATTTGCATGATAGCTCGCTTTCACTTGGATGCGGCGCTCTATGAGCCGGTTACCCCCGGTGGCAAGAAAGTCGGACGTTCACGCAGCAATAAAGAAGGAGCACGCCTGCCCACGCCCAAGGCGGTTTTGGACAACACGCAAACCATCTGGCAAAAACTGACCATCCAGAAATGGTATGGCGAGACAGCGTGAGATTGAAATCTGTTCCAGCACCGCCGTTTGGTACCATAACGGGATGCCGCCCGTGCCCATCCGTTGGGTGCTGATCCGCGACCCAAAAGGGAAGTTCCAATCGCAGGCCTTGCTTTGCACCGCTTTGAACAGCTTACTTGAGTAAATCGTGATTGGGTTTGTACACCACTGGCAGGTGGAAGTTACATTTCACGAAGTCCGCACCCACCTGGGCGTGGAAACCCAGCGGCAGTGGGTCGATCTGGCCATCCTGCGCATCACACCGGCCTTGCTTGGCTTGTTTTCGCTGGCCACCTTACTGGCCGATGTTCATGCCAGGCACAAAAAACTATGTATTCAAAGAACAGCCTGGTACGACAAAAAACTGCCAACTTTCTCGGACGCCCTAGCGACAATCCGGCAGGAGTTTTGGGTAAATATCTTTTTTCGGATATCCCATTCGCCAGGCGAAATACAAAATTGGCCGTTTTTACCTTCCAGTCCGTCTATTTGGGCTCTTTTTGAGCCCATCAATGGCTAAAGTCTAGCTAAGCCTTTCAAGTAGACTTACCAGGGCAGGGCACTCTCTGTCTAGCTATTATGCCCAAGTGTACTAGGGCGTTAGTTTTGGCAGTTTCCACGCCACTGACACGCCGTAAGTTGCATGAATCGGGCTTGCTGGATGCCCATCACATTGTGGATAGCCCGGCAGAATTGCAGGAAAAGATGGCGCATTTGTTAACTCATTACACAAGCAGTCAACAGAACTAAATGAAAGCCCTGCCGAAAAGCAGGGCTTTTTGTTCAGGCTGTAATGAAATAACACGGTTACCCAATTTGTTGCAATAACGATTCTATCCCGGCTTCATTGGGGATTGGCTCCAGTTTGCGTGGGTCATCGGTCATCCCAATCATCTCTGCGTCAAAGGTGCCCCCACAACGGCGCAGTTGTAGTTCGCCCTGGCAGGCGCGGCAATAAACAATGTCGCCATCTTGAGTATTGCGGGGAATGGCAATCACCGGGCCGCAATGTGGGCAGGTCACTGCGGGGATGCCATCTGCCGTGTGCCCAACGATATGCGCCAGGTCGCCAGCCTCGCCCAATTCACACATATGGAACGCGAGGTCTGCATCAAACTGGGTGCCGGCGTTTTCTCGCAAAATATTTAGTGCCTTCTCAATTGGCATCCCTGAACGATACGGGCGTGTGCTAGTCATGGCATCAAAAGCATCTGCAATGGCAATAATCCGTGAAACCATCGAGAGTTGGTGACCTTGCAATCCATGCGGATACCCTTTTCCATCTACCCGTTCGTGATGTTCAGCGGCGGCAGAGCTTACCATTTCAGCGAGCGGATGACCGGAAAGCAGTCGTTCACCAATCGATGGGTGGGTCTGGATAACCGCGTACTCATTATCGCTCAAGGTAGCGGGCTTCTTCAGGATTTGGTCTGGAATCCCTACCTTACCCATGTCATGTAAATAAGCGGCAATACTCACCCGTACAACGTCTTCATCTGACATCCCAGCCTTGGTTGCCAGCAATTTGGCGAACTGAGACACCCGCCAGACGTGACCGCCGGTATAAGGGTCGCGCGCCTCAACAATATCGGCCATCAATAACAACGACTTCAAGAGGGGCTTGTTAATATCGGACGGCATACTTCATTCCTTTGGTGATTGATTTTCATTACTTTAGAGGACATGGGGTGGCATTTTCTTACCAATAAACAAATTGGACAGAGAAGGTAAGATATTTGCATGCTCGGACTTCTTAACTTCCAGGAGACCTAAACAATGGAACTTGAAAACAACTCACCTGTGATCACCCCTTGGCTGAAGGAACACGCCGCAAAATTTCCCGCCCTGTTTTTTTGGGGCGCGCTCATTATGACCTACTACTGGTACGAAAGCGTTAATGATCTTTCGCCGCTGGAAGTGGTTCAGCGTTTGCTGGATTTTATGACGGCCGGATTTTGGGGGCCGCTGGTCTATATCGGACTCTACATCGTCCGCCCACTGATCTTGTTTCCGTCTACTGTCCTGACTCTTGCTGGCGGTTTTGTCTTCGGCCCCATCCTGGGAGTTTTGTACACCATTTTGGCGAGTAACGCATCATCGACAGTTGCCTATTTTGTCGGGCGATTTTTTGGCGAAGGCTTGTTCAAGGATGACGGTTCAGACGGCCTGATTCAGCGCTATGCCCGCCGAATGCGCGAAAACAGTTTCGAAACAGTCATGATTATGCGTTTCATATTCCTGCCCTACGACGCGGTCAGCTACTTGGCTGGTTTCCTACGAATTAAGTATTGGCCCTTCATCCTGGCGACCGCGCTGGGATCCATTCCCGGCACGATTGCATTTGTCGGCTTCGGCGCTTCAATTGAGCGTTTTGACAGTGCAATTCCGCAATTGAACCCGGTTACGCTTGGTTTTTCGATTGCCATTTTCATTGTCAGTATTGCGCTTTCACGAATTTTCAAAAAGCGTGAATCTGCTTCTGTCAGCACAAATCATTCATGACTCCTCTGCAAAAAGTCATTCTTTAACTAGCCCAAACCGGCTGAAAAGCCAGCGCTGACTTCGAAAAGGGCGCGAAAATATGGCGTACGAAACCCAAAAAAGAAGGCGCAAGCGAATTCCGGTCACAATCTGGTTGGTTTGGAGCGACTTTTTGCCGCAATTCTGCTTGCAGCCTGGTTTGCAGGTAGCGTTGAATACGCCGGACGTTGGCTACGGCGGCAGAACCAATCAGCATACAGGTTACTCGGAATTCGCCTCGCACGGGTAATTGGGCCTCCGGGAAAGGCAGTTTGACACTCCGCACGGTGGCTTCCACGGCTGCCCGCAAATTGCCTGAACGCTGCTTGTTTTCCGCGCAGCGCCGTCGCCGTTGAGCGGTTTGCGCCTCTGCTAAAGTAAAGCGTAACCGTAAGCGTGGATCGGTTTGCTTGCCCGCCTGGGCCAGACATTTATTCTGTGCGAAGAGCGGACAAGTCTGACACATCGGTAGTTCGAAACGCGCCACAAAGCTCTTTTGCTGGCTGCTGGGGTGTGCCGGAACTTTCTGCCCTGCCGGACAGGTAACTTGTCTTGGTTTGCCATGCTCTCCGAACTGGATCTCGAAATCAGCCAAATGGGGCTGGGCGGGGTCCGGGTTCCGCCCGCGAAGGGCGGTTTGAACGAGTTCTACCTGATATTTAGCCAGGAGCGGATCAGACTGGCGGCCACCGTACCCGCCATCGGTGTTCATTTCATTCAAATCTGTGCGCGCTTTCAAGTTTGGGAGAGCTTCAGCCAGCAGTTGATCGTCATCGGTATGGTTGGGTGCAACTTGAACTTTGGTAATCAGTTGCAATTGATTCTCAGGGTCACAGGTTTCGGTCAGGTTGGCAACATAGCCTCGGTAGCCGATACCACGTTTCTCCCGATAAGTCGCTTCCAGGTCGTCTGGCGATTGTAAGCAAGCAGCGCTCAATTCTGTGTTTGGTTTCGCGCTGACTTGGGTCTGCTCCGTGCTGAAATGTTCGCTAAAGACGCGCTCCAGAACCTGATACACAACCTGGCTACCGTAGGCAGGCTGGAGTTCAACTAACAAGCGCTGCATGAATTCGCCGATGCGTTGTAAATGCGGGGCGACTTCTTCGCCTTTCATGCGATAGACGTAATGCCCGGCGTGTCCCTTCAAGTAGGGTGCAAAAGCCTCAGCATATTGAACCCGCTCGGCTTGGCCCAGCATGCGCTCTACTCTTTGCAGCACCTCCACCAACAACTGCACCCGGCCCATTTGCCGAATATTGCTGGAGACCTGAACACTATCCATGCGCTGTTTGCCTGTCTTGACTTGAAAGGCCTTCAGTTGCGCATCCGTGATTTTCTCAAAAGCTTGATCCAGCAGGTTGACACCTTTTTCCTGCATGTGGCGGCTGAGCCGTTCGCGAAAATAATACAGCGTCCGCAGATCAAAGTCACCTTCGCCTAACTGCCGGTAGCCCAGGGCATAACGCACCTGAAAGAAAAAGAAAAAATTGTCATAGAGCTCTTCGTCCGTCCAGCCATTGCCTGCTTTGAGATATTCCAACCCGACCAGCACGTTCACCGCTACGTTGGGACGCGAAGGAAAGTCCGCATACAGAACCTCAAAGGGCTTTTCGTCCAAACGACAGAAAAACTCCCGATAGAAAACACCTGCCCAGGAGCTCTCCAGGCGTTTGCGCAGTTTCTCTGGCAGTTCGTCTACATGGCTGGTGAGCGGGATTTGCAAGTGACGGTAATGCTTCTTAAACATGGGCGAGCCTCGCTAGGTGGGTTGCCCTGATTATATTAAAGTTCACGCCTTTTGAGGAGGCGCAATTTGGATATGATTTATCTGGTCGTTTTTGCAGTGGAGTCATTCATAAAAAAGGATTTTTCATTCATGAACACTGAACACTTTCACACCATCGTCATCGGTGCTGGCTCAGGCGGCATGACTGTTGCCATCGGCCTCGCCGGTCTGGGTAAACAAGTTGCTTTGATTGAATCCAACCATGTCGGCGGGGATTGCACCAACGTTGGTTGTGTGCCATCCAAAACATTGATCCACCTTGCGCGTGAGTTTAAGCCAGGCGATAACCCGGACGAAGTTCTGCGTGAAGTCATCCGAAAACGCGATGCTCTACGTGACAAAGAAACTCATGAAGTGCGTGAGACAAAAAACGTGACATTTATCCAAGGCCTGGCAAAGTTTAATACGGCGAAGGAGCTTGAAGTGGCGCTCAAAGACGGCGGGATACGTAAAATAACAGCCGATAATATTGTTATTGCCACCGGCGCCCGTCCGCGCTTGCTCGACATCCCAGGTTTACCCTCCGAAATGGTTCTAACCAACGAATCTCTTTTCGACTTGCGCGATGCGCCCAAACATTTGGTCATTGTCGGTGCAGGCGTAATTGCCCTCGAGATGGCTTTTGCCTTCCAGAAAATTGGAACCAAGGTCACAATGTTTGCTTTGGACAGACGCCCACTGACGACCTCCATCCCCGAAGCCTCAGAAGCTATTCAGGCAGAACTGGCAAAGCGCGGCATCACCCTACACCTTGGCACGGTTGCCAAAGCCTGCGATGTCTCGACCCAGTCGCTCATTTTGCAATCTGGCGAAGAAGAAATTGTCCTGCGCGATGTTGACAAAGTACTCGTTGCAGTCGGACGCATTCGCAACCTCGAAAAACTGGATTTGGAAAAGGCAGGGGTAAAAGTTGACCATCGGCAGGGCATCTTGGTAAACTCCTACGGTGAGACAAATGTCAAGGGTGTGTACGCGATTGGGGACGTGACGCCTACTTCTGCCTTCACCCATTCCGCCAATGCCCAGGGACGGCGCGTCGTTCAGCGGATAGCTTTCCCGTATCTGCCGATTGCCAAAAACGAGCCGCTTTTCCCGAACGCGACCTTTTCCGACCCGGAAGTGGCCGCCGTTGGTCTGACCGAGCAACAACTGAAAGAATACTGTCATCCCGGCGTGATCAAGCGTATCCGGGTGGATTTCAAGACCCACACCGACCGCGGCTACACGGACGGAATCGAAAACGGTTTCATCATTGTGGACGCTGTACGCCTGACCGGCCGGATTTTGAGTGTGACCATCATCGGCCCGCGCGCTTCGGAGATGATTTCGTTCTTTACGCTGGCCATCAGCCAGAAAATTTCACTCTACAAGATTTACCGGCTGGTTTTCCCCTACCCGACCTATTCGAGCGGGATTTTAAAGGTAGCCGACTTTTTTATGCGCGAGACGTTGACAAACCTGAAGGGCGAGTTGGCGGCGTATCTCAAGTATCGTTTTGCAAAACCTGCATAGGTGATTTTGTATTTCATTAGGAGACCCCATGAAACAAATTTCTTTCCTTCTTATAATTTTTGCGCTTGTGCTTTCTGCTTGCGCTCCCGCAGCACCCGAACCGGCCTCATTAGGCGAATTCGACCTCAACGACTGGGACAGTGTCCTGGCAGCGGCGCGCGGCCAGACCGTCAACTGGTATATCTGGGGCGGGGCCGACAGCATCAACGCCTATGTGGACAATTTCTACGGCAAAGCCCTGCAGGAGCGATACGGGATTACGCTCAACCGCGTACCGCTGGCGGCCACCGAAGACGCTGTCAACCAGGTTTTGAGCGAAAAACAGGCCGGCACCGACCCTGGCGCGGTGGACTTAATCTGGATTAACGGCGAAAATTTTTTCACCCTCAAGCAGGCCGGAATGCTCTACACCGATTGGTCGCAGGCGCTCCCCAATGCCACGCTGGTCAACTGGGATAATCCCGCAATTAATCTTGATTTTGGCACGCCAGTGGACAACATGGAAAGTCCCTGGTCTTCAGCCCAGTTCCAGTTTGTCTATGATTCCGCCCGTATCGACGCGGATGACCTGCCGCGCTCGTATGCCGAACTGAAAGATTGGGCTTGCGCCCACCCCGGGCGTTTCACCTATGTCGCTCCGGGTCCGGGCGGGTTCATTGGTACGCGCTTCCTGAAAGGCGCGCTCTATGAGTTGAGCGGCGGCGAAGCGATGTGGAAAACCTTCGACCAGGCTACCTGGGACGAACACGCCCCCGCGCTGTGGGCTTACCTCAACGAACTGGAACCCTGCCTGTGGCGCAATGGCGAAACCTACCCCGCCAACGAACCGGAGATGGTGACGCTTTTTGCAAACGGCGAGATTGATTTCAGTTTCACGCAAGACATCAGTGGCGCGGGGCGTTGGATTGCCGACGGTCTCATGCCGCCCACTGCCCGCACCTTTGTCTTTGAGCAGTACATGATTGGCGACTTTAACTACGTCGCCATCCCGGCCAATGCGCCCAACAAAGCCGCCGCACTGGTGCTGGCGAACCTGCTACTCGAGCCGGAATTCCAGGCCGCGCAGATTTTGCCCGAAAACGGATTTGGTTTGGGCTATGCCATTGACGTGACCCGTGTTACCGACCCCGAAGCCAAAGCCCAGTTGGAAGTCGCCGCGGCC
Source organism: uncultured Anaerolinea sp. (assembly GCA_964571615.1). Taxonomy (GTDB): domain Bacteria; phylum Chloroflexota; class Anaerolineae; order Anaerolineales; family Villigracilaceae; genus UBA8950. The sequence goes on along the minus strand of CAZNCT010000073.1, from coordinate 8,959 downwards.
AAATTGGGCCAAGCCGCCACCCCCGCCGCCGACCTGGCCCGCTCCCTGGCCGGAGATACCGCCCCGCAGTATCAAGGGCTGGCCGAGCAGGGTTGGTTGGAGTTTGTGGTACAAAAATAGGTGTCAGGTTATTGGGTGTCAGGTACCAGGAAAAACATCGCCGCGCACCTTACACTTGATACCTGGCACCTGAAACCCTCCCCCATGCGCGATCGTCTCATCTTCTCCCCCTGGCTGGCCCTTGCCCCCGCCCTGACGATTATCCTCCTTCTTCTGGGGGCGAGTCTTGCCTATGGCGTTGCCCAAAGCCTGGGTCTGATGTCTGGGCTGGATGAATCCACCCTCAGCCTGCGCGCCTACGCCGACCTGTTCGGCGGACAGGGCATCGCCGGGCGCGAGTTTTGGGGCTCGCTCGGTTTTTCGCTGTGGGTAAGTCTGGCTTCAACACTGATTTCCGCTGTTCTCGCCTTGGTCCTCGCCTTCTGGATTTCGGGCAGCCGCTTCGATACGCTCGCCCTGAACAGCAATCTGGCTTTCCCGCACATGATTTGGGCAATTGGGCTGCTACTCCTGCTCTCGCAAGGCGGACTCCTGGCGCGCTGGGCAGCCTCTCTTGGATTGATTTCCATACCCGCCGAGTTCCCGGTGCTGGTGCGCGACAAGTACGGCATCGGCATTATCCTCAGTTACATCGGGAAGGAAGTGCCGTTTCTGGCCCTGCTGGTGATTTCGGTTTTGCGCACCCAGCCCGAAGGCTACCAACTGGTGGCCGAAAACTTGGGTGCCAGCCGATGGCAGCGTATCCGCTATGTCACCCTGCCGCTGGTCGCCCCGGTGCTGCTCTCCGGCTCGCTGCTAGCTTTTGCCTACATTTTCAGCGCCTACGAAGTCCCCGCCCTGTTGGGAGTCAACTATCCGCGTATGTTGCCGGTGCTGGCACTGCGCTTCTTCAACGACCCCGATCTCTCTGCCCGCGCCGGCGGCATGGCGATTAGTCTGGTGATTACGGTTATCACGCTCGTTGTGGCCTGGTTGAGTTTGCGAAATGGGGAGAAACAATGAGTAAACAGGTAGAACGTACACAGAGAAACACGGATACCTGGCTACGTGTTTCCCTGTTTCCCATGTTACGCCGCTTTCTCCCCCGCATCATCATCTACCCTCTCCTCGCCGCGCCCCTTGGCGTGTTCGTCCTCTACGCCTTCTCGCAGGGCTGGTTCTTCCCCGCCCCCTTCCCCGAAACCTGGACAAGCGCCGCCTTCCAGCGCGTCCTGTCTGACCCGCGCACCATCTCCAGCCTGCGCGACAGCCTGTTGATTGCCGCCGCCGTCAGTTTGCTTTCGCTCGTCATCGGCTTCCCGGCGGCGCGCGCCCTGGGCTTGCGTCAGTTTCGCGGGCGGCAGCTGGCCTGGCTCTTGCTCTATCTGCCGACCGTCGTCCCGCCGCTGGCGATTGGCATGGGGCTGAACATCCTTTTCCTACAAATCGGCATGGCCGGAACCATCCCCGGCATCGTCCTGGCGCACCTCGTCCCGACCCTGCCTTACGTGGTCTTCACCCTGGCGGGGGCTTTCGCCCGCTACGACGAAGCCTACGAGTTCCAGGCCTGGGTGCTCGGCGCGGGTGCCTGGCGCACTCTCTTCACAATCACCCTGCCGATGCTCGCCCCCAGCATGGCCGTTGCCGCCCTGTTCGCCTTCCTCATCTCATGGAGCCAATACCTGCTGACCCTGCTGATCGGCTCCGGGCGAGTCATCACCCTGCCGGTGCTGTTATTTTCGGCGGCCAGCGGCGGGAACCCCGTCACGATTGCCGCGTTGGCGCTGGTTTTCCTGGCCCCGCCCGCGCTCGTCATCCTTGCCACCGTCCGCCAATTGCACGGCGGTGAAATTCGCGAACAATACTAACCATGACCCAAGTCAACCTGCTCAATCTCACCAAACGCTACCCCAGCCAGCCCGCCCCGGTGCTGAAAGACTTCTCCCTTTTTGTGGAAAATGGGGAATTGGTCGCCCTTTTGGGGCCGTCCGGCTCCGGGAAATCGACCCTGCTCAAGCTGATTACCGGGATCGAACGCCCCGACGCCGGGGACGTGCAATTTGACGGTATTTCTATTCTGAATCTTCCTCCCAGCCAGCGCGGAGCAGTGTTCATGTTCCAAAAGTCGTATTTATTCCCCTTCCTGAGCGTGGAGGAGAATATCGGCTTTGGGCTAAAGGTCAAGCGCGCCCCGCGCGACGAGATTCGCCGCGAGGTGAGCCAAATGCTGAGCCTGATTGGTTTGCCCGGTATCGAAAAGCGCAAACCGTCCCAACTTTCGGGCGGGGAACAGCAACGCGTGGCGTTGGCGCGGGCGTTGGTGACGCGCCCCAATCTGCTCCTGCTCGACGAGCCGCTCAGCAGTCTCGATACCGAAGTGCGCCTGAACTTGCAGGAAGCCATTCGGGGCATTCAGCGCGAGTTGGGGATTACGACAATTTTGGTGACGCACGACCTGGGCGAAGCGATGGCGATGAGTGACCGCATGGCGTTGTTGTTAAACGGTGAAATTGTGGCGGCGGGAAAGCCCGAAGCGTTGTTTCACCGTCCGCCGAGTTTGGCGGCGGCGCAGTTTATGGGCATATCCACTTTCTTAAACGGGAGCAAGGCGGGGGGGAGTCTGGTCACGCCCTGGGGGGCGTTAAAAGTCACTTGCGCGGAATCCAGCCCCAGCGCCACGTATGCCATTCGCCCCGAACATATCCGCATTGAAAAAGAAGCGGCGGAAAACAGCCTGCCGGGCAAGGTGAGCGATTGCGTTTTTCGCGGCGAGTATGTGGAATATGTGGTGGCAGTGGGCGATATGAGCGTGCGGGCGCGCATGCCCATGCCCGCGCCCATGTTCGCGCACGGGGCGCAGGTGTATGTGAAACTGCCGTCAGAGAAGTTGTTTGAAATATCTTAATGTTAACTCAAGTTGCTACCTTGGGATGAACTTTGACAAAAATCCATGAAAGTCTGCTAGATTTGGGGTATCCCGACCACCAAAGAAGGAGACCATCATGGATACCCAAATTATAGTTGTTTATTGTCTGTGCGACGACATGCTCAATGCCTTGCATCATTACGAAGACAAACAGCGCAAAATGAGTGATGCAGAGATTATGACGACCGCCATCGTAGCCGTGTTGTACTTCAAGGGTAACTTCTGTATGGCGAGCCGGTTTCTATATGACGGCAATTACATTCCGAATATGTTGGGCAAGAGCCGTTTCAATCGCCGGCTACACAATATTGCTGATTTGTTCTTGACTTTGTTTTTGCGTTTGGGCGAGACCTGGAAACAGCTCAATGAGAAGTCGGTGTATGTGATTGACAGTTATCCAATCGCGGTTTGCGACAATTATCGCATCTGCCGTTCGAAAATCTATCAAGGTGAAGCCTGGCGAGGCTACATTGCCAGCAAAAAACGTTACTTCTACGGCCTCCGCATCCACATTATGGTCACAGAAACCGGTGAACCGGTTGAATTCTTTCTCGAACCGGGTGCATTCAGTGATACAAGCGCGTTAGGACTTTATCAGTTCGACCTGCCAAAACATTCCTGGGTGATTGGTGATAAAGCCTATAACGATTACACCATTGAAGATGTTATGCGCGAGGCCGAAATCGAATTGCTGCCCTTGCGCAAAAAGAACTCTCTGCGTCCAGTGCCGCCTTACACGACCTATTTGCGAGCCAGTATCAGAAAAACCGTCGAAACCACTGGAAGTCTCATTGAACGATTATTGCCCAAATCTATTCATGCCGTCACTGCGAAAGGTTTTGAGTTGAAAGTCGCTCTTTTCGTTCTCGCCTGCTCCATCAACTTCCTTTGGTAGCAACTTGGATTAATGTTAAGGAGACGAGCATGAAAACAAGAAAAACAAGCACAAAAAGTGAACGCCGGGGATTCCTGGCAGGCAAGAAATCAGTATTCCGTTGGTCTGTTGTGATAGTTTTACTGCTTGTGGGGTTTGTTGGCGTATCTTTTTACCAATCGTTGCCGCAGCCAACTGCGACGCTCAGTGAGGAACGCCTGGCCCAGGACCCAAGTTTTGGGTTTGACGATGCCCGGATTGTGATTGTCGAATATGCTGATTTTGGCTGTTCTGCTTGCCGCGCCTGGCATTATTCTGGCATTATTGAGCGAATTTTTATTCTTTACAGCGAAGATGTGAAATTTGTTTGGAAGGATTTTCCAGTGATTACAGCGCAATCTCCAAAGGCCGCTGAAGCCGGTCAATGCGCTTTTGACCAGGGTAAATTTTGGGAGTATCACCGCGTTGTGTATGACAACTACCCGTCTTTGGGCGTTGATAAACTGAAAGAATATGCGGAAAAGGTGGGGTTAAATATGCAAGAGTTTAACCAGTGCCTTGATTCAGGAAAAAACCGCGCCAAAATTGCGCAGAGCCTGGCAGAGGCGCGTTCGCATGGCTTCCCAGGCACACCCTCTTTTTTGGTTAACGGTCGTCCGCTGGTAGGGCCGCCCAGTTTCGAGACATTGCAGGCCATCATCGAAGAAATTCTGGCGGAAGATTAAATTGAGCGTTAAGTTATGTATTTTTGTTGGCGTGTTTGAACAAAATTTTGGGCAAAAACAAATACGCCAACAAACTAACATTTAGCAATGCTTCAAAGACCATGAATTGGATGCCATAATAATTGAGGTCCCAATAACTCACCGGGCTGTTGAAGCGGGCTTGCCAGTTGAAGGGGAACAGCAGGAGCGGGCCGTCCCCAGCGTGGGTGGGGATGTCTAGCAGGGTGTGCGCTAAACATCCCGCCGCGAACCACAGCCCCCAATGACCGACAGTCCCGGTTTTCTGGCGAAATCCCCACAGCGCGGCAATGGCGGCCAGCAAAAGCAGGGGGGCGTGCAGGAAGTTGTGCGCGGCAATCCACCAGGGGTTTTCGTAATAGGCGGGGTGAATGAATGCGTCCATCAAGTTGGTCGTATCCTGCCCCAGGATGAATCCGTAGTAGGCATACGAGCCTAACATTAGCAATCCCAGCGGGATATCGGGCAGGACAGCTCCAAATAAAAAAGCGGATTTGGCGATGTTTAATTTTTTGCCAAACTTTTTCTCGATGGCGGCGTTAATGACCAAATGGGATGGGATGGTGTTCATGGGGCTTGCAGCCACCTGGGGTCGGCATGAACGCCGCCGCTCAGGGCGCGCAGGAAGGCGATGAGTTGGGCAATTTCGCCCTCGGTCAGGTCGAGCGGTTCGAGTTCGGTGTGTCCGACCGGAGAATCGGGGGCCTGGTTGTAATGCCGCAGTACTTCCTCGAGCGTGGCAAATTGACCGGCGTGCATATAAGGCGCGGTTTCAGCGATATTTCGCAGGGTCGAAGGTTTGAACGCGCCTTCGAGTTCTTCACCTTCCGAGACGAGGAAACGCAGTTCGAGGCAATCCGTCTCCCCGGCATCGCTCCAACGTCCTAGACAGTTGAATTCGTCGTTGAGCAGGGCTTGCACGCCTGCGGCACGACCCATATCTAATGACAACCCTTGCCCGGTGGGAACGCCGGTGTTGTGGAAGTCGTTGTTGGTGAACAACGGCCCATTGTGGCACTGAATGCACTCGGCTTTGCCGATAAAGAGGCGCAGTCCGGCGACTTCATCTTCCGTCAGGGCGGTGTTCAGGGCGCGCCGGTCTTGATTGAGCAATGCTTCCACATATCGGTCAAACCGCGAGGGGGCAGGCAGGAGCAGGCGCTCATAGGCAGCAATTGCTTTGCCGACGTTGACAAAGACCTGCGTCACGGCGTCCTGGTCTTCGGGAGTCATCGCGTCCCAGGCGGAGCGGGCGGCGGGGTCATCGACTGGCCCGGCCATCGCGGGGAAGCGGCTCCGGTCGGAGAAATCGGGCAGGGGACCGAAGATGGTTTCGTATTCAGCGCGGTAATGTTCGGCGATGAGATGAGCGTACATCGTACGCGCGCCGCCATGTTCCACTGCGCTTTCGAGCGGGCCGAGGGCTTGCGCCCACTGGCTATCTTTGCGGCCATCCCAGAACTGCCAGGGGCTGTAGGCGGTGCCGATAACGGTCATGGTTTTGCGGTCGGTGGTGCCGACGCCTTCGGCCAGCGGCAGGCCGTCGGTGAACATCAACTCTGGCTGGTGGCAGGTGGCGCAGGAGACATCGCCAGTGATGCTGAAGCGGGTATCAAAGAAGAGTTTGTGGCCAAGTTCGGCGGCGCGCGGGTCGTCGGCGTAGCGGTTGGAGGGGTCGGGCGGCAGGGGCGGCAGGGAGCCAATCCACAGCCCGCCCAGGAGTTCGGTTTCTTCCGTTGTCCACTGGCTGCGCGGCCAGAAAGCCCACAAAGCGAGGGCGGCGACGATGACGAGGGCAATACCTGTAATGAGAAGGTTTTTTTTCATGTTGGTGAACAGGACGGGATAGCATCCCGCTCCACAAGGGTTATTTCAGGGAAAGATTAAAGGTGATGGAATCGGTCTGCCCGCCCGCGCTGATGATGAATTTCACTTCCCACCAGCCGGTCATCTGGAAGCGCAGGCCCTCGACGCGGTATTCGCCGTTACCGAGGTAGGCGGTTACCTGTGGCCTGGTCGGCAGGCCGTGTCCGTGCTGGGGCATGCCGCCATCGACGATAATTTCAGCATTTTCAACGGGCGCGCCGTCGGGGGTGGTGACGGTCAGAGTCCAGGTGTGCATCTGGTTGAGCGGCACATCGCCCGTATCACTGCGCCAGGATGCGGTGAACAGACCGTTATCGGTTGGGCGGGTGGTGGCGGTGTTGAGCGCGGCGGGTGCAGATTCGCTTCCACCCATCATCATCGGGTGCATAAAGCGCGGGCCGATGACAGGCATGAGCAGGATAAAGACGACGATGACGATGATGGTAGTCACTGCGGCGGTGGTGATAACAGCAATGGTTTGTTTGTTCATGGGAAAAATCTCCTTGACGAGCAATTGCCACAATTTTAATCTGAAAAGGCGAGAATAAAATGAAAGCTGTGTAAAGGTTTAGGGGAGTTTTTGTAGAACTTGCAACAACGCCCCCACCGGCGGTCTATCGACTGGGTCGTGGCTGGGGTAAGACAGGCGCAGGATGCCGTTTTTATCGACGATGAAGTCGCCGCCAAGTTGGGATGTGTCGTCGCCGTGTGATGAATGCATTTGCTGACCGCGCAGGTGGTTGCGGGCGTATAACCAGAGCGTACGCAGGCTTAAGGAGCGCAGGCGCGAGCGTTCCAGGCCGTAGGCGTTGTAAACTGTTCGCTCGCGATCGAGTAAAACGGTGAATGTGGTACAGGTTTCGCTCATCCATTGCTGAACGGCGGGCAGGGTGCCAAAGGAGATGATAAAAACGCGCGTGTTTAGCGCGGCGATTTCGTCTTGATGGGCGCACAACTGTGCGACATGCTCGCGGCAGGGTATTCAGCCCAGATGACGGAGAAAGACCAGAAGGGTGTGATTGCCGCTTTTGAGCACTTCACCGAGTGTGATTTGCTCGCCGGATGCGGATGTCAGGGTGAAGGTGGGGGCGGGTTTTATAGGTGTCATGTGCTTAAGTGTCAGGTGTCAGGTTTTGTTTTGCCCAAACGAGCCGTTGGATGATGGTGATGAAGACCAGGGCGGAGAAAATGCCAAAGAGCGGGGCGATGTGGGCCGGGAAGAGCAGGAAGACGCAGAAGGCGGTGATCGATTCAGTTGCGCCAATTAGCCCGGATGGCATGATGATGCTGGTTTGGGTGGATGCGTCGCGGGCGGCGCGTTTTTCAAGCAGGGCGGAGAGGTACATCCACGAGGCAGCATTGATATAGAACGAGGAGAGCATGACCGCCAGCGCGATGAAGTTGATCGTGGTCGGCTGGAAAATGGTCAGGCCAATCGGCACGGCGGCGTAGACGGTAAAGTCGCAAACGATGTCGAGGTAGCCGCCGAAGTCGCTTTGCTTGTTGAATCGGCGGGCAACCAGGCCATCGAGACCGTCAAAGATTCGGCTGAGCAGCCAGACCAACAGCGAGGGCACTACGCTTCCGATAGCGGCGAGCCAGGCGGCGGTGAGTCCGGTCAGCAGGCCCAGGAGGGTGAGGAATGCCGGGGAAACGGAGCCGAGCGGGGCAGCGAGCGGCTCGATTAATCGGTCTTTCCAGCGGCGAAGATAGGAATCGAACATCAGGTCAATGTCCTACCGTTGAGAGCGTCGAATAGGGCGCGTTTCATCACCCGCTCAGCCAGGGATGGGAACCATAGCCCGACCATGCCCATCAGCCAGGCGGCGGGGTTGGGAAAGAGTTTTTCACGCCGGCGCTGAACGGCTTGAAAGACCTGGGCGGCCAGGGTTTCAGGAGACATTCGTTTGGACTCGCGGGCGTTATCGGGGCTGTAGCGGTGGGCATGGGTGGTGCGCGTCGGGCCGGGGAAGACAACCAGGACGTGGTTTTGCATTTTGAGCGATATGCGCAGGTTGCGGGCGTAGGTTGCCAGGCCGTCTTTACTGGCGGCATAGATTACCGCGCCGGGGTAACCGACGTAATGCGAGAGTGATGAAATAAAAACCAGCGAGCCGCCTGGCTTCAGTAGTTTGTTTTTCAGAATGGCGTTGGTCAGTTGAATCGGCGCGCGCAGGTTGACATCCAACACGCGCTGTTGGCGCGGCCAGTCGAGAGCGGCAAATGCGCCCACTGCGCTAATCCCGGCGTTGTTAACCAGTACGTCGCAGGGCGGGAGTTGCGGCAAAAGTTCGGCGAGAAAATCGGGCTGGCTCAAGTCCGTCTGGATGAAGCGGGACGAAAAGCCTTGGGCGGTCAGGTCGGTTTCGGTCTGGCGCGAGCGTTCGAGGTCGAAGTCGAGGCCGATGCCATCGGTTGCGCCGGTGAGGAGGATGTTCATGGCAGTTTTGCCTGAACCTGCCAGGCCAGGCGGGCTTTGGTTTTGCGCTGGCGCTTGACTCCACCGATGGA
>CAZNCT010000072.1:13212-18416 GCA_964571615.1 uncultured Anaerolinea sp. | reverse complement strand
ACAACCTGCCCTGGATTGTCAAACGCCTGGGCAACCGCTCCGAATACTGGTTCCGCCCGCGCCCGCCCAAAAACGGCGGAGAAGCCGCCGCAGCCGTTGACCACGAACTTGACCGCTACATGCACCTTTACGCCCTCAATCGCGGCATCCTGATGACTCCCTTCCACAACATGGCCCTCATCTCCCCCGAAACCACCGAAGCGGACGTGGACTATCACACGCAAGTTTTCCGCGATGCGGTGAAAAGCCTGGTTGAAGGTTAGAAGGTTGCAGGTTGAAAGTTTCTTTCTAACCTTCCAACCATCTAACCTTCCAACCGCCTAACCTTTCACCTTCTACCTTTCAACCTTAAACCGCGCGTGATGTATAATGTGATGTATAGAGAAAGGATGTCTATATGTCCCAGATGGTGCGCAAGCAGATTTATTTGTATAAACAGCAGGAAACCATGCTTCGGCGGGTTGCGGAAGCGCGCGGCGTCAGTGAGGCTGAGATTATTCGGCAGGCATTGGACCAGGTTTTGACTGCCAGCGGTGAGGCAGTGTCTTCTGCAACCAAATCACCCCTTGATGAATTTATTGAACTGGCTCGTTCCAACAAAAAACGCGGAAAACCCTACAAGTGGAACCGTCAGGACGCCTATGAAGAGCGCGAAAATAAATTGATGGGTAGAGCATCGAGCCATGAGCAATCTAATTCTGCTTGATACCAACCTTCTGGTTTACACTTGCGATTCAGACGAGCCGGAACGGCAAGAGAAGGCGCTTTGGCTGGTGCGGGAACTCTTTGCCACTGGAAGCGGACGTTTGAGTGCCCAGGTGCTGGCAGAATTTATCAACGTCACCACCAGGGGCAAAAATCCGATATTGACGCGCTCCAATGCGCTCTACCAGGCAACGCGCTTGGCGCAAACTTTCCCGATTTTTGACCTGACCCCGGCCATTGTGCTGGAAGCGGCGCGCGCCACCCGTGATTTTTCTGTCGCGTATTATGACGCGCAAATCTGGGCTTGCGCCAAACTGAATAACGTACCGCTTGTGTTTAGCGAAGATTTTCAGGATGGGCAAACGCTCGAAGGCGTGCGTTTTGTCAATCCGTTTAGCGAGACCTTTCAAATTGAAAAATGGCTGTAGGGGTTGGGTTGAAGGTTACAGGTTGAAGGTTACAGGTTGAAGGTTTAAGGTTGTAAATAACCATTCACCATCCAACCATCCAACCTGAAACCTTGAACCTTGAACCTGAAACCTTGAACCTGAAACCTTGAACCTGAAACCTTGAACCTGAAACCTGAAACTTAAAACCGGAGCAACCATGCAAATCTGGCGAATCAACGTACGAACCCAAACCCTGACCAAAGAACCCGTCCCCTCGGCGTGGGAAAAACTGGGCGGGCGCGGCTTGCTGGCGAGAATCATGCTCGATGAAGTTCCCGCCACCTGTGAGCCGCTGGGGCCTCGCAACAAACTCATTTTTGCCCCCGGCTTGCTGGTGGGACACATGCTCTCCTCCACCGACCGCATCTCCATCGGCGGAAAATCCCCGCTGACGGGCGGCATCAAGGAAGCCAATGCGGGCGGGCGCACCGGCTTGCACATGGCAACCATGGGCATCAAAGCCCTCATCATCGAAGATGCGCCACTGACCACGGATTACTGGACACTGCGGCTCAGCCTCGACGGCGCAGAATGGATTCCCGCCGGGGAGTTGGTCGGCCTGGGCGTGTACGAAGCCGCCTCGAAACTGGTGGCAAGATTCGGGGAGAAAGTCGCCATCGCGCTGATAGGGCCAGGGGGCGAGAATCGCCTCGCTTCTGCCGGAATCCAGAATCTCGATAAAGACAAAATCCCCTCCCGCATTGCGGCGCGCGGCGGTTTGGGGGCAGTCATGGGGTCGAAAGGGCTGAAAGCCATCGTTTTTGATAACACCGGCGGGCAGAAACCGCCCATCCTTGACCCCGAAGGCTTTAAGAAAGCCCAAAAAGAATACACCACCGCCCTGATGAATCACCCACAGACCGCGCTCTACCGCGACTATGGCACGCAAGCCATGCCGCAAATGACGCAGGGCTTCGGCGCATTGCCGACGCGCAACTTCTCGCAGGGCACGTTTGAGCAGGTGGAGACCATCAGCGGCGAGTATATGCGCGACCTTTTGCTCAAGCGCGGCGGCGAATCGAACCCGACCCACGCCTGCATGGCGGGATGCACCATTCGCTGTTCCAATATCTTCGGCGGGGAGGACGGCAAACAGATTGTCTCGCCGCTGGAATATGAAACCGTCGGGCTGATGGGCTCGAACCTGGGCATTGGCGACCTGGACGTGATTGGCCGCATGAACTGGCAGGTGAACGACCTCGGGCTGGATAGCATCGAAATTGGCGCGGCGCTGGGTGTTGCCGCCGAAGCCGGGCTGATGCAGTTCGGAGATGGCGCGCGCGCCCTCGAACTGATTGACGAAATCCGCAAAAACACCCCGCTGGGGCGCATTTTGGGCATGGGCGCGACCACTGTCGGCAAGGTTTTCGGCGTGGAGCGCGTCCCGGCGGTTAAGGGGCAGGCGATGAGCGCCTACGAACCGCGCGCCATCAAAGGCACGGGCGTCACCTACGCCACCACGCCGCAGGGCGCCGACCACACCTGCGGGCTGACCATCCGCGCCAAGGTCAATCACCTCGACCCAAAAGGGCAGGCGGCGGTTTCTCTGCCCGCGCAACTCAACATGGCGGGCTACGACACCCTCGGCGCGTGCATTTTTGCCGGTTTTGGCTACGCCACCGCTCCCGCCGCCATCCCTGCGCTCATCAAAGCCCGCTACGGCTGGGATGTGCCGGAAAACTACCTGCAAGAACTGGGTAAGGAAACCATCAAAATGGAACGCGAGTGGAACAAGCAGGCAGGCTTCACCAAAGCCCACGACCGCCTGCCCGAGTGGATGACCCGCGAGGCCCTGCCGCCTAACAATGCGGTCTTTGATGTCAGCGAAGAAGAACTCGATACAATTTACGACGGTTTATAGCCCGCTCCCGTTTTTTCCGTTACAATCGGCAGGATATCAATCCTGCCGATTGTCATTTTGGAGGCATTTGTGAAAAGATATTTTGTCGTTATTTTGCTTGCGCTTTTGGCCCTGTTGGTTTCTCCCGGGCCTGCGTCTGCATCGGTTATGCCAGCCACAACCGGACTTGAGCCAACAGCCTGCGTGGTAGATGTCCCGGCCCCTTATGTGGAAGGTCAGGATGTCTTTTGTTACACCCTGACTGTGCCTGCCGAATATGCCAACCCGACCGGCAGAACCATTCGCCTGGCGGTCATGGTCATCAAGGCCCTGGCGGCGGGCCAGAGCCTTTCAGAGACGGATGTCCTGCCCGCTCCCCAGCCCGACCCGGTCTTTTTTGCCCAGGGCGGCCCCGGCGGTTCGACCATTGACCTCTATACTTCATATCTTTTCAACAATCACCGCCTGACCCCCAACCGCGATTTTGTCCTGCTCGAACAGCGCGGTACGTTGTACTCCCAGCCTGTGTTGTACTGCGAAGAATACGACCAGTTCGTGCTTGACAACCTGAATGTCGTGCTTTCCGATGAAGAGGCCGAGCGCCTTTCGCGTGAAGCCATGCTTGCCTGCCGTGACAGGTTGAGCAAGGAAGGGGTGGTTTTCTCAGATTTTGATAGCTTCGAAAATGCCCGCGATATTGAGTCTCTGCGTCTGGCGCTCGGGTACGACAAAATCAACCTCTACGGGGTTTCCTACGGCACCCTGCTGGCCCAGCACTACATGCGCCTCTATCCCGAAAGCCTGCGCAGCGTGATTCTGGATGGTGTTGTCCCGCCCGAGCAAAATCTTTATCTCGAATCGCTTCGGAACGAAGACCGCGCTTTTCGCTACCTGTTCGACTCGTGCCGCGCCGATGCCGAATGCAATGCCAACTTCCCCAATCTGGAAGACGTATTCTATGCCACCGTCAAAGCGCTGGATGAAAAACCAGTCTCGGTGCAGCTTTATGACCTCGATAACGACACCTGGCACGATGCCGTTCTCGATGGCGCTTCTCTCTACTCTGGCGTCTTTCAGATGCTCTACAATTCCACCCTTTCGCGCCTCTTGCCGCGCATCATCTACGATGCCAGCCAGGGCAATTTTGAAATTCTCAGCAAAGTGCTCTCCCTGTTGATTTTCGACCGCACCATGAGTTATGGCATGTATTACTCGGTTATGTGCGCCGAAGACGGCGATTTCGATCCGGCCAGTATCGACACCAGCGGCATCCGCCCGGAAATTGTCGAATTCAATGAAGGCGGAGCCGAAAGCGTGCTCTCGTTGTGCCGTGCCTGGAACGTCTCGCCTTTGCCGTCTGAAGCCAATCAGCCGGTGCGCAGCGACATTCCGGTTCTCTTGCTTTCTGGCGGATTTGACCCCGTCACCCCCGCCGCCAACGCCGACCTGGTGGCGCGCAACTTCTCCCGCCATTACAATGTGACCTTCCCCTGGGGCGCGCATGGGCAACTCTTCGATAACGCCTGTTCCGATTCCATCGTTCAAGCCTTTTGGGATAACCCCCTGAGCGAGCCAGACACTTCCTGCCTGGCCGACTACCAGACCCCTGACTTTTTCAAGCCCCGAGACATCCTGCTTCTGCCGGTTGCTTTCAAAATTGTCCGCCTCGATTCCACGCTCCTGCCCGGCTTTTTGGTTTTCCTGCTCGGTTTTCTAGGGTTGCTCTCCGCCTGGTTCTTCCTGCCCCTGGCCTGGCTCATTAATCTCTTCCGCGCGCCCGTGCCCGATGCTCCCCAGCCCGGCTGTGTCCTTCGCCTGGCAACTCCCTTTGCCCTGCTAAACGGGCTGGTTCTGGCAGCCTTTGGCGGCGCTTTTATTTGGGCCATTTTCTCAACCATCATGGGCGACCTGCAGCTTTTGCTCTTTTTTGGCCTGCCCGGGGAGTATCGCCTGCTCTTCGCCCTGCCGTTGCTCTCACTCTTCCTGACCCTGGGGATGCTGGCTTTTGCAGTTCAAGGTTGGTTCTCTGAGTCATGGCATATTTTGCGCAAAATCTACTACACCCTGATTGCACTTTCCGCCGGGATGGCCTTGCTGATTTTGGGCCTGGCCGGCTTGCTTTTCGGCATTCTGGCCTGAAAACCTGGTTTTCGCAAGGAGCGCGGGCGATCAATCTGCCCGCGCTCTTTTTTTGCCCCAATTTCCAAACC
>CAZNCT010000072.1:10192-13192 GCA_964571615.1 uncultured Anaerolinea sp. | reverse complement strand
TCGCGCCGCCGGTGTTGTTCCTGGATTTCGTGGATGTGCTGGACTTTTTCCGTTATGGCGGCCTCCAGCCAGATTTTGCCTTTTTCCGCTGTGGCGAGACTGCCCGCGCCATACGCCCCGTAGCGTGAATCGTCATCCCAGGGCGGATTCGCCACGAGCGCGCCGCCCTCTACCCAATCCATGTAGTAGTTGGGGGTGGCGATGAAATCAACATCGTCCTTGACCCTCTCCATGTGGACGAGGTCAGGGCGCAGAGCCAGAATCATCGAAGTTTCCAACTCGCAAGCGTGACCCATGCCGCCAATCGGCGATTGGCGGTGTTTTTCGAGCGCGGCAACGCCCGTCGCCCCGGAGGTGTGCAGCCATGCGGTGGCGCAGAAGATGCGCTTGTGCTTATCACCGGCGTATTTGACGACATTGACCAGGAACGATACATTGCCGCCATGTCCGCTCATCAGGTAGAAGCGGTCGAATCCGCGCGCCACGAGCGCATCTATGACCGCCAGCCAGAAGTCCTCGAAGGCCCGCCCGCCCGCGTTCATTGTCCCGGCAAACGAATCGCGGTGCGTGCTTACGCCATAAGGCATGACTGGTAGCGTGTAGCCAATTTCTGGAACCATGTTTACTGCGCCCTGGGCGATTGCTTCGATAATGAGCGTATCGACCGAGAGGGGCAGGTGCAGGGCGTGCTGTTCGGTGTGACCGATGGGGATAAGAACGACTTTTTCGCGGGCGGAGTCGGGTATTAAGGTGTCAGGTGGGGATGTATCAGATGTCAGGCGTGTCATGGAAGGAGAAACCTGACACCTGACGCCTGATACCTGAAACTGGATTTGGCAATCTCCCAGCCCGAGATCAATCCCCAGCGGCGTGAGAGCGTAAATGCGGGTGAAGCCGTCTTCGCGCAGGGAATCGACCAGGTTTTTGATGTGCGCGCTGAAGACGGGCAGCGGAACCTCCAGCCCGGAGCCAGCCCAGCCAAACGGGAAAGGCGGCAGGAGCGCGATGCGGGCAGGAAATGCCAGTTGCTTTTCGATGTCTCTCTGAAGGTAGCCCGTTCCAAGCGGCAGCAGGATGGGCATGTCGCGGGGTAATTCGGCCACTTCAGGCCAGGTCAAGTCGTCAAAACGGAAAAAGTCAGCCATTTTCTTTACTCTTTTTTAATTTTCGTGTAGCCAATAAATAAAACAACCAAAACAGGACTTTATTTTAAGGCAGCAAATACCAATCCAAAAAACGCTCGAGGCGCTCATACACATCCATCTGTGTTTCGCGCATGAGAAAGCCGTGCGGCTCGCCAGGGTAGGTTTTGTACTCGTAGGTCTTGTCGAGGCGTTTGAGTTCGTGGGCGATTTCTTCGGAGGCTTCGGGCGGGACAACGTCGTCTTCCAGCCCGTGCAGGAGCAGGACAGGCTTGCGGATATTGGGGAAGTCTTGAAGTGGCGAGCCAGCCTGATAGGCGGCGCGGTTTTTGCCGGGATGCCCGAGGAAGATTTCGGTATAAAGACGCAGTTCGCGCTTGCATTGCGCCCACGAAGTGAGCAGATTGCTGTCGCCGTATTTGGCAACGCCGCAGGCGTAGTTGTATTCCGGGTCGCGCGCGAGCATGCACATTGTCAGGTAGCCGCCATACGAGCCGCCCATGCTGGCAAGCCGGGACGGGTCAATGCCGGGCAGGGTTTTCAGGTAATGCGCCGCGGCGATGCAGTCACGCGAGTCGCCGCCGCCCCAGTCGTTGTAATTGGCGTGTTCAAATTCGATGCCGTAGCCGGTGGAGCCGCGATAATTGGGGGCAATGAAAGTGTAGCCTTTGGCAACCAGATATTGGGCGAGTATGTCCCACTCGAAGGTGTATTGCGAGGAAGGCCCGCCGTGCGGGTGCATGATTGCCGCGCCGTTGGGTTTTTCGGGGCGGTAAAGGAAAGCCGGGATTTCCAGTCCATCGAACGATTTATAGGTGACGGCTTCGGGCATGACCAGTTGGTTGGCGGCAAGCGCGGGCAGGAAGGAGAAGGTCAGTTGGCGGGTCTGGCGGCTGGCGAGTTCGAGACGATAGATTTCCGGCGGCTGGAGCGGACTCTCGTACTCGAAGGTCAGATGCGCGCCATCGGGGGTGAAGCACGGGTTGGCGTGCACGCCGTTTCCGCCGCGCAGTTCGCTGTATTCGCCGCTTTGGGCATTCAGCAAGCCGAGGTGAAAGGCTCCGCCGCGATTGACGATGACCGCCAGCGTCTTTGAGTCGGGCGCCCACTCGTGCTGGACAATATCCGCGCCGAGTTTGGAGAGTTGGCGCAAGCCTTCGCCGTCCGGGCGGATGAGCCACAGGTCGTTCCAGCCGCCCTGCTCGCTGGTGAAGGCGATAGATTTGCCATCCGGCGAGAAGCGTGGGCGCCAGGCGCGGATTTTGGCCTGGCCGTAGAGCGTGCGGGTCTGGTCGCTTTCGAGGTCGATCAGGCAAATGTCGGTGCGGTTCAGGTCGTCGAAACGGCGCAAGACGTAGACGATGGATTTGCCATCTGGCGCGGGATGCGGGGCCCAGTGGTCGCCTTCGGCGCTGTCGGTCAGGGCGCGGGGCCAACTGCCTTCCAGGTCGGTCAGCACGAGTTGGTCGGCTTCGTGGCGCGTGACGCTGACGATGAGACGGCGCGAATCGGGCATCCAGCGCGGGCCGCCCGCCGCTTCGGTGAAATCGGTCAGTTTTTGGGGCAGTCCGCCCGCCGCCGGGACGAGGTGAACGTGACCGTTTAGCCCAAACGCCAGCCATTTGCCATCCGGCGACCATTGCGGGATTTCATCGTCCCAGTAGGCGGCCAGTTTGCGGTCAAACGAGACGCGCGCCGTCCAGCCACCCTCGGCGGGCAGGGTGAAGACATCCGAGAAACGCCCATCGTCTTTGATGAAGGCAATGGTATTGCCATCTGGCGAGAGTTGGTGACTGCGGATGCGCTCCTGGGCGGTGATGAGGGCGAGGCTCCAGCCTTTGGGCGGTTTTACGTCTGG
>CAZNCT010000072.1:9365-10152 GCA_964571615.1 uncultured Anaerolinea sp. | reverse complement strand
GCGCTCGTATTTTTCGGTCATTTCGATAAGTTTGGACATATTGCCTCCTCGCTTCAAGTATAAGGCATAAAATTAGCACTAAAATGTTTTGGAACCAGGGGCTGTTTCTGAATATCATGTAAAATAACCCGCAGGAGGCCGGCGTTGAGTCATTTTTTAGAGCGAAATCGATCCGATTGTTTTGAGAACAGGCGCAGGAGTGCTCAAGTCACTTTGCCTGTTTTTTTGATTCCCTGGAGGAGAGCGTGATGAAACGAATTGTCCCGAGTATCCTGTTGGTTTTGCTGGTTTTCCTGGCGGCTTGCGCCGGCCCGCAAGGTTCTTCAGGCCCTGGCCGCGCTTCAGATAATACCTTGCGGGTAGGTTGGCTGGGTTTCCCTGATACGCTTAACCCGGCTTATGCCTTCCTGACCGAGTCCTATACCATGTTTGACTACATCTATTCGACACTGACCACCGAGGCGCCAGATGGCAGTTACATTGGACTGATGGCTGAAACCCGTTCAGTTTCGGATGACGGATTGGTCTGGACTTATACCCTGCGCCCGGGTATCAAATGGCACAATGGCGAAACCTTAACCGCTGAGCAGGTCGCCTGGAACATCAACGCTTTTATTAACAATCCAGATGGCTGGGTGACAAATTACAGTTATGTGATTGGGTTTGTTGAAGCGCGCGCGCTTGACGCCCGCACGCTCGAAATTGAGCTGGAGTATCCGATTAGCAATATGGATTATCGGGTCTCTCTCCTTTACATCGTGTACCCGAAAGATTTTGAAGCCTTTAC
>CAZNCT010000072.1:6765-9336 GCA_964571615.1 uncultured Anaerolinea sp. | reverse complement strand
TTCACCAATTTTAGTCCGATAGGCACAGGGCCTTTTCGTGTCAATTCACTCGATAAAGATCGCCGCGTGATTATTCTGGATACCAACCCCGATTATTTCGGCGGGCGAGCCAAAATTAACCGCATGATTTTCCAGACTTTCGACAATAGCGATGCGATGATTCAGGCTTTGCGGGTGGGCGATGTGGATTTGTTGCCCGAAATTCCCGATAGCGCTTTCGATGCGGTTGGCGGCTTTGAAAATGTCAAAACGGTTTCTCAGCCGGGCCGCTATCTGACCGAGTTAATTCTCAATTCTGCGCCAGAGGACCATGAGCCGACCCCCAACCGCAACCCCGCAATTACCGACCCACAGGTGCGCCTGGCGATTGCGACCGCCATCAATAAATGGGATTTGGTGGATGTCGTCTTGCGCGGCTACGGAGTGCCAGGCGTTTCGATTATCCCTCCAACCCTGGGCGGAGGCTTCTGGTTTAATGACCGCCTGTCCGATGTCCGCTTCGACCTGGCCGAGGCCAACCGCATTCTGGAGCAGGCCGGATATGTGCGTGGCGCCGACGGAATTCGCGTAAAAGACGGTGTCCGACTGGAGTTTCGTCTGCAATACCCCTCTGATGAAGCCACCTATCCCCGCGCTGCGGATATGATTGCCAACTGGCTCAAAGAAATCGGCATTCAGGTGACAGCCTCGGCGGTAGACCCCGATAGCCTGGTGGTGGCGACCAACCCCAACGCAGATTATGACATGGTGATTTGGGGCTGGGGTTCAGACCCTGACCCTGATTTTATGTTGAGTGTCATGACCACTGACCAGTATGTCGAAGGCGGCTGGAGCGATAGCGGTTACTCAAACCCCGAATATGACCGCCTGTACGCCGAACAACAGCAAGCCTTGACCCCCGAAGAGCGCCAGGCGATTGTGTGGAAGATGCAGGAGATAGTCTTTAACGACCGTCCCTATATTGTCTTGTGGTATAGCAATATTTTGCAGGCTTACCGCTCTGACCGCTTTAGCGGGTTTCTCGAATCGCCAATTGGGATCGATTCGTTCCAATCGATGCTGAATATCGAACCGGTGAGATAATTTCTGCATGTCGCGCCGCAATTACCTCCTGCGGAAAATTCTTTTTTCGCTGTTGACCGTCTTTGTGGTGGTCATCATCAACTTTGTGCTTTTCCGCGTCTTGCCCGGCGACCCGGTGCGGGCTGTGGTGGGCCGCAATGTGAAAATTTCAGCAGAGATGCAAGAATCGCTGCGCGTGCAGTTTGGGCTGGATAAACCACTTTTTCCAGACCAGTTTGTAGCCACCCTGGGCCAGTGGGCCAGCGGTAATTTGGGTATCTCCTGGTCGCTGCGCGTGCCGGTTTCAGAAGTGTTGATGTCAAAACTGGGCAATACCCTGCTCCTGATTGGGCTGGGGCAGGTTCTCTCGATTGTCCTGGGAGTTTTGCTGGGGCTGTTTGCTGGTTGGAAGCGCAAAACCGCCCTGGATGTCGGCGCACTGACTTTTTCGCTGGTGGCCTGGGCAACCCCAACCTTTTGGCTGGGCATCATCTTGCTGGCGGCGGGCAGTACCTGGCTGGGCCTGCCGACCGGCGGAATTGTCAGCCCGCAGAACGTTGGCAAACCACTTTACACGGTCTTACCCGATGTCGCCGCCCACCTTGTCTTGCCAACTCTCACCCTGACCATCTTATATCTGGGTGAGTACATGCTGATCATGCGCTCGTCCATTCTGGAGGTTTTGAGCGAGGATTACATCCTGACCGCCAAAGCCAAAGGCATGAGCCAATGGCAGGTTCTCTGGCGGCACGGCCTGAAAAACGCCATGCTCCCAATTGTCACCATGATTGCCCTGAACCTGGGCTTTACGGTTTCGGGCGCAATTTACATTGAAACAGTTTTTTCTTACGATGGCCTGGGCAAACTTTTTCAGACGGCGCTGGTCAAGCAGGATTATCCGCTTTTGCAGGGCGCCTTTCTCCTGCTGGCAGTCAGCGTCATTGTCGCCAACATGCTGGCCGATGTCTTATACACCTACCTTGACCCGAGGGTAAAGCAGAATTGAGTGTCTCACTGCAAGCCGCTGGTCGAGTAGCCATGAGCGCTCTTTGCGAATGGCGTATCGAGACCCTGCGGCGTGACGGTCTCCTGGAATAGCAGATTGCTTCGCGATAAGCGAGTAGTTACAGTTTGGGCCTATCGAGACCATCGTGAAGTAATGACCTGGAAAACCAATGAACGAATCCTGGATTCTTCTCAAACGCAACCTGCTGGATTTCTGGCGCGAATTTCGCCGCAACCGAATGGGGATGCTGGGCGCGGCCCTGGTGCTTTCGGCTGTTTTGGTGGCGATTTTTGCCCCCGTGCTCTCGCCTTATTCGCCCACCACGGTGATCCGCGATTCGGACGGGCGCGGGCTGACGTTTGCCCCGCCCACGCTCCACGGCCCGCTTGGCACCGACGATGCTGGCCGCGATGTCTGGACTCAACTGGTTTATGGCGCGCGCATTTCTCTAACGGTAGGCTTTCTGGCTGGTTTTATTGCCATGTTTGTTGGCAGTCTCTTTG
>CAZNCT010000072.1:2415-6755 GCA_964571615.1 uncultured Anaerolinea sp. | reverse complement strand
CATTCTGGCCGGTTATTTTGGCGGCTGGATAGACACCCTGCTGATGCGCGTTACCGATGTCTTGCTGGTCATTCCAGACCTGCCGCTGATTCTCGTCCTGGTTGCCACCTTGCGCCAGATGGAATTGAAAGTTCCCCAAATCGTCATTCTGATTGTGGTGATTGGCCTGCTCTACTGGACTAGCACCGCCCGCCTGGTGCGCTCACAGGTCTTGAGCATCAAAGAACGTCAGTTTGTGGCCCGCGCCCGCGCCATTGGAGCCGGGCATACCCACATCATCCGCAAGCATATCCTGCCCCAAATTTTGCCGCTGATTGTGGCCAACACGGTACTGGTGCTCTCAACCGCCATCTTGATTGAGTCGGGGTTGGCCTTTTTGGGCCTGGGAGACCCAACCCAGCCATCCTGGGGCACGATGCTCAACTTTGCTTTTGACCGCAACGCCATCAGCAACGGTGCCTGGTGGTTTTACCTGCCGCCAGGCCTGGCAATCGTCTGGGTTTCTCTTGGATGTGTCTTGCTGGGCAACGTGCTGGAGGAAATGCTCAACCCGCGCCTGAAAGCCCATCATCTGGAAGGAGAGACCGGCATCGTCCAAACGGAGGCCCGGCTTGGCTGAGTCTGCGCTTTTAACCGTCCGGGGCCTGACGACCACGTTTGTCCTGCCCGATTCAAGCCGCGCTCGCGCCCTGGAGGACGTTTCCTTCGAGGTCTTTCCCGGCCAAACCCTGGGGCTGGTCGGCGAATCGGGCTGTGGCAAGACGACCGCGCTCATGTCCATCTTGCGTCTGCTGCCTGCGACCGCCCAGGTAAGCGGACAGGCCCTTTTTAAGGGAATAGACCTTTTGGCCCTGCCCGAAAAAGACATGCGCGCATATCGCTGGCGCGAACTGGCGATTGTGTTTCAGGGCGCGATGAACGCGCTCAACCCGGTCATGCGAGTTGGAGAACAAATCCGTGAGGCCATTTTGCTGCATGGCCTGATGCCGCCTCGCGAGGCCGACCGCCGGGTTGGAGAATTGCTGGAGATGGTTGGCATTCCGCGTGAACGAGGCGCCCAGTACCCGTTTCAATATTCAGGCGGCATGCGTCAGCGGGCGATGATTGCCATGGCGCTGGCCTGTTCTCCGAGCATTTTGTTTGCCGATGAGCCGACCACCGCGCTGGATGTGATGGTACAGGCCCAGGTGTTGGAACTGCTAAACGACATTCAGCAGCGTTTGGGGCTGGCAATTGTTCTGGTAACACACGACCTGGGCGTGGTAGCCGAATCTTGTGATCGTGTTGTGGTCATGTACGGCGGCAAAGTTGCCGAATATGGCCCGGTCGATCTGATTTTTAACAATCCCTGCCACCCCTACACCCGCAAATTGCTCGAGTCGTTTCCAGACCTGCAGGTTGCCACCGAGAGCGGACACACCCTGGCGTCCATCCCCGGCGCGCCGCCGCGGCTGACCGAAATGCCCCCGGGCTGCCGCTTCGAGCCGCGCTGTCACCTGCGCCTCGAAAAATGCAAAACAGAAGCGCCACTTTTGCGCGAAGTTGCGCCCGGCCATTTTGTTGCCTGTCACCTGTGTTCTACCTGATGCCAGATAAAACCATGACCTCTTCGCCCCTGTTGCTGGTTGAAAACCTGTTCAAATACTTTCCGCTGACCGCCTCGTTGAGCGATTTGCTCATGCGGCGCCAGCCACAGGCTGTTCGCGCGGTGGACGGTGTCTCTTTTTCTCTGGCGCGCGGCGAAGTCCTGGCGCTGGTAGGCGAATCTGGCTGCGGCAAAACCACCGTTGCCCGCACGCTGGTTGGGCTGGAGGAACCTACCGCCGGGAGCATTCTGTTTGACGGCAAGCGAGTCACCGCCCTCGAGCGCCGCGCCCTGGCCGGGTACGTTCCACTCGATGCGCCTGCCAGCCTTGAGGCGCAGACCCGCCCGCAAATATCGCTCAAAAATCTGCGTCAGCGCGCCCAGATGATTTTTCAAGATCCCTATGAATCGCTCAACCCGCGCGCGACCATCTTTGAAATTGTCGCCGAACCGCTTGAAGTGCATGGACTGGCCCGCGGGCGCGAGGAGCGCATTGCAAGAGTTAGAACCGCTCTCGAAGATGCCGGACTGCGCCCCGCCGAAGATTACTTCTTGCGTTATCCGCATGAACTTTCGGGCGGACAGCGCCAGCGGGTGGTCATTGCTGGCGCAATGGTGCTTGAGCCAGAATTGCTGATTGCCGACGAGCCAGTCTCGATGCTGGATGTCTCTATTCGGGCCGAAATTCTCAACCTGCTGCGCGACCTGCAAAAACGGCGCGGCGTCGGCATTCTATTCATCACCCACGACCTGGGGACAGTCTCTTACTTTGCCGACCGGATTGCAGTCATGTACCTGGGCCGGATTGTCGAAAGCGGCACAACTGCCGAAGTGCTCAAAAATCCGCGCCACCCCTACACCAAAGCCCTGCTTTCGGTGGTGCCGGTGCCAAACCCACGCCTGCGCCGTGAGCGGATTATTCTGCAAGGAGAAACGCCCAACCCGCTCAACCTGCCAGGCGGCTGCCGCTTTCATCCGCGCTGCCCCCTGGCCGTTGAGGCCTGTAAGACCACCGACCCCCAACCGGTTCAATTGAGCGAAAGCCACCAGGCGGCCTGCCTGTTGGCTTCCTGAAAACTGCCAGCCTATGGCTCACGATCATAGAGAGAGTATTCTACCGTTGTACCATCGGGCAGGAGCAGTTTTATTTTATCGCCCAGATAAGTGCCCGACGTAGGGAAGATCGGCGGCCACTCGGGCGGGTAGGTCAGGGTAATCAGGTCATTCAGAATGGTGTAACGAGCCGCCTTCACGTCTGGATTTCCCAGCGCGAGATACTTTTTGGCTTCTGCATAAGTGCCATAGACATCCTGCGGTGGTCTTAAGAGCATCTCAATCAGCGTGAGCTGACCATCGGGATAAAAGCGGTAGAAATCGAATCGATTGGGGGCTGTTTCGCGGTAATAAAGGGCGTCAATAAATTTTGCAATTGCGGTTTGCGTAGGCGGCGGCAGCGGCGTTTTGGTAGGGATCAGCGTTGGAGTTGGCGCAGCGCGGGTTAAGGCTTGTTGGGTTTCAGCGACGGCGCGGGCTGTCATTTCTGCATTGAACGTTGGCATGTATATCGCGGCAGCGGTCATTGTAGCGGGGTAATCGATCGGTCTATCTCCCTCACACCCCACCAGGTCGCAAGCCATTGTCAGGATGAATACCAGCGCCACACCCAGGCGCGCAAACAAACGGTTCGCGTTCATATCAGCCTCCTTCTTGAACAAAAACCGCTTTTTAGTCAGTATAGCACGCCCAAAAAACACAAACAAGCACTTAATTAAGCGATTTGCCCGGCCAGGTCGTTAATCCATTTGCGCGAAACGTAGCGCCAGAAGCCAAACACGAACTTGGTCAACTCCTCAGTCAGCGCCATCAGATAAACCCACTGTACCGGCCAGCCGATTACAAACGCGGCCAGGGCTGCCAGCGGAACGCCCACCACCCAAATCACCAGTCCGTCAAGGACCAGCGAAAAGCGTGTATCACCCCCTGCCCGCAAAATCCCGACAATCAAAACCATGTTGGCCGCTCGCAGCCAAACTGCCGAGGCCATCACCAACAGCACCGCCCGCGCGCTCTCAATCACCCCCGGGCAACCTTATACAGCCCAAAGATGCTCTCTGAAAACAGATACACCAGCCCGCCAACCACAAGCCCGGCAGAGATTTGCAACCCCAGCGAACGGCCCGCATAGCGGAAGGCTTGTTCCGGCTGGCCCTTGCCAATCAGGTTGCCGACCAGAATCGAAGTCGCATTCCCCAGCCCAATAAAGGCTACAAAGGCCAGCTGGTCAATGGCCCCAACAATATTGATGGCCGCAATCGCATCGGTGCCAACCCGCGCATAAATGGCGCTGTAGGTTGTGATGCCCATTGACCACAAAAATTCATTCGCAATCACCGGCAAGACCGGTTTCATCACCGAAACGGTAAAAGCCCAGTCGAAGCCCAAAATATCGCTCAGACTGGCCGCGGCAGGCGTCTCAGCGCGCAGATAAACCATTGCCAGAATCAGCAGACATTCGGCCACCCGCGCAATCAAACCGCCCCGGCCACCTCCAGGCGCGGCAACCCCCAATGCCCAAAAATCAGCCCGTAAGCCAGCACGGTATTCAGGCTGAGCGCAAAGACCGTTACCACCATCGGAGCGCGGACATTTCCGGTCGAGCGCAACACAAAGGCGTATGCAAACGTCACCGCAAAAAACGGATACGACCAGCCAAAAATCCGCAGGTACCCGGCACCCAGGGCGGCTACCGCAGGGT
>CAZNCT010000072.1:0-2405 GCA_964571615.1 uncultured Anaerolinea sp. | reverse complement strand
ATAAAACCCCAGCGCCATCTCGGGCCAAAAAATCGCCAGCGCCCAAAACACCCCGCTGCCTAACAGGCCCAGTTTGAGCGAAAGCCCCAGCACCCGGCGGATGTTTGGCACATCACCCCGGCCCCACAACTGGGCCGTAAACATCGCCGCGCCGCTGCCAATCCCAAACAAAATCAGGTTTACCAGGAAGAAAATCTGCCCGGCCAGGCCCACCGCCGCCAGTTCAGTTTCCCCCAACTGACCAATCATCACCACGCTGACCATGTTCAGCGATGACATCACCAGGTTTTGGGCCGCAATCGGCAGGGCAATTCGCGCCAGGCTTGTAAAATACTCGCGGTCGCGATAAAAATCAAAAAGGTTTTTAACGAAGAAAGACATGTAGAAAATTATAGTCGATGGGAGTATGATTTAGTTATGCAAACTTACCAACTGACCCCCTCGGGCGCCCGCGAACTTCAACTCGCTGCCGCCAGCCTCGATGAAGCCAGCCGCCAACTGCCTCAGGGGCTTTACACCACCTTCCGCACCTACGCCAACGGCACGCGCGCACTCGGCCTGAGTGCCCACCTCGAGCGTCTCTACGGCCCGGCAGCCGAGCAGGGCATCCTTCCAGATGTATCCGCAGGAGAATTGAGACGTTTTCTCGCCCAGGCCTGCGCCGCTATGCAGGCCGAATCGCGCGTTCGGCTGACTCTGGGCGTCTCAGACTCCCCCGGGGCTGTCTTCGTCACCATTCAGCCGTTCACCCCCCCAGACCCGCAAATCTACCAGCGCGGCGTGCGCGTCATCAGCGTTGAAACCGCCCGCAAATCGCCGCGTCTGAAATCCACGCAGTTTATCGAAGCCAGCGCCAACTTGCGTCAGTTGGTCAAAAACGACATTTACGAAGTTTTGCTTTGCCGAAACGGAAGCGTTCTGGAGGGCATGACCAGCAACTTCTACGTGATTCAATCTGGCACGCTCATCACCGCCCGCAAAGGGATTTTGCTCGGGGTGACACGCCGCGCCCTGATTCGCCTGGCGCGCGCAGCAGGGCTGGAGGTCGAATACCGCACCCCCGACCTCGACGAACCCTTCGGCGAGGCCTTCCTGACCAGCAGTTCGCGCGGCGTTGTGCCCATCGTCCAGATTGATGACCGGCCAGTCGGCCAGGGTGGGGTGGGGGAGTGGACAAAAATTCTGATGAGCGCCTACGAATCCTATGTTCTCAAGAAGGCTGAACCCATCCTGGCGTCCTCTTGAACAAGATTTGATAACAAGGAGGTTGTCATGCAGTCGCGAACAGGCTTTTTGTCTGGATTTGATAAAGTTCTCCTGCTGGCTTCTGCTCTCGGCGCGCTGGCACTCTGTGCGGCCTTGGGCCTTTTTGCGTATCTGTGGCAAAACCCTCCGCGCTCGTCTGTGCCCCTGACGCCAACCGAGGCCCTGGTTTTTCCCACCCTGCAGCCCAGCGAGACGGCCCCGCCGGCTGAACAGCCCTCCGCAACCCCGGCAGTGATCCCAAACACGCCAGTAGCCCTGCCCTCGCCGCTCGCCGGGTTTGGCGACAACCCTTTGCCAACCGGAAAAATCGCCTACACCTGCTTTGTCAACCAGATTGACCAGATTTGCCTGATGAACGCCGATGGCACTGGCAAGACCCAGTTGACCTCCCTAAAAGCCACTTCTTTTTACGCTTCCATTTCACCGCGCGGCAAAAAAGTGCTTTTCTCCTCCAAACAGACTGGCAATTTTGAAATCTATTCCATCGGCATCGATGGCCGCACCCTGGAGCAATTGACCGATAAAATTGGCGCTTTGTATGCGCCCGAGTTTTCCCCTGACCAGCGTCAGATTATTTTCACCAATGGCAACAGCGGCATCTGGATTATGCAGGCCGACGGCACAAAACCGCGCGCTCTGACGACCAAAAACGACATTGACCCAACCTGGTCGCCAGACGGCAGCATGATTGCTTTTGCTTCCTCCCGGGCCGGGGCGCGTCAGTTGTTTGTGATGGATGCCGACGGCTCTAACATTCGCCAGGTGACCAACCTGAGCGATGTCGGCGGGCGTTCTTCCTGGTCACCAGACGGCAAAAA
The DNA here is from genome assembly GCA_964571615.1 of uncultured Anaerolinea sp. Taxonomy (GTDB): domain Bacteria; phylum Chloroflexota; class Anaerolineae; order Anaerolineales; family Villigracilaceae; genus UBA8950. Next base: position 321 of record CAZNCT010000072.1, on the reverse strand, counting down.
ACTGGCATTTTATGCCGGGCCGCTCAACGACCACAACATTTACACCATCAACATCGACGGTACCGGCCTGACCCAGCTGACTTTTGGCGGCGATAACCTCGGCCCAAGCTGGTCACCAGATGGCAATTGGATTGCGTTCACATCCTACCGTGATGGCAACAACGAAATCTACATCATGCGCCCCGATGGCACCAACCTTGTCCGCCTGACCAACAACGCATCTTCCGATTGGCAGCCCCGCTGGGGCAGGTAGCCTCCCGCCGGGGTGTCATTGCGAGCCGCTCCTGGCCGGGTGTCATTGCGAGGAGGACGATAGTCCGA
>CAZNCT010000071.1:10458-18784 GCA_964571615.1 uncultured Anaerolinea sp. | reverse complement strand
CCATCCGGCGGGTTTTGTGAAAGCACCACACAGGCAAAGTTGGCGTCTCCCTGAATGCGGCCAATTTCCGCGCCGCCGGGCGAGGTGGCGGTCGGCACCTGGGTTTGGGTCGGGATGGGCGTCAGGGTGGGCAGCGGGGTCAGGGTGGGCATGGGTGGCGCTTCGGTAGCGGTTTCGGTCGGCGCCGGGCGTGTGCGAGTCGGCTCAGGCGAGGCTGTGGCGCTGGGCGGCGGGGTGTTAGTGGGCAGGGCCTGCACCGTAGCGGCGACAATGGTCTCTATCAGGCCGGGGTCGGGAGTGCTGACGGCGGGCGGGGCGCAAGCCGCCAACAGCCAGGCGGCCAAAGAGACCCAGGCAATGCGCCAGATGGATTTGAATTGACCAGGGGAAAAGAGATTGACTACCATAATTTCATTTTACAACAAAGCGGAAGGTGAGTTTACAGAAATACTCTTCATTGCGCGCCAATGACCAGCGGGTTGAGTATTCGCCCTTTTTGGTGGGGGCTGTCATACTGATCTGGACATTGAAACTGGCGCCTGCTGGCACCGAGATGGGGATGTCGAAGCGGTCATCGACTGCCAGAAATTCACCGCTGCGATAGGCCACGTCAATGCTGTTGACATCCCAATCGTACAGGCCAACGTTTTGCACCGTCCAACTGACGGTGAAGACTTGTCCGGGCGCGGCCACGAAATTGTTGGCAGGTACCTGACCAATCTGCGTGCAGGCGTAGTAGACGTCACCCTGACGCGGCCCCGGTGTCACCCGAACCGGGCGGTAAGTCCGAACCGGCGTAAAGGTTGGCAGCGGGCTGGTGGTGGGCATGAGCGTAAAGGTGCTGAAAGGCGTAGCGCTGGGCCATTCGGTGGGGGTGGCGCGGGTGGAGGTCAGGCGCAGGGTTGGGCTTGGAGTCACGATGGCGGTTTGGGTGGGCAGGGCGCGCACCGTGGCGGCAACCATCGTCTCAAAAGAAGCCGAACCCGGCCCTACGTCTGCAACTGGGGCGCAGGCCGCCAGCGCAAAAGCCAGGGCCAGGATGATTTGCAAACGCGGGCCGGGTTTCATGGTTCGGATTAAAAAGCGGGCAAGGTCGTTTCAAAACGCCTTCCCCGCTGCTCAGGTTACTTGACGGTGATAATCATGTAGAACTGGCAGAAATGAGAACTGCCGTTGGCCAGGCCCCAGTAGGTCACATAGGTGCCTTTGTCTTTGGGCGCCATCATATCCACATACAGGGCAATTTTGCCATCGGCGGCCACATTCTTTGGCATGTCGAAGACATCGCCGCGGGTGTGCAGTTTGGCGCCGCGAATATATTTGTAGTCGGTGCCGTTGGTGGTCCAGGTTTTGCTGCCGGTATTGAGCACCGTCCAGCGGGCGTCAAAATCCTGGCGCGCTTTCATCTTTGTCCAATCTTTGGGGCTTTGTGAGACCAACGAGCAAGCATAGTCTTTCTTCGCCACGCTCAGGCCGGGCAGGTCGGCCAGCAGGCTGACGGGTGATTGGGGCGCAGCCAGTACGTCTCCTTCTGCAAACAGGCTGATGGTTGTGCCGGTTGCAGCCTGGGCCGGGGATAGCCCGGCCCCAAAAGCGGTCAGGGCCAGCAGGGCGGCCACAACCAATGGGATAACACGTGAAAGTTTCATTTTTGAGTTTCTCCTTCAAGGTAATTACAGACTTTTATCATTATACACAATCAGAACGCATACGGCATCCGAAATTGGTGCTATTCGGAAAACCGTATGCGTTCTGAAGGGTAATCGCAGGGTTTATTCAGCGTCTTTTGTGCCGATGCCGAGCGGCTTCCACTTGTTTTCGTCTTTTAAGCGGTGTTGAATGCCGTCGCGGTGGTGGGTTTCTTCAAAGCCCTCGGGCTTGATGAACAGGTCTTCGCCGTCGAGCAGGCTGGTCAGGCCTTTTTGGCCGGGTTCAGGGCGTTTCAGCCCCTTGAATTTTGCAGCCCGGTCGGGGGTGTAATCGGTCGGTTCTTCGTAGGTGGTGATGAACCCCTCGAAGTTGCGCAGGATGATTTTGTGGTCTGACATGCTCATCAGGTAATTGGGCATGAGCGGAATTTTGCCGCCGCCGCCAGGCGCATCAACGATGTATTGCGGCACGGCGTAGCCGCTGGTATGGCCGCGCAGGCCTTCCATAATTTCGATGCCTTTGGCAACCGGGGTACGGAAGTGGCCCGCGCCTTCGACCAGGTCACACTGGTACAGGTAGTAGGGGCGCACCCGGATGCGCACCAGTTTGTGCACCAGTTCGCGCTGGATGTGGACGTTGTCGTTGACCCCGGCCAGCAATACCGATTGGTTGCCCAGTTGAATTCCGGCGCGGGTCAGGCGGTCGGTAGCGGCGGCCAATTCGGCAGAAATCTCGTTCGGGTGGTTGACGTGGATGTTCATCCACAGCGGATGGTACTTTTCGAGCATGTCGCACAGTTCTTGCGTCACGCGCATGGGCATAAAGACCGGCACGCGCGACCCAATGCGGATGATTTCAATGTGCGGAATTTCGCGCAGGCGGCTGAGCAGTTCTTCGAGAATTTTTGGGGCCAGCACCAGCGGGTCGCCGCCTGAGAGCAGGACATCGCGCACCTGCGGGGTGCGTTTCAGGTAGTCAATCTGCATCTCGAATTCTTCGCGCTTGAAGGTCTGCCCGGGGTCGCCGACGATGCGCGAGCGGGTGCAGTAGCGGCAGTAGGAGGCGCACTGGGTGGTGACGAGCATCAGCACCCGGTCGGGGTAGCGGTGCACAAGACCCGGCACCGGCGAGTGCCGGTCTTCGGCCAGCGAGTCTTCCATCATCGCAGTGAAGGCCTGCATCTCCTCGGCGCGCGGGATGATTTGCAGGCGGATGGGGTCTTCGGGGTCGTCGGGGTCAATCAGCGAGATGAAGTAGGGGGTCACATCAACCCGGAAAATTCCCTGGGTTTGCAGGGCTTTGCGTTCGCTCTCGCTCAGGGGCAGGATTTTTTCAATGTCTTCAACACTGTTCAGGCGGTTGCTCAGTTGCCAGCGCCAGTCGTTCCATTTTTCATCGGGAACGTCTTTGTAAATGGGGGCGCGTTTTGAAACAAAGGGTTCAGGCATTTTTTCCTCCGATTGTGGTCAGGTAAAGAGAATGGGTGTACGAAACAGGATACGGGTAAAACGCACAGACAGTTCTCAATGCGGAGGGTCGTGGTCTGGCCGGAAGAAGCCACACGTATAAGGATGAATGCGCTCGAAAGGTTTGAAGTATTCTGGCAGCATGGAACTATTGTAAGGTGAACGCAATTGGGGGTCAACTGGCGAAGTGCGCCGCGGCAATTTCGCGGTTGACCAATACCTGGCTGATAAAGGTTTGGCGGTCGGCGGGGTCTTCAATCAGGCTGGCCTGGGCCGAGGCAATCTGGTAAGCGGCCAGCAGGAAATTCGCGGCGCTTGGTTCGTTGAGGGCTTTCAAAACGCGATAATGATTGAAGTGAATTTGCTGTACTTCTTCGACATCTTTTTGAGTTTCGAGCAGCTTGATGGCCTGACTGGAGGTATCGAAGGCGGCCTGTTTTTGGCCCAGGCCGAGCAGGGCCAGGCCCAGGTGTGAGCGGTTTTCAATCAGTTCGGCTTTCAGTACCAGTTTCTCGCAAATCTGAATTGCTTTTTGCAGGTGTTCGGCGGCTTGGGCGAATTTTTCCTGGCGCAGGTAGAGCAGGCCCAGCCCCTGGTGACAGTAGGCCATGCCGCGCTCGTTTTTGGCGACCTGTTGCCACATGGCAACCGATTCGTCGAGCGCCTGGGCGGCTTTCTCAAAGTCGCCGCTGTAGATGTGAAGCAGGCCAATGTAGAAGTGTGAGAATCCCTGTCCGGGCAGGTCGTTGTTGGCGCGCTTGAGCACCAGCGATTCTTCAAACAGTTGCATGGCGCGCTGGTATTGGCCCATCCGCAGGTAAACACGCCCCAGGTTGGTCAGGTGAATGCCTTCCTGGAATTTGTCGCCGCGGGCGCGGGCCAGGTCGAGGGCCTGGCTGTGATGGGCAATGGCACTGGGGTAGTGGGAGCGTTTGAGCGCAATCATGCCCAGGTACATGACGCTCCAGGCTTCGTTGGCCGGGTCGGCCAGGTCGCGCAAGATTTGCACCGATTCTTCGAGCCAGGTTTGGGCGTTGTTGTAATCGCCAATTTCGTAAGATTTCGCACCCATCGTATAGAGGGTGCCTGCCTGCCCGGCCCGGTCGCCGCGTTTGCGCTGGATGTCGAGGATTTTGCTGTAGTGCTGAATGGCAGTGGCGTTGGCGTATTGTCCTTCGGCTTTTTTGGCGGCCATGCTCAGGTATTTCAGGGCCCGGTCGTCGTCAGAACTGTTGCTGAAGTGGAAGGCCAGCAATTCGCAATGGGCTTCGGGGTTTTCGCCGTAGACTTCCTCGAGCATTTCGGCAATCCGCAGGTGCATTTGCTGGCGGTTTTGCACCAGAACGCTATCGTATGCCACTTCTTGCACCAGGGCTTCGGGGAAGGTGTAGGTTGGGTCGAGCAGTTCAATGTCAGCCGGGCGTACCAGGCCGCCGCGTTCCAACTGGGCCATCCAGAGTTCAATTTCCTGTTCGGCTTGTGAGAGTTCGCGCAGCAATTCCACGCGGAATTGGCGCCCGATGACGGCTGCCATTTGCAGAGCCAGACGGGCATCTTCGGTCAGGCGGTCAATGCGGGCCACGATGGCGGCGTGCAGTGAAGCCGGGACGGTGATTTCGGCAATCTTTTCGGTGACTTTCCACTGCCCGGGTTGAGACTCATCGGGCACCAGGGCCTGGCTCTCGGTCAGATTATTGACAACTTCCTCCAGGTAGAAGGGGTTTCCGGCAGATTTGACCAGGATATCCTGATGAATTTCTGGCTTAAAGACCGCGCCGGGCCGCAGACGGGCCAGCAGTTCGGCGCTTTCTTCGAGGCTGAGGGGCTGTAGTTCGACTTCAAAGAAGCGGTGCGGAAATTCGCTGTTGGCCCGGTCGCGCAGGCGCCAGCAGGCTTTGTCGCGCAGGGCGCGGAAGAGCAGGAAGAACATCAGCGGCACCTGGTCGATGAGGGCCAGCAGGTGCTCAAAGAGCAGCAGCGAGGCCTCGTCGGCCCAGTGCAGGTCATCGAGGGCCAGGATAATCGGTTTTTCGGCGGCGGCGCGGCTAAAGAAGCGCGAGGCCGCCCACAGGATTTGTTTCTGACGCACTTTGGGGTCTTCTTTTTTGACCCAGTCCCACTCCTGGCCCAGTTCGAGGCCCATCATGTATGCCAGGTAAGGGATGGCGTCCATTGCTTCGTCGCCGAGCAGGTGTTCACCGCTCTGGCCGAGCGCGTACAGAATGTCATCCTGGCTGGCGTCAGCTTTCAGTTGCAGCAACCCGCGCATGACCTGGGCGGCCATCCAGTACGAGGTTTGTTCGCTAAACGAGAGCGCGCGGGCTTCAATCCACTGAATGTTTTGGGCTTCGGGTTTGGCATCCAGCCATTGGTGAAATTCGCGCAGCAGGCGCGATTTGCCGATGCCACTGTTGCCCATCAGGGCCACAATTTGTCCGCGCCGCTTCAGGAAGGTTTCGCCGCGTTCGATCACTTTCTTCAGAATGGCGTCGCGCCCGGTCAGGGGCGATTCGCCGCTTTCGAGGCCGCGCGTGCGGCCCACCTGGTCTTTGCGTCCGCTGACCGAGAAGGTCGGGATGCGGATTTCTTTCCCCTTGACTTTTAACTCGCCGCGGTCAATCACATCCACATAGGGCGCAACATAATCCCGGGTTTTGCGGCTGATGTAGATTTCTCCCCAGGGCGCGTTCGACATCAGGCGGGCGGCCATGTTGATGTCGTCGCCCATCAGGGTATATTCCTGGCGCAGGTCGGGCGCCCCGGCGTTGCCCGCAAACAGATGCCCGGTGTTGATGCCGATGCGCTGTTCAAAGCGATAGACCCCGGTGGAGGTGCGCAGGGCGGCAAACTTGGCTTTGACGGCTTCTTGCATTTCGAGCGCGGTATAAACGGCCCGCACCGGGTCGTCTTCGTGGGCGCGTGGCGCTCCGAAGAAAATCACCAGCCGGTCGCCGACGGCGTACTGATCCATGCGCGCCAGGGTGCCTTCGTAGCGCTCGACGATGCTGACCATATCAACGAAGTAGTTGTTCAGGTGGTGGGTAATCAGTTCGGGGTCGCTCTCGCCGTGTTTTTCAATCAGGCGGCTGATGCCCTTGTAGTTGGCGAACATGACCGTTACAGGCCGGTGTTCGGGGGTAATGCGCGCATCACGCGGATTGGTGACCACGCGCCCGACCAACTCGTCTGAAAGATAGGGCGTCAGCCGGTCGAGGCGGGCGACCAGGTAGGTAATTTGCGACAGGGTGTCGCCAGCCGGGGGCTCGGGGATGTTGAGGCGTTCTTGAGAACCGGCTTCGAGGGCCGGGACGCTTACCAGGCGGCGATAGGCTTCATCAGGTTCTTTTTCAACTGCGGCCAGTTCGGCCTGGCCTTCGAGCAGGCGGGCAACCGCCAGGGTCATGGCGACTTGCCCCGGGTAGGCGTGTCCTTCGGCTTCTTCGGCCAGGTTGACGGTTTCGCCGGTGGTGACGAAGGCCATTGTGCCGTTGGCGTTGTAATCGCTGGGCGGGGTGCCAATGTGGGCGGCAAAATAAGGCCCGGCTGAAATGCCAATTTTGATTTGCAGGGCGCGTTTTTCGCCCATGGCGATGATTTCAGAAAACTCAGGCCGTTTCAAAATTTCTTGCATCACCAGGGCGGTTTGGGCGGCACGCAGGGCGCCGCGGGCCATTTCCTCGTCGCTTTCTGCGGGGAAGAGCCCCAGCATGGCATCGCCGCCAAATTTGAGCAGGGTGCCGCCGTGGTCGAACAGGGCAGTGGTCAGTTGGGTGAACAGGGCGTTGATGATGCTGGTAATCTGCTCGGCTCCGGCCTGCCCGAGGGCTTTCAGTTTCTCTGAGAGCGGGGTAAACCCTGAGACATCTCCAAACAAGAAAACGCCCCGGTACATGCGCCCGGCGGGGATGCCGGGAGGCTGGGGATTGGCAATTACCGGGTAGGCCAGGTAGGTCTTGACCGTGCCAATCAGGGCGGTCAGGTGGTCGCGCACGGCTTCCAGGTCGCGTTCTTTGGGTTTTCTCTCGAGGGGTTCGTACAGGTGGGCGGGCAGGTAGTGTTTCAGCGACTTGAGCAGGCTCTCAAGCGGCTGGGCTGGCAGCAGACGGCCTATTTGCAGTTCGTTGCTCACAACGGGGGCAGCAGCAGGCGGCGCTGTGTTTGGCACCGGACTGCCTGGCATGGCGGCGGGCGGCAGCGCAGTCCCCTGGCTGATTGGCACAGGTGGCGCAGGCGTTACCGGCGCTGGTTGGATGACCTGAACAGCCGTGGGCGCCTGGTAAACTGGCGGCGCATAGGCCTGCGTTTCGCGGGCTACAAAAGCGCCGCAGTGATAACAATAACGGGCCTGAGGGGGGAGCAGGGTCTGGCATTGACCGCAGACGATGCCCTGAGTGAGACTCAGGCCGCATCCCATGCAGAAACGCGCCTGGGCCGGGTTAAGGGTTGCGCATGTAGGACACTGCATTTTGCCGCTCCTTGGGATTGCTGCAAACCTGCCGAATAGGATACCCTATTTTACAATCAAAACCGATAAACCCGTTGTGTGTTTCCGATTAGACCGCTTGTGGGTTAGCGCCGTTTTTTCTTTTCCAGTTTGAAGCCCAACTGACGCAGCGAGTCTTCGTTGTTGCGCCAGTCTTTGAGCACTTTAACGCGCAATTCGGTATGCACTTTGCGCCCACTCATGGCTTCAATTTCTTTGCGGGCATGAATGCCGATTTTCTTGAGCATATTGCCGCCCTCGCCAATGACGATGCCTTTTTGCGAATCGCGCTCGACAAAGATGGTTGCGGCAATGTAGGCCCCGGCATCACCGCGTTCGGTAAACTCGTCAATGCGGACGTGGACGCCGTGCGGAATTTCATCGCGCAGGTGGGCCAGGCAGGCCTCGCGGATGAGTTCGGCGGCGATATCGCGCGTGGTCTCGTAGTAGTCGGTCACTTGCTCGGGGTCGTAGTCGGGTTCGCGCTCGGGCAGATGAGCAGACAGGGCTTCGAGCAGGGCGTCCAGGCCGAGGGCCTGGGCCGCCGAAACCGGGTAGATGGCGGCTCCGTTGGCCAGTTCGGCATAGGGGCCGGTTTTGGCGGGCAGTTCTTCGGGTTTGAGCAAGTCCAGTTTATTGGCGGCCACGACCAGGGGAGCGCGCCGCTTGAGCTGCGCCAGGGTGGCGGCAATCCGGCGGTCGTCTTCGGTCGGCGCTTCGGCCAGCG
>CAZNCT010000071.1:0-10444 GCA_964571615.1 uncultured Anaerolinea sp. | reverse complement strand
CCACAAAATCACATCCACATGCTCGAGGGCGTTTTCGGCCTGTTGGTTGAGAATCTCGCCGAGTTTGTGGCGCGGCTGGTGAATGCCAGGGGTGTCTATAAAAGCAATTTGGGTTTCGCCGCGCGTCAAAATGCCGAGCTGCTGGCGGCGGGTGGTCTGTGGTTTGGGGGAGACCGCCGCCACTTTTTGCCCCAGCAGGGCATTGAGCAGGGTCGATTTGCCTACATTTGGGCGGCCAATTACGGCTACATAACCAGATTTCATTTTATATCTCCAGGGCCAACAGCGGAATTTCCATCTCTTGCGGGGTCAGACCGCCGTGATGGCCGTAATATTTTTGCTCATATTTGCCTTTTTCGTACCACCAGACCGATTCGTAGCGGTAGGTCAGAATGACCAGGTTGCCCATTCTTTCGCGCAGGCGCGGGGTGAAGTTGTCTCCAAAATAGCCCTGGGCGGCCAGGTCGGCAGTGCGGACGACATCGGCCCGGCCCGCCAGCCCTGCGGCCAGCATGGCCTGGGTTTCATCGAGATGTTCCTCTTTTATGTACAGGAACATATCGCGGCACGAGCCTCCGGGGACGAGTAACTGCCCGCTTGCGTTGCTGCGGATGAACTTTTCAATGCCCGGAAAAGCGCGATTGAGATAAACGGTGGTTTGGGGGTTTACTTCGGCCTGGCCGTGGTCTGCGGTAAGCAGCAAAAGGGTTTTGCCAGTGCTGCGGGGGTTCTTTTCAAAAAAGTGACGCTCAACCAGGGTCAGAAAACTATCAATTTCGGCATCGGCCTGGGGCGAATCGGGGCCGTATTCGTGGTTGATGGAGTCGATTTTGTCGTAATAGAAGAAAAAGTAGTTTTTGCCTTGCGCCTCGGCCAGGGCCTGGCGCAGGTTGACCAGGGTTTCGGGCAGGGTCTTGAACCCGCGCGCATTGGCGCCATCGAAAGCGATGTTGGAGTAGGTGGAAGGGGTGTATTCGCGGTGCTGAAAGACCTGCGATTTGACCCCCAGCCCTTTCAGCCGGCGGTAGATGCTGCGCGGCGGGTAGAGTGTTTTGGGGTCGATGCCGGTGGCTTTGAGCTGGTCACGTTCGGCGGTGCCAGAGAAGGAGAACAAGAGCGGCACAATCATGGCATCGAGCAGCGGCTCGTAATAGTTCCACTCATGCAGGCCGCTTTCGCCCATCGATTGCCCGCTGTGAATAAAGGGCACATGGGCCGAGGTGGTTGAAGGGAACAGCGAAGTCAGTTTGGCGACCTGTCCATCGCGCTGAAAGCGGCGCAGGGCCATCATCTCGGCAAAGCGCTCGAAAAAACGCCAGCCGAAGCCGTCAATGAAAAAGACAACAATGTTCTCGTAGGACGCACTCAGACCATCGAAAGGGCGCGGGGCCGACGGGCCGCCCAGCAGGCTGGTGATGAGCGCTGGCAGGTTGGCGAAGCCGTGCGCATCGAAGCGGGGTTTGACAAAGGTAGGGTTCATGCCGACATTATAAGGGCTAGCGGCACCAATTGACCAAAATCAGCCCGGCGATGCACAGCACGATGCCCAACAGGTTGAGCGGGGTCAGTTTTTCACGGAACAAAACCAGCCCAATCGGCAGGAGCAAGAGCGCAGCCGCGATGTGAACTACCACACCCAGCAGGCTGATTTGCCACCCAAAACGGTAGGCCAGCAAAATGCCCAGTTCGAGCCCAACAATGCTCAGGCCGAGGGCATAACTGGCCCAGTTTAGCCTCGAAAAATCAGCAGACAGGTTTTGGAGCGGGTAGAACAGGAATAATCCCAGCGTGGCGATGGCCGCTGTGCCATAGGTCACCAGCAGGCTGAGCGCGGGGTTGACCTCGGCGGGGGTGCTTTTCTGAAAGACGTGGTAAAGGGTGGAGGCCAGCACAGCCAGGCCCGCAGAGAAAATCAGCATCGTGGTCGGTTTCATTTCACCTTGCGTTTCTGTAATGGGATTGCCAGACAATCGTAGGGAAAGTGTAGGTTAAGCGTCAAGTAACGTTTGGCGCATAGATGTATATTAGGTTCATAGGTGATTTCTCTTCTCCTCCTTTGAAAAGAGAGCCGGGGTCGGCGTCCCCGGCTCTCTCGATTCTAGCACATGTTGTATAATGCCCGCTGCAAGCGCCGTACACAGTAAAACCGTCTGAAGGCGGTATGAAAGCACAAAAACAGGAGTAGTTATGACCGTCAAAATCACCATTATCGGTATGGGGCAGGTAGGCACTTCAATTGGGCTGGCGCTGGCCGCCCATACGGACAAAGTTGAGCGTACCGGGCACGATAAATTTATTGAGCAGGCCAACAAGGCCCGCAGTTTGGGCGCACTCGACCGGGTTGAGTTTAATCTGCCGCGCAGTGTTGAAAAGGCCGACCTGGTCATTTTGGCCCTGCCGATGGATGCTATTGAAGAAACCCTGCGGATTATTGGCCCCGACCTGCGCGAAGATTGCGTGGTGGTGGATACGGCCCCCTTCAAAGCCCCGGTGGCTGATTGGGCGCGCGCTCACCTTCCGCCTGGCCGCCATTATGTTGGCCTGGTACCCGCCCTCAGCCCGCACCAGATTACCGGCCTCGAGCGGTTGCCGCATGAAGACCTCTTTCGAGATGGCGTCGTTGGTCTGGTTCATCCTTACGGAACGCCTGGCGAAGCCGTCAAACTGGCTTCTGACCTGGCTTCTTTGCTTGGGGCGCAACCATTTTTTATGGATATTTCTGAATCAGACAACCTGATGGCCTCGGCCCACCTTTTGCCGCAGTTGTTGGGGGCCGCCCTGCTCGATATGACGGTCGATTTCTCGGGCTGGCGCGAGATGCGCCGCCTGGCGGGGCGTCCGTATGCCACGGCCACCCTGCTGGCCGCGAGCCAGGATGACCCGGCAGGTCTGGCGCAAGCCCTGCTCTCCAATCCGCAGGCCAGCCTGGGGGCGATTGATGCTTACATCCAAACCCTGACCGCTCTGCGCACCGCGATTGCTACCGGTGAAGGCGCAGAGTTAACCCGCCGCTTTGAAAAAGCCCAGACCGGGCGCGGCAAGTGGTGGGCCGACCGCGCCAGCGGCGACTGGCAAAAAATTGAAATTGGTGGCCGCGACCTGCCCAAACGGCGCGGCATTTTGGGGAACTGGTTTAGCCCCGAAAAGAACAAATAGCCGCAATGCCTTTTTTCTGCTACATCCTGGAATGCGCTGACGGCACCTACTACACCGGCTGGACAACCGATCCCGCCCGGCGTGAACGACAACACAACGCCGGGCGGGGAGCGCGTTACACCAGCACCCGGCGGCCTGTCAGGCTGGTGTATCTGGAAGAACAGCCCGATAAGCCCAGCGCCCTGAAACGTGAGCGGGCCATCAAGGCGCTCAGGCGTGAGCAGAAGAAAAAACTGATTGGTACCCCCTAAAACACGGGCGCAACGTACTCGCCCCACACCCCGCGCAGGGTGTTGCAGACCTCGCCCAGGGTCATCTTATTTTCAACGCACTCGATAAAGAGCGGCATCAGATTTTCACTGCCTTTGGCGGCGCTTTCGAGCCGGGCACGCAGTTCGGCAATTTTGGCGTTATCGCGGTTCTCGCGCAGTTTTGCCAGCCGGGCGCGGGCTTCGGCTTCGATGGCCGGGTCAATCACCTGGCGCTCGAGCGTCATCTCTTCTTTAACCTGGAACTGGTTGACGCCCACCACCACCTGCTCACCTTTTTCAATCGCCATTTGGGCTTCATAGGCCGCGTTCTGAATTTCGTTTTGCTGGTAGCCCTGCTCGATGCCGTTCATCGCGCCGCCCAGGCTGTCGATGCGCTCGATGTATTCGCTTGCCAGGCGCTCAATTTCATCGGTCAGGTGTTCGATGAGATACGAACCCGCCAGCGGGTCGATCGAATCGGCTGCGCCCGATTCGTAAGCAATAATCTGCTGGGTGCGCAAGGCCACGCGGACCGATTTCTCGGTCGGCAGCCACAGGGCTTCGTCCATCGAGTTGGTGTGCAGGGATTGTGTTCCGCCCAACACAGCCGCCAGCGCCTGAAGCGTAACGCGCACCACGTTGTTTTCGGGCTGCTGCGCGGTCAGCGTAGAGCCTGCCGTTTGGGTATGGAAGCGTAACTGCCAGGATGAGGGCTTTTGCGCTTTGAAGCGCTCACGCATAATTTTTGCCCACATGCGCCGCGCGGCGCGGAACTTGGCGACTTCTTCCAACACGTTGTTGTGGGCGTTGAAGAAGAACGAGAGTTGCCCGGCGAAATCATCGACCTGCAAACCGGCCTTCAGCGCGGCTTCCACATACGCAATTGCATTTGCTAACGTGAAAGCCACTTCCTGCGCGGCGGTCGAACCGGCCTCGCGGATGTGGTAGCCGCTAATCGAAATCGTGTTCCAGTTGGGCACTTCGCGCGCGCAAAACGAGAAAATATCGGTAATCAGGCGCATCGAGGGCGCAGGCGGGAAGATGTACGTCCCACGCGCCACATATTCTTTCAGAATGTCGTTTTGGATGGTGCCGCGCAGGGCTTTGGGTTCAACGCCCTGTTGTTTGGCAACCGCAATATACATCGCCAGCAAGACGCCCGCCGGGGCGTTGATGGTCATCGAGGTCGAAACCTTATCCAGCGGAATCTGGTCGAAAAGGGTCGCCATGTCCTCGATGGACGAAATCGAAACGCCGACCTTGCCCACTTCGCCGAGCGCCATCGGGTCGTCGGCGTCGTATCCGATTTGGGTCGGCAGGTCGAAAGCCACCGAAAGCCCGGTCTGGCCCGCGCCGAGCAGGTAACGGTAGCGCTTGTTCGATTCGGCGGCAGTCGAAAAACCGGCGTACTGGCGCATCGTCCAGAATCGTCCCCGGTACATTGTTGGTTGGACGCCGCGCGTAAACGGATATTCGCCGGGGAAGCCGAGTTTCTCCATGTATTCTGACTCTTGTTGGTCGAGTAGCCCGTGCTTTTCGGGCGTATCGAGACCAGCAGGCAAGAAAACCGGCGGCAGTTCGATGCCAGAAGAGGTCTGAAATTTCGGTTTGCGTTCCGGGAAGCGTTCCACCGATTTTTTGTAGGTGTTTTCCTGCCAGCGTTTGTATTGTTCTTGCAGGCTCATAAAGTTCTCCTATGCCTGGGGAGTGAAAAACTTTTACGAACCGCCATCCAGTCTGCTTGAGCAGAGTTTGCACGACCAGTGTTGCGTTCTTGGCGGTTTGAATAAAACTGTTTGCGAACGGTTGAATTGTACCGTTTAAGGGCGCTTCCTGACAGCGATAAGCGTCACCCCGTTTAATGAGATTCATCCCGAATCACACACGCTTACCGGTCTGTTGACAGGCCTTTGGGTTGCCGGGGGTATAATCCAGCCATTCCCCTGCGTAAAGGCATCTCTATGAACCTTGTTTCCCGCTTCAAGCAAGCCTCCCGTGAATTGACTCTGTTTGCCAGTGCCGCATTGGTATTGGGCATGGCGCTCAGCATGATGAATGCTACGTTTAACAACTTTTTGAACGAGCGCTTTGCTCTGAGTGGATTTGAGCGCTCTTTCCTTGAATTCCCGCGTGAATTGCCAGGATTCCTGGTTGTGTTTGTCTCTGCCGCACTGTGGTTTCTGGGGGCGCGCCGCCTGGGCGTGTTTTCGATGCTCCTGGCGGGGGTTGGCGCCTTGCTGATTGGTTTTGCCTCCCCGGCTTACTGGGTGATGCTGCTCTGGCTTTTCATCTATAGCATGGGCGACCATTTGTTTATGCCGATTGCTTCTACGATCGGCATGGAACTGGCCCGCGAGGGCCAGGCCGGACGCCGCCTGGGGCAGTTGAACGCCATCCGCAACGCGGCGGCCATTGGGGGCAGTTTCCTGGTCTTTCTCGGATTTCGTTATCTGGGCTTTACCTTTGAATTGACCTTTGCCCTGGCGGCGGCCTTGTTTTTGCTGGCGGCTTTTCTGCTTTATCAGATGACCCCCGAAAAGGTGAATGAGCGCCGCAGTTACCTGCAACTGCACAAGGAATATAAATTGTATTATGCCCTGAATGTTCTCTCAGGAGCGCGCAAGCAGTTGTTCATTACATTTGCGCCCTGGGTGCTGGTGCAGGTCTTTGAACAGCCGACTCAGATTATGGCAACTTTGTTCACCATCGGCGGTGTCATCGGGATTCTGTTCCAACCCCTTTTGGGCTGGGCGGTGGATAAACTTGGTGAGCGCTTTGTGCTTTCCTCCGAGGCGGTCATTTTGGTGATTGTTTGCTTTGGCTATGGCTTTGCCAAATTCATCTTTCCGCCAGAGATTGCCTTTCTGGTGGTCTGCGTGGCCTTCCTGGTGGACCAGATGATTTTCTCTGTCAGCATGGCGCGAGCGACCTACATCAAGAAAATTGCCAAACAACCCGGCGATGTTCAACCCGCCCTGACCGCAGCGGTGACTATCGACCATGTTTTTTCGATTTCGGCGGCTCTGGTTGGCGGAATGATCTGGAATCAGTTTGGTTTTCAATATGTCTTTCTGATGGGCTCGGGCCTGGCGGTGACTAACTTCTTCACGGCTTTGCAGGTGCGCATTCCGGCTCGCTAAACGTAGAACACCCGGCCAGTATCAGCGACAATTTGTGACCTGCGGGTGGTACACTCTAAAAAATGCACATCGAAAATCAGTTTTTGCAGTTAATTCTGCTCTTGTTGATTATCCTTCCGGCCTCCAAATTGGCTGGTTATGCCTCCATTCGCCTGGGGCAGCCCTCGGTTTTGGGAGAATTGCTGGTGGGGGTTCTGCTGGGCCCCTCGGTGCTCGACCTGTTGCACGCGCCGGTTTTCGGCGGCAATAGCGCCCTGCCGGAGTTCATCAAAGAACTGGGCGAAATTGGCGTTTTGTTATTGATGTTTGTCGCGGGCATTGAACTGCACCTCGACGAACTGCGCCGAACAGGCCGGGTAGCCGCTCTGGCCGGGACGTTGGGCGTCCTTGTTCCGGTTGGCCTGGGGTGGATGGTTGGAGAATGGTTCGGGCTGGAGGCTTCCTCAGCAATTTTTCTCGGACTGACCCTCGGCGCGACCTCCGTTTCGATTTCTGCGCAAACCCTGATGGAACTCAAAGTCCTGCGTTCACGGGTGGGCCTGGGGCTGCTTGGGGCAGCGGTTTTTGACGACATTCTGGTCATCTTCCTGCTCTCGTTGTTTTTTGGGCTGGTAGGCGGGCTGGGTGATTACAGCGCCGTGCTTTGGGTCATTTTCCGCATGTTGGCCTATCTTGGGCTGGCGATTGTGGCGGGGTTATGGCTGCTTCCCCGGCTGATGCGCTGGGTGCGCAACCTGCCGGTCAGCCAGAACCTTCTGGCTCTGGCTCTGGTGGTGACCCTGGCTTATGCCCTGGCCGCAGAACTGATTGGCGGCATGGCCGCCATTACCGGGGCTTTTCTGGCCGGTTTAATGTTTGCCCGCCTGCCAGACCGTGAACTGATAGAGCAGCGGGTTGGCGCTCTGGCCTATGGCTTTTTTGTGCCAATTTTCTTTGTCGATATCGGGTTAGAGACCGACCTGAGCAGTGTGGGCAGTGTCCTCTGGTTTGCGGCAGTGCTCATTCTGGTTGCCATTGCAGGCAAATTGCTTGGTGCAGGTCTGGGTGCCTGGCTGGCGGGGTATCCTATCCGCGAGAGTCTGCAATTGGGCGCCGGGATGGTCTCGCGCGGCGAAGTTGGCCTGATTGTTGCCAGCGTTGGCATTCAGCAAGGGTTGCTTAGCCAGGCCAATCTCTCGGCAATTGTCAGCATGGTGGTAATTTCTACCCTGGTTACACCGCCCATGCTGCGCTACCTGTTTCAAAAATCAAAGGCCAATCCGGGCCTGGAGGTGAAAAAATGAATCACCAGGTTGTGGTTGTTGTTGTCTATGACCCGCTCAAGTTATCAAACCTGCTGGCCGCCTGGGAAGAAGCCGGGGTGAGTGGTGTCACCGTCCTTTACAGCACCGGCCTCGGGCGTTTGCGCACCGATAAGGGCTTGCGCGACGACCTGCCGCTCTTGCCCTCCATTGAAGATTTTTACCCCGACCCGGAAGATATCGGGCGCACGATTTTCTCGGTTTGTGATGATGAAGCCCTGGTACAACGCCTCATCGAAGCCACCCGCCAGGTGCTTGGCGACCTGAGCACGCCGCAGACCGGCCTGCTGTTGGTCTTACCTGCTTTATATGTCGAGGGAATTATCAAACGGAGACACTGAAACCGGTCTGGCGCGTTTTGTTGCAATTTTTATCCGAAAATTACGTACAAAAAAGAGACAAAAGTCATTTGTCTCTTTTTTGTCATAGTGCTACACTGGTAAATGATTTCAAACAACGGAGGCTTTTATGGGTCGCACTTTTGCTTTTATCGGAGCGGGCATTTTGTTCCTGGTCTCTTTGTGTTTTCTCGGTTATGGTGCGCTGGCCCTGATAGGCTCTACCAGCGCCAGCGGTGATTCGAGTTGGGTCGGCCTGGGGATTGGTTTGGCCGTGGTTGGCCTTTTCCTGGCTGGCGCGGGGGCTTTTCTGGTTTGGGTGGGTGTGCGCGGACAAAAGACCCAGGTTGTTCAAAACGTCACCATGAAGATGGATCTTGACCTGCCCGGCGAAACCAAGGTATCCCAAATGAAGTGCCAGTCTTGCGGGGGAGTGATTACATCTTCAGACATCAAAATTATGGCGGGCGCGCCGGTTGTCACCTGCCCATATTGCCAGTCAACTTATCAGTTGACCGAAGAACCCAAATGGTAAGGCTCCCGGGAGGCACACACCCATGCAAAAACGAATCTTCTCTTTTCTGCTTGTCCTGGTGCTGGCTTTTGGGCTGGTCTCCAGCGTTTCGGCTCAGAACTACTCTTTTACGCTTGAGCGTGAAGTGGTGGATGTCTTTGTCAATAGTGACGGTACGCTGACTGTTCAGTATGCCTTCACCTTTGCCAATGCGCCCGGCGCCAGCCCGATAGACTTTGTCGATGTCGGCCTGCCCAATGGCAGTTATGACTACAACAGCATCAGCGCTGATGTCGATGGCGCCCCGGTCTCGATTTCACGCGACTACCAGGGCAGCGGTTCGTACGGCGTGGCGGTCGAGCTGGGCGCGCGCGCCATCCGGCCTGGTCAGCGCGGTACCGTGAATGTACGCATTGGCAGCATCGAGCGTATGTTATTCCCCGATGACAACGACCAGAACTACGCCAGCATGAACTTTTCGCCGACCTGGTTTGGCTCACAGTTTGTGCGCGGCAACAGCAACATCACAGTCCGGTTTCACCTGCCGCCCGGTGTTTTGCCTGAAGAGCCGCGTTATCATCTCGCCAAAGGCGGCTGGCCCTGTGCCAAAGAGCCGACAGCCGCCCTCGACCCAGATGGCCGCATTGTCTATACCTGGCAGTGTGACGATGCCAAAGGCTATACCCAGTACACGTTTGGGGCCTCCTTCCCGGCCAAATATGTGCCCGAGGGCGTTATCGTCCGCCCTTCGATTTGGGATGCTATTCAGATTGACGAAGATACCCTGTTTGGCTTCTTTTTCACCTGCTGTTTTGGTGCGTTCTTCTTTGGCGGCCCCATTTTGGGCGCGGTCAATGAGCATAAGCGCAAGAAACAATATCTGCCGCCCAAGATTGCGATTGAAGGGCACGGCATCAAGCGCGGCCTGACCGCGGTTGAAGCGGCCATTCTCATGGGTCAGCCGCTTGAAAAAGTAATGACCATGATTTTGTTTGGCGTCATCAAGAAAAATGCCGCCGAGGTCGTTCGGCGTGACCCCTTGCAACTCAAACTGGCTGACCCTCTGCCCGAAGGCTTGCGCGGATACGAGCTGGAGTTCCTGAACGCCTTCAAAGAAGAGAAAGAGGCGGCGCGGCGTAAATCCTTGCAAACCATGACGGTCAACCTGGTGAAAGCGGTTGGCGACAAGATGAAGGGCTTCAGCCGCAAAGAGACCCTGGAATATTACAAGTCCATCAACGACAAGGCCTGGGCCCAAATTGCCGCCGCTAACACGCCTGAAGTTCAGCGTCAATTGTTTGAAGAAGCCCTCGAATGGACGATGCTCGACAAGAACTATGATGACCGCGCCCGGCGCACCTTCCGCGGCCCGGTCTATGTCCCGAGCTGGTGGGGACGTTACGACCCGGTCTATCGCACGGCTGGGGCTGGAACGGGCGCGGCCCCTGCTTCGCTGGGGGGCGGTGGCGGACGCGCCTCGCTGCCTGGGGCCGATTTTGCCGCCTCGGTTGTCACCGGCACCCAAACCTTTGCTCAAAAGGTCTTGGGCGGCAGTTTCACTGAGGGCGTGACCAAAGTCACCAACCCGCCCCCAGTGGTCAGTTCCAGCTCCCGGGGAGGCCGTTCTGGCGGTGGTGGCTGTGCCTGCGCTTGTGCCTGCGCCGGTTGTGCCTGCGCCTGCGCCGGCGGTGGGCGGTAACTCGGAATCCAACGTCTCCCGACGTAGGACGAGTAACCCAAAATC
>CAZNCT010000070.1:17356-18909 GCA_964571615.1 uncultured Anaerolinea sp. | reverse complement strand
TGCCGTCGGGGAACCCGGCGGTGATGCCTTCGGCGGCCAACTGCTTGATCCAGGCGGCGGCCCAGTGGCTGGTCGGGACATCTGTAAAGCCGGTGCTGGAGCCCACCGCAGGCGGGTTGTAAGTCTGGCCGTATTTGGCCTTGAGCAGGAAGATTGCCATCTGGGCGCGGGTCACCGGTTCAGACGGGCGGAAGGTGCCATCGGGGAACCCGGCGGTAATGCCTTCGGCGGCCAACTGCTCAATCCAGGCGGCGGCCCAGTGACTGGCCGGAACATCGCTGAAGACCGAGCCAGTCGCGGCAGGCGGAACGTAGGCGCTGCCGTGCATGCCCTTCAGCAAGAAGATGGCCATCTGAGCGCGGTTGGCTTGCTGGTCGGGGCAGTAGGCCAGGGGGGATGCGCTGCAACCGGTGGTGATACCGGCGCTAAACAGGCGTTCGACGAAGGAGGCCGCCCAGTGGCTTGCCGGGACATCGGAGAAGGTGCCAATCACGACCCAGTAGTGGCTGGCCGGGCTGGCATCTACATTGCCTTCGGCGTCTTTGGCGCGCACTTTGAAGGTGTGCGGGCCAAAGCCCAGGCCGGTGTAGGTCTTCGGGCTTTCGCAGGCGCTGAAAGCGCCGCCATCCAGCGAGCACTCAAAGGTTGCCGTTGGGTCATCGGGGCTGTTGAAAGTGAAGGTGGCCGAAGTCGCGCCGGTCGAAGCGCCGGGGTGGGCGCTGATGGCGGTATCGGGGGCGGTGGCATCAACGGCGCCGCGCACGTCATCCAGTTTGAAACTACCGGCGCTGGCGGGCAGTTCAAACCCGTAACCGCGCACATGGGTCAGCACCGGGTGGGCGTTGCTGGCGGCTCCGGCGGGCTGCTCGGCGCTGGGGACAAACCCGCTGTAGGGCAGGGTGACCAGTTTCCAA
This sequence comes from uncultured Anaerolinea sp., assembly GCA_964571615.1. Classification (GTDB taxonomy): domain Bacteria; phylum Chloroflexota; class Anaerolineae; order Anaerolineales; family Villigracilaceae; genus UBA8950. The sequence continues at coordinate 17,995 of CAZNCT010000070.1, read as the reverse complement.
TCGCTTGAGTCATCAACAAACGTGCTCTCGAAGCGCTGGGCGTTGTCAGGCCCCTGGTACACGCGCACATAGTCAATCAGCATTTGCTGCGGGAAGGTGGTGGTGCCATCGGGGAAGCCGGGCCAGTTGCCGCCTACCGCAACGTTCAGGATGAGGAAGAAGGGTTTATCGAAGACCCATTCGGTGCCAGCCGGGAGATCGGCGGGGGTGACGCTGAAGTATTCGGTGCCATCAAAGTACCAGCGGATTTCGGTCGGTTCCCATTCGATGGCATAGGTGTGGAAGCCCTCGTGCAGGTTGACGCCGGTGTCATAGGCGCCGCTGCCCACACCGCCGCCGCCCGAGTAGCCAGGCCCGTGAACGGTGCCGTACAGGTTGCGCCATTCGCTGGGCTTGCCGATGTTTTCCATGATGTCAATCTCGCCTGAGTTCGGCCAGCCAACGTTTTCGAAGTCGCTGCCGAGCATCCAGAAGGCGGGCCAGATCCCCTGACCTTGCGGAATTTGCAGGCGGGCTTCAACCCGGCCATAGGCGAAGTCAATCTTGCCCTGGGTCAGCAGGCGGGCCGAGGTGTACGAGCAGGCGGGCGGGCTGCCAGCGCCAGGGCCGTAATCACAGACCAGCGAGGGGTCGGTGTTC
>CAZNCT010000070.1:8059-17346 GCA_964571615.1 uncultured Anaerolinea sp. | reverse complement strand
TTTGGCGGTGATGACCATGTTGCCGGCGCCATCGGTGGCTGAGTTTTCCAGGCTATCGGTGTAGTACTGCCATTCGTTGTTGCCCCAGCCGTGTCCGCCAATGTTGTGCTTCCAGTAGGTCGGGTTCGGGCCGACTCCGGCGGGGTCGTTGAATTCATCGCTCCAGACCAGCGTCCAGCCAGCCGGGCCGGGGTCGGGTTGACCGTCATACAGTTTGACCGTCACGGGTTGTCCGCTGTTACTGCGCAGGCCATCATAGCCGCTCAGGTCGCGGGGCAGGCCAAACAGGCGGTCGAAGGCTGCTCCGCCGGCGTAATCGCCCGAGAGCACATAGTTGAGCGGGAACTGCCCGGGTACGGCGATGGGCGAGGTGGAGAGAATCTGTTCCCAGTCAAAAACGACACTGCCGTTCGGGTTGGTGGGCAGGTTGGCCGGGGTGGGCAGACCGTTCTCAAAGTCATCAATCATGCTGGGGTCGGGGCTGTTGATATTTTTGACGCCCAGTTTGGCCCATTGCTTCCAGCCCAGGGCGGCGCCGCTGGGGTTGGAGAGTTCAAAGGTCAGTTCAAGGGTGGACTTGATTCTGCCGTCGTCGAGGGTTTCTACGCTGACGGTTTTGCTGGTTTCGCCCGCCGCAAAGGTGAGCGTGCCGCTGACGTCCACATAATTGATGCCAGCCAGGGCGGTGCCGGGGGTCAGGCTGTAATCAACGCTGACGGGGCTGGTCGGGGCTGCGTTGAGCCAGACCTTGACGGTGATGGGGTCGCCTTCCTCGGCGCCGTAGGCATAGGCCGCCGATTGGACGCGCAGGTTCAGTGGGTGGGCCGACAGGTCGCCATACAGGGCGTAGTCGGCGATGTAGGCCGTAGCGGTTTTGGCCGGGAAGCCAAAGGCATAGCCCGAAACTTCGGTCAGGTTCAGGCCGTCATTGGGTGCGCCGCCGGGCTGATAGTCGGTGCGGCGCTGGAAGGCCGAGAACGGAATGCGGAAGAAGCGCCAGCCGGTGTAGTCATCGGTGATGCGATAGTACCAGCGTTCGGCCGAATCGCCACCGTTGCCCAATTGCTGGTTGTCGAACACTTCGGTCTGGATGATGCCGCCGGTGTTGTTGCCATACAGCCAGAAACTGACGCCGTCGTAGCGGCTCCAATCCTGGCTGACCCAGTCGTTGCCGTCTTCAAAAGCGTGGGTAAAACCGCCCCATGCGCCGATGTTGTAAGCCACTTCGAGGACAGATTTGTCACCCACCTGGCCGGGCAGGGCCAGCGGGTCGCTGTCGGCGATGGTCGGGTTGGCAAGTTGCACGTTGCCGTTTTCACTGCCCCAGGTGGCAAAGCCGACGGCGGTGCCGAAGGCGTTCAGGGTATGCCCGACACTGCCGCTGTAGTCATCTACCAGGCGGGTGTCGGGGGCGTCGTCATCGGCAATTGTCAAGACTGCGGCATTCGGCGTGCCGAGGGTGGCATCTACCGGGTTAGAAAGCGCCAGAAGGATGGTTTTGGGGCCTTCGTAGGTGCTGTTATCGCTGATGTTCACCGTAAATGTCTTGGCGGTTTCGCCAGCACTGAAGGTCAGTGTCCCCGATGTGGCGGTGTAGTCTGTTCCGGCCAGCGCGGTACCGTTGGCGGTGGCATAGTCCACCGAGACATCGATGCTTGTGGCAGTGTTCAGGACAACCGTAATGGTGGCGCTGCCATCATCTTCATTGACGATGTAGCTGGAGGTATTGAATTTCGCCACCGGCACAACAGGGCCGCCCGAGCCGCTGCCGCCGCCATAGGCGGCGATGTTGTCCATCGAGAAAGCGCCCGCGGCGCCGCCGGGGATCAGGATGGAATAACCCCAAATGGTGCTGAAGTTGATGTTATCGCCCAGCGCCGCGCCGGGGTTCCAGTCTGTGCGTTTGCTGAAGCTGCTCCACGGAATGCTGAAGTAGCGCCAGTCGCTGAAGTCATCGTTGAAGCCATACTCAAAGCGGTTGGATACGCCTGGCCCGGCGCCGTCCGTTTTCAGTTCGACACGCAGGGCTGCGCCAGTGTTGCCGCCCTTGAACCAGAAACTCAGGCCCTGGTAATTGTTCCAATCCTGAGCCGAGGCGTAGTCGTGGCTGATGCCCGCATACCCAGGCCCGCCTCCCCAGCCGCCGCTTGCCGCGACGTTATAGGCTACGGTGACAACAGGCTGGCTGTCGAGCGCCGGAATTGTGGGCAGGCTGTCGTTGGGGTAAGAAAGCATCAGCGTCGTGCTCGAGCCAGAGCCATCCCAGCTATCGGCAAAGCCAACAAAACCTGCCGGTGCTGTTCCACCGCTGAAATCGGCCATCAAGGGCGCGTAACCGGTGACAGAAACTTCATCCAGCGAGAAACTGCCTGCTGCGCCGCCCGGAATGAGAACGGAGTAGCCCCAAACCTGGGTCAGGTCGAGGTTGTCTCCCAGCCCTGCGCCGGGATTCCAGTCTGTGCGTTTGACAAAACTTGCAAACGGAATGCTGAAATAGCGCCAGTTGCTAAAGTTATCTGTAAAAGTGTACTCAAACCGGTTTGACGTGCCGGGGTTGGGGCCAGCGGCTTTGAGTTCGATGCGTAAATCGGCGCCAGTGTTGCCGCCTTTGAACCAGAATCGCAAAGCCTGATAGCCGCTCAGGTTGAGTGTCGCGGCGAAATCACGCGAGACTCCGGCATAGCCGGGGCCACCGCCCCAGCCCCCAGAGGCGGCGACGTTATACGTCACCGTGGCGACGGGTTGGCCCGCCATGGCAGGGACAGTCGGCAGGCTGTCGTTGGGATAACTGAGTACCAGGGTGGTACTCGAGCCAGAGCCGTCCCAACTATCAGCAAAGCCGACAAATCCGCTGGGGGCGGTATTTCCCGCAAAGTTATCCAGGAAAGGCAGCGGTGTATCGGGCGCAGCCTGAACCTGGGAAGCCTGCCCAGCGAAAGAAACAAGCATCGCCAGCAGGACAAGGACAGAGAGTGTCCGGTGGGCAAAAGAGCCGGGTTGCATAAGGTGAACCTCCTGAAAGGGTGGGATGGGTAGTATCGCAAGCATACCGGCACCCGGCAAGAGAATCTTGCACCAGGCGGACGATTTTTAGCAGAAAACGGACATCGCAGCCGCTTGGGAAGTATAATTTTTGCACGTATCCATTTGACTTCAGGAGTTGTCTTGAGCCATCTCTCCCATCCTGCGCATCGGCGGCCTATCTTTGGGGTGTTGGCCAGCTGGCCAGTTTACTCTGGCACGCTGAACACCCTGCTAAGCCCCATTTTGCGGGGCCTCTATGACGCCGCTCAGGTTCGCGGCTGCAACCTGCTGGTGGCTTGTGGTGTGGCGTCCGATTTTTCTCCAGGGGTCAAGGCCGCCTGGCCGATCGAGTCAGAGAATGTCGATTTTCTACCGGTTGGCCCGTGGAATACCGATGGCCTGATTGTGATTGCCCCCTTGCAGGCGGGCCGCGAACAATTGCAGTTTATCGAACAGATGCAAGCCGCCGGGCATCCGATGGTCTTTGCCGAGACCTCCGAAATTGGCCCTGCGGTTTGCCTTAATAATGAAAGCGGTATCAAGAGCGCACTACGGCATCTGCAAGAACACGGCCATCAGCGGATTGCCTTTATCAGCGGGCCAACCGGCTGGCCGGGCGATGGCCGCGAACGTTTGCAGGCTTTTCTAGATGGATGCCGCGAGTTGGGCCTGGAAAATCACCCGCGCTGGCGCGGGGATGGCCAGTTTACGACCCCTGGCGGTTATAACGCCATGCGCCAGATTCTCGCACAGGATGACTCGTTTACCGCGGTTCTGGCCTGCAACGATGAATCGGCGGTTGGCGCCATGCAAGCCCTGCGCGAGGCCGGTAAACGCATTCCGCAGGATGTGGCTGTTGTGGGGTTCGATAACCGCTTCGAGGCGCGCAACCAGGAACCGCCGCTGACGACTGTCAACCAGCCTGCCTATGAGATTGGCTGGCAGGCGCTTGAGCTGTTATTGGGCAGGCTGGCCGGAAAAGCCGGGCCAGACACCATCGAGCGTGTGCCTGCGCAGCTGGTTATCCGCGAGTCGTGTGGCTGCAAACCTGCCGAGCCGCCGTTTAACACCCCGCCGGGCCAGGTGGCTGAAGCAGATTGGGTGGATACCATCAGCGCGGCGGTCTTTGCCCAGGTGGGGCAATTGCGCCTGGAAACGGTTCGACGGCTCTCGGCAGGATTGGTGGAAGGCTTTGCGCGCAGCGTGGCCGAGGCCAGCCCCCGGCCTTTTCAATCTGCTCTGCAGGCCATTTTCAACCAGATTGAACCGCTCGAAGAAGACGCCCATGCCTGGCAGGTGGCTATTCACTTGCTGCGTCAGCGCTGGCTCCAACAAAACCCGGGCGATCATCCCGTGCGCGAATGGCTCGACCAGGCTCGTATGTCTATCAGCCGCTTTGCCCAGCGCCAGCTGTTGCGCTACTTTGCGCGCCAGAACCAGTTCACCCGTCAACTCAGCCTGATGTCTGCTGAACTAAGCGAAACCGTGTCGCTTGAGGCCATTCAGCCAATTTTAGACCGCTATGCCCCGGCCCTGGGGGTCGGACATGCGCACCTGGTCTTGTATGAATCCGCTCCTGCCGACTCGCTGGCCTGGAGTGTTTTGCCCGGCAGTGAGAAGATTTCGTGGCGTTTTCCGACCCGCAGTTTTCCGCCTGCCGGGCTGTATCCAGATTCCCCGCCCTATCAACTGGCGCTGCTGCCGATTTCGATGAACAAAAAGATAGCCGGGTTTGTCGCCTGCGACGCCGCCAATCTTGGCCCCTGCCTCGAGATTGCCCGTCAGGTGGCATCGACCCTCGAAAACATCCGCCTGTATCGCGAAGCCGCCGAAGGCCGCCAACTGGCCGAAGAAGCCAACCGCCTGAAAAGCCGCTTTCTTTCTACCGTCAGCCACGAACTGCGCACCCCGCTTAACCTGATTGTCGGTTGGAGCGAACTGATGCTCAAAGAACCCGGGGCCGATGCCGTCCAGTTTGCCGGGCGCATTCACACCAGCGCCCAGCACCTCGGGCGGCTGATTCGTGACGTTCTCGACCTGGCCAGCAGTGACGCCGGTCAATTGCGTCTGACGTGCGAACCGCTCGACCTGGCCGAAGCCCTTCAAATGGTCGCCGAAACAGGCCGCCAGCTGTGCGCTGAAAAGGGCCTCGAGTGGCGCGTCGATATTCACGCCCGCCTGCCGCGTATCTGGGGTGACCGCACCCGCTTACAGCAGGTGGTGCTTAACCTGGTCAGTAATGCCATCAAATTTACCAGCCAGGGCTGGGTGGAATTGCGTCTGCGCCAGCAGGAGGAGCGCCTGGAAGTCTCGGTGCGCGACACCGGCCTGGGGATTGCGCCGGAAGAGCAACCCTGGATTTTTGACGAATTCCGCCAATCGGAGCGCACCGCCTCGCGCGGCTACGGCGGCCTGGGCCTGGGCCTGGCGATTTGTAAACGCCTGGTCGAACTGCACAACGGACAGATAGCGGTTGAATCAACTGGCCGGGAGGGGGAAGGCTCGAACTTCTACTTTCACCTGCCCATCCTGGAGGAGTCTCCCGCGCCGCCCGCTTCACAGCCGCAGACAGTTCTCATTCTCACCAGCCAGCCCAATGCGGGCCAGCCTATCCGCGAACGCTTACAGCGCGCCGGTTACGCCGTTGAACAGCAAGCCGTCGATGAAATGCCAGACTGGCTTTCGCGCCTGCTGATTGCGCCCCCCGGCGCGGTGGTGCTGGATGAATCGCTGGCGGCCCGCTATGGCTGGGAACTGCTCAAGGTGTTCAAGGGCAACCCGCACACGGCCAATATCCCGGTCTTGTTCTATAACCTGGATGAACAGCGTGAAACCGGCTCGATGCTGGCGCTCGATTTCTTGATGAAGCCGGTTGCCCCCGGTGATTTGTTACAGGCCCTGGCGCGTCAGGGCTGGGTCAGCGGTGAAAGTGGACAGCCTCGCACCATCTTGATTGTGGATGACGACCCCGGGGTGCTGGAGATGAACTCGCGCATGGTGCAGGATCACTTCCCGAATGACCGGGTGCTTAAGGCTTACGATGGGCGCGCCGCGCTCGAAATTTTGGGCAAAGTGCCGGTGCACCTGGTCTTGCTCGATTTGATGATGCCCGAAGTGGACGGTTTTGGCGTCTTGGCGCAGATGCGTGAATGGGAATCGACCCGCGAAACAGCGGTGATTGTCTTGACCTCGAAGACGCTGACCGAAGCCGATATGGCCCGCCTGAACCGGGGCGTGGCGGTGGTGATGAGCAAGGGCCTGTATGCCGCGCATGAGATGCTGGCGCACATGGAGGCGGCCCTCTCGCGCGACCTGCGCCTGGGAACAGACGCGCAGCGCCTGGCGCGCAAGGCGATGGCCTACATCCATGAGCATTACACCGAGCCGCTGACCCGCGAAGAACTGGCCCGCCATGTCAACGCTAGCGATGGCTACCTGGCACGCTGTTTTCGCCAGGAGACCGGCCTGACCCCAATGAGTTACCTGAACCGTTATCGGGTGCGTCAGGCCCAAAGCCTGTTGACCTCGACCCGCCAGAGCGTGACAGCCATTGCCCTGGCCTGTGGCTTTTCAGATGTCAACTACTTCAGCCGCGTCTTCCGCCAGGAGACCGGTCAATCGCCGCTGGCCTACCGCAAGCGGCGCGGGCGATAAAAAACAGGCAGAGCGTTTTCTGCCTGTTTTTGCGTCTGTTTAGCGATGTCCACGCCAAAGCCTTATGGAATCTCATCCCTGGAAGCCGGGGTTTCAAAAGGAGTCTCAAGCGCAGGAACAGCAAGGGGCGGAATAACGGCTGTTGTTGGCTGGAGGACGAAGGTTGCACGTCCAAGATAAAATGCCGAGCTGGCATTTGTCCAGGTGGCATGAATTTTGACACTGACAATCTTCTCCCCGCTTAGCGTTACCGGAGAAAAGGTGTACAGGCGGCAGGCAGAATCGGTGCGGTCGGTCGGGTCAGTGGCGAGGTTTACATAGGTTGTGCTCACGCCAGAGGTTTGTGTATCCACATACAGGTCGAATTGTGTCAGGTAGGCTGTGCTTGAAGCACTATAACAAAACTCGATGCCTGTAAGCGCAAGCGCCTGCCCATACATCGAGACGGGCAAATCTGGAGCGCCAATCAGAAATCCCGTGCCTGTGGACGGAGTGGTGACCTGGACATCTGTGTAATAGCGGTTCAAGGTCAGAGGCAGATCGGAAGTTCTATTAAGAACCCATTCATCTGGCCCCATCACCACCTGAATCTCACCTGTTTTTGCCAGGTCATGGGTTTTCTTCAGAAAAACAGCCAGCTCGGCCCTTGTAACGTTATTGGCCGGCTTGAACGTTCCATCCGGGTAGCCGCCGGAAATGCCGTTGGCTTGCAGCCAGCAGATGTACGTTTCGGCCCAGTGTCCATTGGTATCAGGGAAACAACCGGTAGCGGCATAAACTGAGCCTCCCAGGAACAGAATTGATGCCAGGACAGTTAAGATAACACTGAACAGAAGAATTTTTTGGGATTTCATGATGAACTCCTTTGGATTTTCGGGTCGAGAGATAAGATAGAAGTGTCTTTGGCTGAGAAATGGTAAATATGATTTTGATTACCTCCTTATAATTTTGACCTTTTTTGTCATGATTACATCATAACCTTTATACAAAAAAATACAACTGCTTGTTTAAATCAGCAAATGGGCTTTCAGCCCACTTCTGATGTTTCGAGATTGATCTGGATTCGGTTGTGACAAAAAGGGGATAGCGCGGCCTTGACGGTTTGTGAGCGGTTTCTTTTATCTGGCATTTTGCCAGGCCTGTTATCTGGTCTGCAACACCGTTTTGCCGCTTTCGCGGATCAGCCAGGCCACAATCACCCTCGCGCCCAGGAGGGTGACCATGCTGAAAAAGAAGCTAATCGGCAGGTAATAACGTTCCCAATCGAGGGGGGTAAAGTAGGAAGGTAATCCGACGATAAACCCGGCAATCACAAGAACAACCAGGGCATGATTGTCATTTTGGCCGCGCAGCCAGGCGATCATCTCTCTGAGCGTGAGCACCAGGCCAGCCAGGAAAAACAGACTGTTCGGCATCGGCTGGGGCAGGATACCCTGGTCGCTAAACAATCGCCGCGACAAAATTTCAACCCTTTTTCGAACAGAATCAATGTGCATCTTGCCAGCATTTTCGACCTGCCGCGCCATGACTGCGGTGCGTTTTGTCAGCATTTGCTGTGTGCCCCGAAGCGGGTTGGCCCAGAGCGTGGGGTTTGCGCCCAGGAAAGCCCCCAGCGAAGTGACCAGCAGGAAAACGCCCACCAGGGCCGCCTGGGTGATTTTTGTGCGCCAGGGCGAGGGGACACGCAAGGTAGCGGCGGCAAAGACCAGCCAGATGCCCGGCGCGACAATGGCCCCGTTGGTTTTGGTCTGACCTGCCAGGCCTGCCGACAGCCCCGCCAGCACCAGCCAGAAGATGAATTGGGGGCTTTTGAGCGGGGTCGGATGGGTGGTGAAAATTTTTAGCCCCATCCAGGCAGCGCCGATGGCGGCCATGACAAAAAAGACCAGCACGCCTTCGTTCATGGCCCGGCGCAGTGTGGTCATAAAATAGGGCTGCAACAGCAGGAAGACCAGCCAGGCATAGGCCACTGCCCGGCCCGAGGCCTGCTTTAAGAGCCAAAACGCAATCCAGATGCCCAGAATGGCGCAGATTGTCACGCCCAAGCGTCCCCACCAGAGCAGGTCGGGTGAAGGAATGCGGCCTTGTTCGATGTTTTCCTGGGCCGACAGGTTAAAGTCGTAAATGGGGTTCAGGTCTCCGGGCCGATAGCCGCCCAGGCGCCGCGCCAGGCCAACTGCGTAGTAAGTCACCGGGGGGTTGAGATAGGCGTGCTTCAGGTTTTGCCAGTATTCTTGTTCAAAACGTCCCTTAAAGAAGGCTTCAAAAGGCGCGCTCAGGCCAATCCAGTGGCTTTCGTCAGGGTGAAATTCCACCTTGTCGAGATTGTAGAGCATGACAGAGGCAATCAGGCTGAGCGTCAGAAAGATTTCAAGCAGGGGCAAGGTCTTTTTCATGGCAGATGTTTGCTCAGGGTTGATTGGCAAAATATTCAGCCAGCAGGTCTGAAATATCGGCGCGGGTGTGTGCGGATAATATCCTGAAGAAATCGGCGCGGGTGGCGCGTTTACCGTTCATCTCGGTGTAGTAATCTTGCAGGAAGGCGAAAAAGGCCTCTTCGCCGATGCGCTGGCGCATCCAGTCCGCCTCGGCCAGCTTGAGCGACAACA
>CAZNCT010000070.1:6837-8049 GCA_964571615.1 uncultured Anaerolinea sp. | reverse complement strand
CTTCGCCGATGCGCTGGCGCAGGGCCTCGTAGAACAAGGCGCCGCGCCGGTAGGTGGCGTTGGTGTAGGGTGTAAAACCGCCATACGAAGCAACCGGGCCGTCAATTTTGCCCTGGGGTGTGTAAAACGTGACCCGGTAACTCCACCACCAGGAGACCGCTTCGGGGTAATGCTCTTCGTAGAATAGCCGCTCACAGTAGGTCGATAGGCTTTCATCGAGCCAGGGTTCGTTGGCCTGGTCGTTGCCAACCGCCCCAAACCACCACATGTGGCAGGCCTCGTGCGCGGCAACCATCACCAGAAAGTTGCGCTCGGTACCATCGTACAGGTTGTAAAAGGCTTTAGAGAGAAAGAACAGCCCATCGTATTCCATGCCATCGTTGAAATCACCCTGTACGACCGTCAGCGAGGGGTGACGGTAGGGGCCAAACAGGCGGGTATAGGTTTCAACGGCTTTGAGGGTGGCATCCAGGGCCGCTTTGCCGCCCGCCTCGAACACGGGAAAGTAGTAACTGCTGACCAGCACACCATTCAGGCTGGCGCTGACCACCCGATATTCGCGGCCCATTGAGAGCGCAAAAGTCCGCCCGGCGTTCAGGCTGTAGGTGGTTGAGGTCTCGTCGGAGGCCGAAACGGCCCCGCTCGCGGCGACCACCGGGGCGCGGGACGGGTCGCTGAAGGCCAGGCGCACCTCGTAATCGGCCAGGTCGTAGGCCAGGTGTTCGCCGTAAAACCAGGGGTCGCTCAGCACCCAGCCATTTTCATACGGGACGATGAAGGGGTACCAATCGACCAGGTTGATTTGGTTGGCGGTATAGCCGAAAATTTCGGGGCGCACCAGGTTGGGGTCAGGATTGGGGGCGTGGGCGGGCAGGTTGAGCGTGTAGCCGATTTGCAGGCTGATTTCGGCACCCGTGGGCAGGGGGTCGGGCAGTTGAACGGTCAGCCGCTGGCCGTTGAGACGATATTCCGGCTCGAGCAGGTTGTACAGGCTCAGTTTTTGCAGGCTGAAGGCTCCCGGCCACAGGTTCGGGACGACAGCCAGCACCAGGTCATTGAGTGCCGCCCCGCTGGTGTTGGTATAGCGGATTTCTTGTTCCACCGCCAGGCGTTTGGCGTCGTAATCGAGGCGCACCTCGAGGCGGTAGTGCGGCAGCGCGGCGGATGGTTCGGGGCTGGGGGTTGGGCTGGGGTCGGGGGTTGCGCTGGCGC
>CAZNCT010000070.1:0-6807 GCA_964571615.1 uncultured Anaerolinea sp. | reverse complement strand
CCCGGGGGAGGAAGTGGGGGCGGGGGCGGGGGGGGGGGGGTCGGTCGGTGTGCCGCTGTCCAAGGGAGTCTGCGTCAGGCTGGGGGCGGCGGTGGGGGCCGGGGTAATGGTGACAACGCCTGGGCCGGGCAGGCAGGCGCTTAAGAGAGACATTCCAAGCAAGAACAGGGGGATGATTTTTTTCATCGGCGGTAATAAAAATAGGTGCGAATCAGGTCGTCGGCATTGCGGGTGTGGTCGGCCAGGACAGTGAAGAAGGTCTCGGCGGTGGCGATGTGTCCCTGGTGGCGGGCGTAGTAATCGCGTAAAAAGGCGAAGAAGGCTGGGTCGCCCATGCGCTCACGCAGGGCATCAAAGAAGAGCGCGCCGCGCAGGTAAACGGCATTGACGTAGGCGCGGAAGGAGCCGGTGTTGTACAGGCGTGTATCGGCGTAGCCGCTGGGGCCGTAATAGCGAATGCGGACGTTGTACCACCAGTTGAGCAGGCTGGGGTAGTTTTGTTCGTAGAACAGGCGCTCGCTGTAGGTACACAGGGCTTCGTCGAGCCAGGGTTCGAGGGCCTGGTTGTTTGAGACGCCGCCAAACCACCACTGATGAGCGGTTTCATGAATGCCAATCATGACCAGGTCGTTGGCGGCGGTGCCATCGTATTTGGCGTAAAAACTACTGGCCAGAAAGTACAGCCCGTCCGATTCGAGGCCGTCGTTCAGGTCGGTTTCAACCACGGCCAGGCTGGTGTGCGGGTAGGGGCCAAACAGGCTGGCGTAGGTGCGCAGGGCGTTTTGGGTTTCGCTCAAAATGCGCTGTCCGGCGGCGTAATGTTCGGGGAAGTAATAGGAAGTGACGGTGATGCCGTTTTCTGTGCTGCTGGCGCTCTGGAAGTCGTAACTGGCTGAGAGCGTGAAGGTTCGCGCGCCTTTGTGAACGAAGCGCAGGGTATTGCCTTCATAAAAGACCGGGGCGCTGGCGGCGACGGTTGGCGGGTTGAGATCTGCAAAGGTGACGCCGATGTAGAAATCGGCCAGCGGGTAGGCGAAGTTTTCACCGTAGCTCCAGGGTTCGCTCAAGACCCAGCCCTGGCCGGGGAGATACGGCGGCACAAACGGGAACCAGTCGATCAGGTTGGTCTGGCGGGCGGTGTAGCCGAAGTTTTGGAAGGTGCCGGAGCTATACGGCAGGTTCAGGGTGTACTTCAGGCCGATGCGCAGGCTTGCGCCGGGGGCCAGCGGGGCGGCCAGCGCGATGGTCAGGGTTTGTCCAGAGAGGCTGTAGTCGTCGAAGGGCTGGCTATCGAGCGTCAGCGCATCGAGCAGAAAGGTTCCGCGCCACAGGTTGGGGTTGACCGCCAGCAGGATCGTGTCGAGCGTCTCGCCGCTGCGGTTGGGGTAGATGATTTCCTGGGCAACGCTCAGGCTGCGCCCGGCGTAGTTCCACAGGGCGTTGATGTTGTAGGTGATGGTATCAGGGGTTGTTTGCGAGGTGTCAGGCTCTTCAGACAGGCTCAGGGCCAGTGTTGCGGTTGGCGGGAGCGGGGTTGCGGTTGCCGTTGGGGGTGGCGTGGCGGTCTGGGTGGGGTTGGGAGTCAGACTGGGTGGGATGGGCCAGGTCGGTTCGGGGGTGACCTGGCCCGGCTGGAAAGGCGTCAGGGTGGGCAGGTTTTCGGCGGTGACGAAGTAGTAGGGCTGGGCGGCGCTCAGCGCAGGAGCGCAGGCCGAGAGCAGCGCGAGCAGCAGGATAAAAAGCGGAGTCCAAAGTCTCCCGACTTTGGACTGTCGGGCAAAGGAGTTTCCCTGGCCGCCTATCTTCCCAAAGCCCGCTAAGGCCGACTGTTTTCTCTGCGTTGTTTGCATTGCGTGATTATACTGAAAAGTCAGATACAATTTGCGCATGTCTTTCTCCGATTTTCTGCGCCATTTGCGCCAGGATGAACTGAGCGCGCCGAACGTCTCACACTGGCAGGTTTTTCCCGCGCGGGCGGCGGATTTGCGCCCCCTGCCGGGGGAACTGCCCCAGCCGTTGCTGGCTGCGCTAAAGAGTCGCGGAATCCAGGCCCTATACAGCCACCAGTCCGAGGCCTGGCTGGCGGCCCAGCGCGGCGAGAACATCGTCCTGGCGACGGGCACCGCCTCCGGCAAGACCCTGGCCTACAACCTGCCGGTTCTGGCGGCACTGACGGACAATCCGCTGGCGCGCGCCTTGTACCTTTACCCGACCAAAGCCCTGGCGCAAGACCAGTTGGCAGTGCTCAGTCAACAGTATTCAGGAGCCAGTGAGCAGTTTGCTGTCCCGGCGGCGATTTATGATGGCGACACGCCCCAGGCCAAACGCAAGGCTATCCGCGAGAAAGCCCAAATTGTCCTCAGCAATCCCGACATGCTCCATGCCGGCATCCTGCCGCATCACACCCTGTGGGCGGAGTTTTTCCGCAATCTGCGTTTTGTGGTCATCGACGAATTGCACACCTATCGGGGTGTCTTTGGCTCGCATGTCGCCAATGTGCTCCGGCGGCTGAAGCGCATTGCCGCTTTTTATGGCGCACAGCCGCAGTTCATCCTGACCTCGGCTACCATCGGCAACCCGGCGGAACTGGCCGGGCGGCTGGTCGAGGCCCCGGTGAGGTTGATCGACCGCGATGGTTCGGCGCGCGGCGAAAAGCATTTCATCCTCTACAATCCGCCGGTGGTTGATGAAGCCCTCGGCCTGCGCAAATCGTCTGTGCAGGAAGCGGTGCGGCTGGGCAAGGAACTGCTCGCCGCCGATGTCCAGTCGGTCATCTTTGCCCGTTCGCGGCGCAGTGTGGAGATTCTGCTGCGCTATTTGCAAGGGGATGGGCGGGATTCGATACGCGATACCTGGAAACCCGAATCTACAACACCGAATAACCAGTCTCCAATTCCCAATCACCAATCTCTCATTCGCGGCTACCGCTCCGGCTACCTGCCCGCCCACCGGCGCGAAATTGAACACGGATTGCGCTCTGGCGAAGTGCGCCTGGTGGTGGCAACCAATGCCCTCGAACTGGGCATCGATATCGGCGGGCTGGGCGCGGCCCTGCTGGTCGGCTATCCCGGTTCGCTGGCCTCCACTTATCAGCAGGCGGGCCGGGCTGGCCGCGGCGACGCCCCGGCGGCGGCCATTTTGCTGGCCTCACCCGCGCCCATCGACCAGTTTCTGGCCCGCCACCCCGAAACCCTGTTTGGGCGTTCGCCCGAGCGCGGGCTGATTAACCCCGACCATTTGCTCATCCTGCTCAACCACATCCGCTGTGCCTTGTTTGAACTGCCTTTTGGTGCCGACGAGGGCTTTGGCAGCCTGCCCCCCGAAACCCTGAACGACTATCTGCAAGTTCTGGCGGCGGGCGGCGAGGCCCACCTGACCCCCGAAAAAGCCTTTTGGATGGCGGAAGCCTATCCCGCGGCGGGCGTCTCCTTGCGTTCGGCCTCGCCCGAGCGGGTGGTCTTGCAAACCGATGACGGTGGCCGTCCGCGCCTGCTCGGCGAGGTGGATCGCGAATCCGCGCCCTGGATGGTGCATCCGAAGGCCGTCTATCTGCACGAAGCCCAGCAATATTACGTTCAGGAACTGGACCTGGAGCGCAATTTCGCCACCCTGATTCCGGTTGCGCTCGATTATTTTACTGAGCCGCTGCGCGAGACCTCGGTCGGGGTCTTGTCGGTTGCGGCCCAGGCCCCGCACAAGGGCTGGGGTGAGATTCAGGTCACAACGCGGGTGACCGGCTTCCGGCGCAAAGAATGGACTTCAGGCCACATCCTCGACCAGGAACCGCTCGACCTGCCGCCCAGCGATTTGCAAACGACTGGCTACTGGCTGTCCATTCCTGAAGAGACGGTGCAGGCCCTCAGCCAGGCCGGGCTGTGGACAAACGCCCCCAACGATTACGGCCCCGATTGGCCCCAAATTCGTGAGCGCGTCCGCGCCCGTGACGGCTACCGCTGTCAGGTTTGCGGACGGCCCGAAGGCGGCGCCTCGCCTGCGCTCAGGACAGGCCCTTCGACTATGCTCAGGACAGGCCGTCAGCACGATGTCCATCACAAGATTCCTTTCCGCTTTTTCATGCGCCATGCCGAAGACCCCCAAAAGGCCCGCGCCGCTGCCAACAATCTCGCCAACCTGGTGACGCTCTGCCCCGAGTGCCACAAAAAGGCCGAGGCCAACGTGCGCGTGCGCAGCGGATTGGCCGGGCTGGGTTATGTTCTCGCCAGCCTGGCGCCGCTCTTCCTGATGTGCGATTCGGAAGACCTGGGCCTGCACATCGAGCCGCAGGCTTTTGCGGTCAATGGCCTGCCCTCGCTGGTGCTGTACGACCAGGTCCCGGCGGGCATTGGCTTTAGCGAACGCCTGTTTGAACTGCACGCCGACCTGCTGGCGCGCGGTCTCGAGCACGTTGCGGCCTGTCCGTGCGAGGATGGCTGTCCCTCCTGTGTTGGGCCGGGCGGCGAAAACGGCCTGGGCGGCAAGGCCGAGACCCTGGCCCTGTTGCGAGAACTGGTAAAATCCTGATATGTCTCCCTCCCTGGCCGACAAACTCAAGTCTCTGGGCGTCAAGTTGGGCGCTGGCGGCCTGCAGCCTCAGGTTGAAATTCCGCGCAAGGGCGCGCGCCAGCCGCTTGAGTCTGCCCTCGGCGGGCGCTGGGTCGAATCGCGGCGCGGCCCGGCCTTCCTCGTCGAAACAGACTACCCGCTCGAAATCCGGCATGGCGATCTGCCCATCCGCCTTTCCGCGCCGCTCGATGGCCTGGCCGACTGGGCCAATGACCCGCGCATTGCCGGGTTAGCGGCCACCGAACTGGCTTTTCTCGATACCGAAACCAGCGGGCTTGCGGGCGGCACCGGTACCTATGCCTTTCTGGTTGGGGTGGCGCGTTATCTCGAAGACCGCCTGCGCCTGGCGCTGTTTTTCATGCCTGCCCCCGAGGAAGAACCCGCCCTGCTCGAAGCCCTGGCCGATTTTTTGGCGCCCTGCAAGGCGCTGGTCACGTTCAACGGCAAATCGTTCGATGCGCCCCTGCTCAAGACTCGTTACAGCCTGCACAGCATCCCTTGCCCGTTTGACGATTTCGCCCACATCGACCTGCTGCCGCTGGCCCGCCGCCTGTGGCGCGACCGCCTGCCTTCGCGCGCCCTGAAATCGCTCGAATTGGACATTTTGAACGCCCCGCGCGGCCCGCAAGAAGTGCCCGTCTACGAAATTCCCTACATTTACTTTGACTATCTGCGCAGCGGCGACCCTTCCCCGCTCAAAGGCGTTTTTTATCATAACAGCCTGGATGTGATTTCAATGGCCGCCCTGCTCAACCATACCGCCGGTCTTTTGCACAACCCGCACGAGACCCCCCTGCATGGGCTGGATATTTTTGCGCTCGCCCGCCTGTTTGAGGACTTGCGCAAGTGGGACGATGCCGCCCGCCTGTACGAACGCGCCCTCGAGAGCGAACTCCCCGAAGCCGGGTTCGCCGAAGCGATCCGCCGTTATGCCAGCCTTCAGCGCCGCCGCGGCGATTGGGCCACCGCCGTTAAAATGTGGGAGCGTGCCGCCGGGGAAGGACACATCTACGCCCATGTTGAGCTGGCCAAGCACGCCGAACACCGTCAGCGCGATATTCCACTGGCGCGCTACTGGACTGAAACCGCCCTTGCGCTGGCCCAGGCCCCCAGCCTGCCCGGTTACATCCGCGCTTACTGGCTGGCCGACCTGGAATATCGCAAAGCCCGCCTGGAGGAAAAAGCCTATGGAAAAACAAAACGCCGTTAAACGTGCCGCCCCCTGGCTGTTGTTAGCGCTGGCGCTGCTGACGCTGGCTTGTTTATCCCTGCCCCTGCCAGGTCTGCGCCCGCAGACCGCAATCCCGCCGACGAGCACCCCCCTCCCGGCCACCCCAACCCTGCCTGCGCCGCCCGATGCCGTCGTCACCCCAACCGCTCCGCCTGCGCAGGGGGGCATGCTCCCGCCCCCGCGCCTGTTCCAGATGGTCATTCTGACTGCCGAACCCTACAGCGAGAGCGGCGACGGCCCGATTTACACGCTCGAGGTCAATACGCCTGTGCTGGAGGGTCTGGATGACCCCCGTGTGCAGGAATTTAACCGCCAGGCTGCTCTGCTGGTGCAGGCGCTGGTGGACGAGTTTAAGGCCGGGTTTGAGTACCTGCCCCCCGAGCCGGTTTCGGCGGGCAGTTTTTACCAGGTCACGTTTACCCAACTGGCCCCGCCCGGCGATATTCTCAGTTTGCAGTTTGCCGTTGATGGCTATGTCGATGGCGCCGCGCACCCTTATCACCTGACTCGCACTCTCAATTTTGACCTGGAAAACGGCCAGGCTCTCACGCTTGAAGCGCTCTTTTTGCCTGGTTCGGGCTATCTCGAGCGGTTGGCGGCCTACTGCAAAGCCGAACTCGCCACCCGCGACATCGGCTTCGATGAATGGTTCGCCGCGGGTGCCGACCCGCTGCCCGAGAACTACCGCAACTGGAATGTGACCTACCAGGGCCTGCTGATTACGTTCGATGAGTACCAGGTGGCCCCCTATGCCGCCGGAATGCAGCAAGTGCTGGTGCCCTATGACGCCCTGCAAGACCTGCTCGACCCCAACGGCCCGATTTCTCGCATCGGCCCACGCTAACTTCACTGTCATTGCGAGGGGCGACAGCCCCGAAGCAATCTGTTGTTTGGCGACAGCCCCGAAGCAATCTGCTGTTTGGGGGAATGGTGTGCGTAAATAACTTGAGTTTAGAGCTCAATTTGGGTTAAGACCTTTTGGTACACGGATTGCACGGATTACGCGGAATCTC
>CAZNCT010000069.1:995-19036 GCA_964571615.1 uncultured Anaerolinea sp. | reverse complement strand
AGAACAGCCAGCAAGCGCTTTGCTTTGACGGCGGGCCACTCACTCATACGGCAGAAAAGGAAAACATCAGGGTAGTAGCATTTTCGCCGTTTTCAAGCCGATCAGCCACTACGCGCAAAGCCAGCGCCTGGGCATGGGCCACCGCATCTTCGGGAGTAGTTCCATAGCACAGCACGCCAGGGATCTCTTTCACTTCAGCCAGCCAGCGACCATCTTCTTCTTGTTCGTATTCAACGGTAAATTTCATGGTTTGAACCTTCCTGCATGGAAAATCCCTTGCAAGAAAATTATACCCCGCCCGGCGACAAATACAAAACCCGATGCAGTCACCTTGAAAGTGACTGCATCCTTTTTTACTGGCGGTATAACGAAAATTATGTAAATTGAAAGGAGTCCTGGTAACCTTGTAGGTCACGACACCAAAACAAGGGTCGTACCACCTTGCCTGGTATAACATTAGCCCAAAACGCCGTCCTGAGTTGCCAGGTTGAGCCTGCCGAAACCCTGTCGAAGGGCCTTCACGTCCCGCCGTGGTGGGGTCGTCCATGCGGCTGTACTGACCGGTCACCTGCGGCGCGCTTCAAGGCTGTCCAGTTTTGCCGGGGTCATATGCTCTATGCTAGAGCAAAGAGACCGCGCAGGTCAAGTAAAAATGCCATCAAAGTTCAACCAATGCCCCAAACAACAAAATTCTTGCGATTCTGGCGGCTATCTTGTATAATTCGGCCCGCTCAAGCCGCCACCGTAGCACAGCTGGCAGTGCAGACGATTCGTAATCGTCAGGTCATGGGTTCAAATCCCATCGGTGGCTCAAGAGAAAGAGAACACCCTGTCCTTTTGGCAGGGTGTTCTCTTTTTAGAAAATCAAAAGCCGCTCAAAGCGTCGGGGATGGCATCCAGAATATCGCCTGCCAGCACAGAGGCCGCTGCGCCGACTTTTTCAGCGGCCAGCAGGCCCGCCTGGGCGTGCAGCCAGGCCCCGGCCACAGCGGCGGCGTAGGCCCCAAGGCCCTGGGCGCGCAGGCCGGTGATTAGCCCGGCCAGTACATCGCCGCTGCCAGCCCGCGCCAGGGCCGGATGCGCTACCGGCACAACGGTTGCGCGTCCATCGGGGGCGGCAATCACAGTAAAGGCGCCCTTCAAGACCACGACATGGCCCCAATCCGCGGCAAATTTGAGCGCAACGCCCAGGCGGTCTTTCTGAATTTCGTCTTTCTCGAGGCCGGTCAGGGCGGCCATTTCGCCGGGATGCGGGGTCAGGATGCTTTCCTTCGGCAGGGCTTCAGCCCAATGCTCAACTTTTGCCAGCAAGCGCAGGCCGTCAGCGTCCACAACCAGCGGCGGGATACTGGCCGGGGCTTCCTCTTTCTTCTCGTCCCCGGCGCGAACAAAACCGATGGCCGTCTTCTTCGAGGGGGTTTTGCCCTTCAGCAAAACTTCAACAAATTTGGCCGTCGCTTCGTCGGTGCCGAACCCGGGGCCAACCAGCAAGGCCGTGGCGCGCTCAAAGTTGCGGGCCAGCACCTCCACCGCCCCAGGCGCAACCGCGCCCATCTCATGCGGAAGCAAGGCCCAGGTGGCCTCGGGGAAACTGCCCGCCAGCAAGGCCTGTACCGGGCCAGGAACCGCCATCTGCACCAACCCGGCGCCGGAGCGGTAGGCGGCTTTGCCCGCCAGGAAAACCGCCCCGGGGTAGTTGAGCGAACCCGCCGCCACCAGCGCGGTGCCAAAAGTACCTTTGTGCGCGTCAGAAGGACGTTCCGGCAGCAGGTCGGCTACCAGGTCTTCATCGGCCACCTCGTGCCGAACAGCCTGCCAGCTTTTCTCGTCCGAAAGACCAATTTCGACCACGCGCAACTCACCGGCCAGGTCAAAAGCCGGGAGTTGCAGCAATCCCCGTTTGACGGCAGCCATGCACACGGTCAGGCTGGCCGGAATCACCTCCGGGGCGGCCTCGCCCGTGTCGCAATCCACGCCCGAAGGACAATCGACCGCAACAACATAGGGCGGCCAGGTCAGCGAGGCAATCGCCCGGTTGGCGGCCTCCAGCGCCGCGGCAATTTCGGGCCGCAGAGGCAATTTGAAGCCCGTGCCCAAGACGCCGTCCACAACAACATCCGCCGAGCCGATGAAAGTCGCCAGTTTTTCAAAACCAGGGTCTTCAGCGGCCAGCAAAACTTCGCCGCCCGCTTTTTGCAGCCGCTCCACCAGCGGGTCACCCGCCGGGTCGCGGCGCACGAGATAAGCGCGGGTACGCCACGATTCAGCGGCCAGGTGCGCCAGGGCCACCAGCGCATCGCCGCCATTGTTGCCAGGGCCAACCAGGGCAAAGGCTTCACGTCCTTCGCTGGTGTAAGCCAGGGCCTGGATTTCCTGCGCCAGGCCGTGCCCGGCATGTTCCATCATTTGAGCATAGGACAGGCCGTTGGCATCGGCCTCCTGTTCAATGGCGCGCATTTCAGAGACAGTGACAAGTTTCATGGTTCCTCGGGATTGGTAGATTGGTCTAGAGAATTGGGAAAGCAAGACGGGTTACAAAGACTCAAGCCCCAACTCAGACAGTTTTTCGGGCAGGGGCGCGCCGGTTTGGGCGTCCCAGCCGCGCGCGGCGTAGTAGGCCGACATCATCTCTTCAAACGGGATGACGTAGCCCGCCGCGCCGCCCCCGGCATAAGCGCGCAGGAGCGGTTTGGGCAGGCTGTCGTTGGCGCGGGTCAGGCCGAGTTTCAGGTTGATGAGCCGCTTCAAATTCCAGGCGCGTTCGCCGGTTCGCAGCAGGTCGGCAAGCGTGAACTCGTAGCCGCAGGCGGCATTGACCAGTTCGAGCATCGTCTCCGGCGGGACGTTGGCAAACATGCACAAGACGAGCGCGTTATTAACCGTGCGGAAATCCTGGTGCCTGGCAACGTTGGCGGCTTTCTCGGCCCCGGCGTGACGGTCGAAAAAGTCCAGGCCCAGGCTGGCATCCACCTGCCCAATGTCTGCCAGGAAGTAATCGGACTGGTTGTGGCAGGCCCCGCGCGGCGAAGTGGCGTACACAATTGCCATGCCAGAGGCGCCGCGTGGGTCGTGGTAGGCCACCTCCAGCCCATTGACCTGCACGGCTTCATCGGGCGCGCCGAAATGTTCGGCCAGGCGTTTGGCGCCCAGGGCGAGATATTGTCCCAGCCCCTCGCGCCGGACGGTTTGGTGGATGAGTTGTTCGGCGGCTTCGGCGTTGCCCCACGCAAGACGCAAACCACCCGTATCCTGTTCGCCGATAAAGCCAAGTTCCCACAGCCGGAAAGCCAGGCCGATGACGCCGCTCATCGAAATCGTATCCACGCCGTAACGGTCGCACCACTCGCCCAGGCGGGTGGCAATCACCGGGCTGGTCAGCCCCAGGTTGGGGCCAAACCCGACCAGGGTTTCGTACTCTGGCCCTTTGCGCTTTTCGCCATCCTCCAGCCGGACAACGCGCCCGCAGGCGATGACGCAGGCATGGCAGGCCGATTTGCCCGCCAGGATGGTCTCGGCCACGCTCGCGCCGGAGATGTTATCGGCGCCTTCGAGTTCGCCCGCCGAAAAGTATTTTTTGGGCTGTTCGCCCAGGTAGTTGAAATAATCTGCCGCGCCCGCCGAGCCGAGGCTGGAAAGGACGCTCGTCATCGGGTCGGCTTTCAGGGCGCGGTTGGCTTCGGCACGGCGCGGGGCGTAAGCGGCGGCATCGAAGACCGGCACTTTGCCCGTGCCTTTGACGGCGATTGCCTTGAGATTTTTACTGCCCATCACCGCGCCCAGACCCGTGCGCCCGGCCACTCGTCCGTGGTCGCACAGCATCAGGGCGAAGGGCAGCATCCGCTCACCTGCTACGCCAATGCCAAGAACGCGTGTTCCGGTGATCCCGTTTTGACGGTTTTCCTGTTGGATGGCATCCTGCACTTCATAAGTGTCTTTTCCCCACAGCGCCTGGGCATCTCGAATTTCGACTTGCGAATCTTGAATAACGAGATAGACCGGCCTTTCGGCTTTTCCCGTAATCCAGATTCCGTCCCAACCGGCCATGCGCAGTTCGGGGCCGAAAAAGCCGCCGATGTTCGATTCGGCCCACAGCCCGGTAGCGGGGCTTTTTCCGCAGACCACAAAGCGTCCGACGGTGGCCGTCCCGGAGAGCGGGCCGTTAAGAATCAGCAGGGGCGAGGCCGGTGAAAGGGCGTCCAGGTCACGGGTAAGCGAGTCCCAGAGCAGACGCGCCCCAAGCGAGGCGCCGCCCAAATAGTCCCGTTCAAACTCGGGGGGGATGATAAAGGTCTCGATTTTTCCAAAAGAAAGGTCTATTTTGAGAATGGGTTGCATGGGGGGAATTATAGCCACGAATTTCACGAATTTCACGAATTTTTCGCGCCAATTCGTGAAATTCGTGGCCCCAAACTACGCCAATTTCAACGGCAACTTCCGCAGGCGCTGACCGGTGAGGGCAAAGACGGCGTTTGCCACCGCCGGGGCCACCGGGCCAAGCGGCGGCTCGCCCATGCCAAACGGTTTGTCGCCGCTGTTGATGAGTTCAACCTCGATTTCGGGCGCGGCGGCGTTGTTCAGGAACTGGTACGCGCCGAAGTTGATGGGCGTCAGGGCGCCATCCTGCACAATCGTTTCCTCGAAGAGCGCCGAACTGAGCGCCATGTTGAAGCCGCCTTCCATTTGGGCAATTGCACCATTGGGATTGACGAAGAAGCCCGCATCGACCGCGCCGGTCAGTTTGTGCACGCGGATGCGCCGATTCTCGACCGAGACCTCCGCCACGCAGGCCACAATCGTATTGACATCGTAACTGAGCGCCACGCCGCGCGCGCATCCGGCTGGGGCGGGGGTATCCCAGCCCGATTTGCGCCGCACGGCCTGGAGCACGGTCTTCATGCGCTCGCCCATCTCGTCTATCGGCAGGTTCACCAGGCGGAAGAGAATCGGGTCCATGCCGATTTTTGCCGCCAGTTCATCCATAAACGATTCAATCGCAAACAGGTTGGGCAGCAGACCCAGCCCGCGCCACCAGCCAGTTTTCATCGGCAGGTCGGCCATCCAGGCCTGCACGCGCTTGTTCGGAATGCCATAGCGAATTTGCGCCCCGCGATAAGCCCCAAAATCGGCGCCCATCACCGCGCTGACAAAGACCGGCAGGAAGGGGAAGGCCACCTGTCCGCTGACCTGGTCGTGCGTCATGGCTTCAATCAGGCCGTTCTCGCGCACCACCGCCCGCAGGCGCGAGCGCGAAGGCGGACGCACAAAACCGTTCTGGAAGTCCTCGGCGCGGCGATAGCCCAAATGCACCGGGCGGCCCACCGCCTTTGAGAGTTTCGCCGCCTGAATGGCGGGCACGCTGTTAATCTTTTGCCCAAAGCCGCCGCCCAACAGGGTCGGGATGACGAGCACCTGCTCTTCTTCCATGCCAATTGCGCGCGCCACCGCCCGCCGCACGCCCACCGCCGATTGGGTCGAGGCCCAAACCGTCGCCCCATCGGGGCGCACATCTGCCGCCGCGTTTTGCGGCTCCATGTGGGCGTGATAGACAATCGGCGAGTAATACTCGGCTTCAAGCACATCGCCGCGCAAATTGGCGTCCACGTTGCCATCCTGCTGCACCGTCACCCCGCGCCCGTTGCCGAGCTGAATCAGCAGGTCAATATCGCGTTGCTGCCAGGCTTTTTCCTCGCTCCAGGTCAGTTCCAGCGCGCCGAGCGCGTTCCAGGCCTGGTCGCGGCGCTCGGCCACCACCCCGGCAAAATCTTCGTCCATCACCACCTGCACAACGCCGGGCATGTCCGCCGCGCCGCCCGCCGAGGCGCTTTTCAGGGTCGCGCCAATTTTGGGGGGCATCGCCACCGCGCCGTAGAGCATTCCCGGCAGGCGCACGTCAAACCCATATTGCGCCCGCCCGAGCACCTTATCGCGCAAATCGACCCGCGGCATGGCTTTGCCGATATAGCGGAAATCGGAAGTTTTCTTCAAGGCTGGCAGCGGATTCGGAATCTGCCAGTCTTTCACCACCCGAACAATTTCGCCATACGAGACACTCTTCCCCGCATCCTGTTTCGCCGTTACGAAGCCGTTTTCGGCAACGACCGCCTCGGCCCCCAGCCCGAGCAGTTTCGCGCCTTCGAGGCGCAGCATCTCACGGGCGGTTGCGCCGGCCTGGCGCAGAACGTTGAACAGCGAGGAGGTCGAATTGCTGGCGGAGGTGCCAACCGGGTCATCCAGCCCCTTGCCGGTGCCAACGTTCAGGACGCTGAGCGCGTCCCAGGGCACGTCCAGTTCCTCGGCGGCGGCTTGCGCCAGGGTGGTGTGAATGCCCTGCCCCATTTCGACCTTCGGGATGTAAACCTTGAAGGTGTTATCGGTGCCAATCTCGAACCAGGCCAGCGGCACAGCGCCAATCGTGCCGGGAGGCCCGCCCGCTGAATCGAGAAATTCGGCCAGTTTCAGGCGCGCAAAGGGCAGTACGCCCAGCGTCACGCCGAAATACAAGCCGCCCGCCGCGCCCGCCAAAATGAGAAAATCGCGCCGCGAGAGTTTTCGTTTGGTCTGTGGGGTTTTCTCGCTCATGAGCGCACCCCCGCGGCCAGTTCCGCCGCCCGCGCCACGGCCTTGCGAATGCGCGGATAGGTGCCACAGCGGCACAGGTTCCGATCCATCGCGGCGACAATTTCTTCTTCGCTCGGGTTCGGGTTCTGTTCGAGAAAAGCCGCGGCGGTCATCATCTGTCCGCTCATGCAGTAGCCACACTGATGCACCTGCAACTCGATAAACGCCTCCTGCACCGGGTGCAGTTGCAGGGTGCCATCCGGCAGTTCTGCCGCCAGCCCCTCCAGGGTGCGGATTTGCTTGCCCGCCGCCTGCGAGAGCATGGTGATGCACGAGCGGGTCGCCACCCCGTCGAGGTGGACGGTGCACGAGCCGCAAATCCCGACTCCACAGCCAAACTTCGTCCCGGTCAGACCGAGTTCGTCGCGCAGTACCCACAAGAGCAGCCGGTCGGGGCTGTCGTCCACGCTGTAGGTCTTGCCATTAATGGATAAGTTCATCATCTCTCCTCGCTTGAATACCAATGGATAGGCCAGCAGATACCTGGCCTGGGCCGTGCAAACAAGATATAAGACAAAGAATATCAGGTTTGACTGCAAAAAGCTATCAAAATTCCCCCTGGCGGCAGGTCAGGCCGCCATCAACTTGTCCACCGCCGCGGCCAGGTCGGCCAGATTGCGAACTTGCAGAATGTTATCGCACAACGGCGCGTAGGCGGGCATATCGCTATCGCCGGTGCCCCACAGGCCGGGCGGCTCGGGCGTCATCCAGACGGTGCGCGCGGCCCGGCGGGTCATCTTTTGAAACAAATCGATGCGCGGGTCGTTGTAATTGTTGCGCCCGTCACCGACAATCAGCAGGGTTGTCTGTCCGTTGAGCGTGTCGAAATACTCATCGGTGTAATTTTTCAGGCTGTAGCCCAGGTCGGTATTGTAAGACCCGGCGGGCATCCGGCGCAAAACGCCGCGAATGGCCTGGTTGCCATCGGCGGCACTAAAATCGGCGGAGATGTATTCGAGGTGGTCAATAAAGGCAAAGGCGTGAGTTTTGCTCACCTGTCCTTGCAGGGTGTAGAGGAAGGTCAGCATCAACTCAGAGCAAAAGCGCATCGAGGTGCTGATGTCACACAGGACGACGATGCGCGGCTTGCGCACCCGGTCGCGGTGACGGATGTCGAGCGGCACGCCGCCGTGCTTCAGGTTGGCGCGCAGGGTGGCTTTGGCGTCTAACTGTCCGCTTTTGGCGTGTTTCTGGCGCAGGGCAATCCGTGTGCGCAGGGCCGCCGCCAGGCGATGGACTTCGCGCTGGAGGGTTTTCTTATCCGCATCGGTCAGCGACTCAAAAGGACGGTTGAGCAGGCTGTCGGCAGATTCGCCGGGTGGGCGCTGGCTCAGGTTCTCGGCCAGGCGTTCCCCGGCAAACTGGTTGAGTTGCTGCTGCATGGCCGCCATGTTCTGCTGGATGAGTTCGCGCATTTGCTGGAGGCGCTCGGGGGTCATGCCCATCTCGGCCAGTTGCTGCATAACCTCGCGCAAGGCCTCGCGCACCTCGGGAAAAGCCAGGGCACGTTCCATGCGCTGGGCCAGCCAGTTCTGGTAACGGAGGTCATCCAGGTTATTCAGGCCGACCATCTGGCCCAACTGCTCCAACTCCTCGCGGCTAAGCGGTTCACCGCTGAGCAGGCGCTCCATGCGGTTGCGCAAGGTCTCGGCATACTGGCGCAAAGCCTGGGCCAGCATTTGGGCTTCTTCGGGGCTCAGGTTTTCAGAGAGATTGCCCCCCATCATGGGCGGCTGGCCAGAGCCAAAAAAGAGCGGAAAGAGTTTATCGAAGATCGGGATATCGCGCACGTCTTTGATCAGCGTGGCGCGCAGAGACAGGCGAAATTGCTCACGGTCTTGAACCCCCATCAGGTCAACCGCCGAAAACGACTCGGCGCTTTCAGCCAGGCTGATGCGCACACCGCTGGCGCGCAAGGCAGAGATTAACTGTAAAATGCGGCTTTCCATAAGCGTAATTGGCGATTGGTAAATGGGAATTGGGGAGTGGTCATTAACAAGTCGCGTGATAATTACAAATTACAAATTACCAATCACCAGGCTCAATTCCCTGAAAAGCGCTGAAAGTCGTCACGGGAGGCGCGCGAGGGCGGCGGATTGACGAACTGGCGGCGGGCTTTTGAAAGGTCGGCTTCGTGCTTGAGCAAGACGGAGAGCGTCTCCTCCAGGGTGGTCTGGTCGAGGCTTTGGGCGTTGAGCGCGACCAGGGCATTGGCCCAATCGAGCGTTTCGCTGATGGAGGGCGATTTGCGCATGTCTGCCGAGCGCAGGCGTTGGACAAATTCGACCGCCTGGCGCGCCAGCCTGGAGTTCAGGTCTGGGACTTTCAGGCGCACAACCGCCAGCTCGGCTTCCAGGTCGGGGTAGTCAATGAAAAGGTAGAGACAGCGGCGCTTGAGGGCTTCGCTCAGCTCACGGGTGTTGTTGGAGGTCAGAATGACAAACGGACGGTGCCGGGCCGAAAGCGTGCCAAGCTCGGGAACTGAGACCTGAAAATCGCTCAGCACTTCGAGCAGGAAGGCTTCAAATTCGGCATCGGCGCGGTCAATTTCGTCAATCAGCAAGACGGTTGGCTTTTCGCTGAGAATGGCTTTGAGCAGGGGGCGCTGGAGCAGGAAGCGCATCGAAAAGAAAACGTCTTCCTCGCGGGCCAATTTGTCGGCGGCTTCAGAAAGTGAAGCCGCCTGCCCGAGGGTGTCATTCAGTTTGTCACGCAAGAGTTGGGTGTAGAGCAGTTGTTTCGAGTATTCCCACTCGTAGAGGGCTTTGCTTTCGTCAAGGCCTTCGTAGCATTGCAGGCGGATCAATTCGCGGCCTGTGGCGGCGGCAATTGCTTTGGCGAGTTCGGTCTTGCCAACCCCGGCGGGGCCTTCGGTAAGCAGGGGTTTGCCCAGTTTTTCGGAGAGATAGACTATCGTAGCGATTTCGTCGCTGGCAATGTATTTATGCCCGGCAAGTTGGGTTTTAACGGTATCAGTGGAGGTGAAAAGTGAGTCACTCATAACGGCAGCCTCTACAGGGGGGAACGCTCCGCATAACGACCCAAAAACGGAGCCTGAATAAGACCAGTATACTCCGATTAAGCGGGGAAAGTTCCTTAATGTTGCGTAAGAAAATTCCGCCCCGGGCTGCCTTACTCGACAGGATTAATTCTCAGCCGACAGCCTGCGGCCTGCCAGGTCGGCGGCAGGTTGAATAAAAACCAGAGGCGAGATGTCTTGCAGCAGGCTGGGGAAAACCGGACTCAACATGATTTCAAGCAGATTGCGGAACGATTCCAGAAGGCGATAGGCGGCCTTAAACCAGGCCATCAGCCACTCCCCTGAAGGCAGGTGAACAATCAGCCAGTAAATTGGAAAAGCGACCAGCATAAACCCAAAGGCAAAGCAAGCCACCAGGGCATACCAGCTCAGCAAGAGCGCCAGCGCAAAAGGCAGGAAAAAAGGCACCAGCAGAAAGACAAAAAACTGGAGGACTTTTTTCTCCCAGCGGTGCGGTTCAAATAGAAATTGAACCAGCCCAGGAAAAAGTAAGATGTAGAGTATCAACAGATACAAAAGGAGTAACCCTGACCAAAGCGCTGCCATACGATAACCTCCCCGCACCACAGAAACGACGATTGCTTTGATTATACGATAAAACAACAGGGGCAGATGCTGCGTGTAAAGATTCTCTAAAGATATGAAGAAGGTCTTGATTTTGCGAGCGGTCAGTAAGATAATTATCTTACCTTGCAATTTTGAAAGGCGAGAGCAATTTTTTCGATGGGTTTTATTCATTCCACCCTTACCCAAAGGAGAAACACAATGAAACGCTTTACCCTGTTTGCCAGCGTGGCTCTCATGCTGGCGCTTGTTTTTGGCCTGGCCGGTGTTTCGCCAGCCTATACCAGCCCCGCCCAGGATGGCGGCAAAGTGCGCGTCATGGTCGAATTCGCCCCCGGCAGCAAAGGCGCCACACAACGAGCGCTCAAGAATGCTGGTGCTGAGTTTCATTATGAGTTTGATGAACTGAACACCTTCACGGTCACCCTGCCCTCACAGGCGCTGGAGGGAATCAGCCGCAACCCGAATGTGGTTTCAATTGAAGAAGACGCCCCGCGCTTCCCGATTGGAATCATGCGCTCCAAGCAGCAACTCTCCCTGCCGGTGCAGGAAGTTCCTTACGGCGTGGATATGGTGCAGGCCCGTGATGTTTGGGATGCCGACCGCAACGGTAGCGTGGATAGCGGCGCGGTGACGGCTGCCAACCGCAAGATTTGTATCATCGATTCGGGCTTCTATGTCGGCCACGAGGATTTCCAGGGAATCAGCGTCTCGGGTTATAACGGCAACCTGCCCTGGAACCAGGATGGCGACGGCCACGGCTCACACGTTGCCGGGACGATTGCGGCGGTGAACAACGCCCTGGGTGTCCTGGGTGTAACTCCCGGCACGGTTCAACTCTACATCGTGCGCGTTTTTGGCGATGACGGGGCCTGGGCCTACTCTTCGACCCTGCTGGATGCCGCCTATCGCTGCCGCGATGCGGGCGCCAACATTATCAGCATGAGCCTGGGCGGCAGCCGCTCGAACACGACCGAAAAGAACGGTTTTGCCAGCCTGTATAACTCGTACAACATCCTTTCGATTGCCGCCGCCGGCAATGACGGCACGACCGGCTTCTCATACCCGGCTTCGTACGACTCGGTCGTTTCGATTGCGGCAATTGACAGCAACAAGGCCTGGGCCAGTTTCTCGCAGTACAACAGCCAGGTCGAATTGGCCGCTCCCGGGGTGGGCGTCTTGAGCACCGTGCCATATCTCGACAGCACCTCCCTGAGCGTGGATGGCGTCACCTATTCCGCCGGGCACATTAAATTTTCGGCCCGCGGCACGGCCAGCGGTGCGCTGGTCAGCGGCGGATTGTGTGACAGCACCAACGCGGCCTGGTCGGGCAAGGTGATTTTGTGCGAACGCGGCGTAATCTCCTTCTACGACAAAGTTCGCAACGTCCAGACCAGCGGCGGAGCGGCGGCGATTATCTACAACAACGTACCTGGCGGCTTCATCGGCACCCTGGGCGATGGCAACACCTCCACCATCATTGGCATCAGCCTGAGCCAGGAAGACGGACAGTTCCTGGTTGCCAACAAACTGGGTAAGACTGCTACGGTTTCAAGCACGTACACAACCCCAGCAAGCGGATACGAGTACTACGACGGTACTTCAATGGCCACCCCGCACGCTTCGGCAGTCGCGGCCCTGGTCTGGAGCGCCATGCCCACCGCGACCAACGCCCAAATTCGCCAGGTCTTGCGCGATACCGCCCAGGATTTGGGCGCAGCCGGGCGCGATAACTACTACGGCTACGGCCTGGTGCAGGCCAAAGCGGCCATTGACGCCCTGACCGGCGGCGGTGGCAGTAACGAACTGCACGTCGGCGGCATGAGCGGCACCCGCACCACCAAGGTAAAAAGCTGGACGGCGACCATCACCATCACTGCCCTCGACCAGAACAATGCCCCCGTAGCCGGTGTGGTTGTGACTGGAACCTGGAGCGGCGCGAAAACCGGCACAGGCTCTTGCACCACCGGCACCAACGGCGCATGCTCGGTCTCGACCGGCACCCTGGCCAGCGGAACCAGCGTCACGTTTAGCGTGACCAGCCTGGCCAAAGACGGCTACACCTACAACCCCGCGGCCAATACCGTCTCCAGTTATACGGTTCTGCGCTAAGAGATTCTAGCGGGCGAACACTTTCGCCCAACAAAAAAAACAGACAGCGGCCACCTGCTCAAGGGGTCGCTGTCTGTTTTTCTTCCGTTCTCCCAAATTACTGGGGGATTAACTCCACCCGGGCCAGTTCAAATTTCTCCACCTGGCTTCGGACAACAGTAACCCCCAGGCCAGGTCTGGCAGGCACATCAATGGTGCTATCGGGGTTCAAGGTGAAGGTCTCTTCGGTTACGTCTTCGTGGTAATAGCGCGCCGAAGCAGAAATATCGCCAGGCAGGCTGAAGTTCGGCAGTGAGGCCAGGGCCAGGTTCGAAGCCCGCCCGATGTTGGTCTCCAGCATACCCCCACACCAGACCGGAATTCCAGCACGCTGGCACATCTCATGAATCTCAATCCCCTGCCCCAACCCGCCGCAACGCGCCGGTTTGATGTTAATCACCCGGCAGGCCTGCATCTCAAGCGCATAGCGGGCATGACGCGGGCTGGTAATGCTCTCATCGAGACAAATCGGCGTCTTGAGCATTTTTTGCAGGCGGGCATGATCCCAAATATCATCTTCAAAAAGCGGCTGTTCGATGAGCAGCAAATCCAACTCATCGAGCGGTAAGAGCGCGCCGGCGCTTTCGAGGCTGTAGGCCGAATTGGCATCCACCTGCAAAAGTAAATCGGGAAAAGCCTGGCGCACAACGCGGGTATCGCCGACATCGCGCCCGGGCTTGATTTTTAGTTTTACCCGCCGGTAGCCCTCAGCCAGGTATTTTTCAACCGTCTTGAGCAAAATCTCAGGCGAATCTTGCAGGCCCACCGAAACCCCAACCGGCACGCGGGTCTGCTGACCGCCGAACAGTTCGCGCAGGCTTTTGCCCTGGCGCTGACCGAGCAAATCCCAAAGGGCCATCTCGACGCCCGCTTTGGCCAACTGATGCCCGCGTATATTGGCTACACGCTCCTGAAAGTCGGCGGCATCGGCCAGGTCGGCGCCCAAAATCTGCGGGGCAATGAAATCCATCAGGATATGCCAGGCCGTGCCGGAGGTCTCGTAGCAGTAGCCCGGGTCGCGGTCGGCGACACACTCGCCCCAGCCGGTCAAGCCCTCCGATTGGATTTCAACCAGGATGCAATCGCGCTCGACAATGCGGCCAAAGGAGGTCTCAAAGTGAGCGACCAACGGCATACGCAGGTGATGCAGTCGAATCTGCTCGATTTTCATACGGCCTGCCCCACGCCTGACCGCTGCAAAGCCAGCAACACTTCGGCGGTGACATCTTTGCCGCCCTGAAAATTCGTCCACAAGGCAATGGGCGTATAAATGAAGCCCCACGGAACGCCCCACCAGCCCAGCAGAAACGAAAGCAGGCTGAAGACCAGGCCGCGGGTAATGCGGCTTTCATCGGCCCGGATAAAGTAAATATTCGAGTTGCGCCGAAAGGTCATAATCAGAATCGAGATGACGTACGAATAGATGACAAACCTGCCGCCCGCATTGATTTCCTGCTGCAAATGCGGCCCGGTGTGAATGTCTTCCAGCCCAATGATTTTGGTCATAGCCTGCCTCCCAAGGCAAATTAAAGTTTACGAACATCGTGCGAACCCGACTCGCGAATGCCCGCCGGGGTGATTTCGATAAACTCGGCATTTTCCTGCAATTCTTTGATGTTGTGCGCGCCGCCGTAACTCAGACCAGAACGCAGGCCGCCCACCAGTTGGGTCAGCACTTCAGAGACATGGCCGCGATACGGCACAACCGCCTCGACGCCCTCCGGCACGACCTTATCCCAATCTTCGGCGTCTTCGGCGCTCTCGTCCTGGCCGCGCTCGGCAGCCCGGCGGCCCATCGTGGCGCCCAGCGAAGCCATGCCGCGCACCACCTTGACCTTTTGCCCATCGCGGATGACCGGCGAGCCGGGGGCCTCCTCGGTGCCAGCAAACAGGCTGCCAATCATGACGGTCTCAGCGCCAGCGGCCAGGGCCTTGACCAGGTCGCCAGCCTTCTGAATGCCGCCATCGGCAATCACCGGCACGTCAATGCCCGATTGGCGCACGCCCTCAACCGAATCGATGATGGCGGTCAGTTGCGGAACGCCAAAGCCGGTCACAATGCGGGTGGTGCAAATAGACCCCGGGCCAATACCCACTTTGATGGCATTGGCCCCGGCCTCGGCTAACTCGCGGGCGCCATCGCGCGAGGCGACGTTTCCGGCAATGATTTGCGATTCAGGGAAGCGGGCGCGCAGTCCGCGCACCATTTGAATGCAGTGGTCGGCGTGGCCGTGGGCAATATCGAGCACCAGCACATCGGCCCCGGCTTCGAGCAGGGCGGCGGCGCGTTCCATTTCGTTGGCGGTCACGCCAATGGCGGCGCCGACCAGCAGACGGCCTTTTTCGTCCAGGCTGGCAGATGGATTTTCGAGCGGCTGGATGACATCCTGGGCGGTAATCAGGCCGAGCAGGCTGCCGTCTTCGGCGACGACGGGCAATTTTTCAACCCGATGCCGGTAGAGGGTGGCGCGGGCCTCGTCCACGCTGATGCCGGGCGGCGCGGTGATGAGACGCTCACGGGGAGTCATGGCCTGTTTAACGGTGGACAGGCTTTCGGGCGCCAGCGCCAGGTCGCGCCGGGTAATCAGTCCGGCCAGTTTGCCGGTTTCGTCATCCAGCACCACCAGTCCACCCACGCCGTGGCGTTCCATCATCCGCCGGGCATCTTCGATGGAGGCCGAGAGCGGAATGGCGTAGGGCGCTTCAACAATGAAACCCTGGGCGCGTTTGACGCGCTGTACCTGTTTGACTTGTTGCTCGATGGTCATAAAACGGTGCAGGATGCCAATGCCACCGTTTTTGGCCATCGCAATTGCCATGCGGGCTTCGGTGACGGTGTCCATGTTGGCGCTGATGACCGGGATATTGAGGATCAGTCGGTCGGTCAGACGGGTGCGGGTGCTGACATCGCGGCGCGATTTTATCGGCGAGCGGCGCGGAATGAGCAGGACATCTTCAAAGGTCAGGCCTTTGGTAGGGCGTATTTTCATGGGAACTCCCGGGCTGTAATCTCAAAGTTACTATTATTGTACTCGCATGGAGAAAATATAGACATTCTTAACCCCAAAAATATGACACTCGCGGGCAAAATAAATTTGTGAAGGTCGTATAATAGGGCGGGCTTTTGACCTGCACATCTCCTGGCTTTGGCCAGTTATTCAAAAGGAAAAAATGATATGAACCTCCCTATTCCAAATCGTCCAAAGAATTTATTTGACCCGGCGCATGATGTCTATCAGTACACCCAAAGCGCACTCGAGGCCATCTTTGCGCCCAAAAATGTGGCTGTCATCGGCGCGACTGAAAAAGAAGGCAGCGTTGGCCGCACCATTTTGTGGAACCTGATTAGCAGCCCGTTTGGCGGCGCGGTTTTCCCCATCAACCCGAAGCGCTCGAGCCTGCTGGGGATTAAGGCCTACCCGAGCATCAAAGATGTGCCTGATACGGTTGACCTGGCCGTGATTGTGACGCCCTCGAACGTCATCCCCGGTCTGATTGACGAGTGTGGTCAGATGGGCGTCAAGGGCGCGATTGTGATTTCGGCGGGCTTTAAGGAAATCGGCCCCGAAGGGGTCGAACTCGAACGCCAGCTGCTTGCCAATGCGCGCAAGCACAAGATGCGCGTGGTTGGCCCGAACTGCCTGGGCGTGATGAGCCCCGTCAGCGGCATCAATGCCACTTTTGCGGCGGGTATGGCCCGCAAGGGAAACGTAGCCTTCATCAGCCAATCGGGCGCGCTCTGCACCGCCGTGCTGGACTGGTCTTTCAAGGAAAACGTCGGCTTCTCGCACTTTGTCTCGGTCGGCTCGATGCTGGATGTCAACTGGGGCGACCTGATTTACTACCTGGGCGACGACCCGCACACCGAAAGCATCGTTATTTACATGGAAACCATTGGCGATGCGCGTTCGTTCCTTTCGGCAGCCCGCGAAGTGGCCCTGACCAAGCCGATTATCGTCATCAAGCCCGGGCGCACCGAAGGCGCCGCCAAAGCCGCCGCCAGCCACACCGGCTCGCTGACCGGTTCGGATGAAGTGCTGGATGTCGCCTTCCGCCGCGCGGGTGTGCTGCGCGTCAATCAGATTAGCGAAATCTTCTCGATGTCTGAGGTGCTTGGTCGCCAGCCCCGCCCCAAAGGCCCGCGCCTGACCATTTTGACCAACGCTGGCGGCCCCGGCGTTCTGGCTACTGACACCCTGCTGACCAACGGCGGCGAATTGGCCGAAGTCTCAAAAGAGACGATGGACAAACTGAGCGAATTCCTGCCGAGCGCCTGGAGCCACAACAACCCGATTGACATCATTGGCGATGCCAGCCCCGAGCGCTATGCCCGCGCCCTCGAAGTGGCCGCGCAAGACCCGAACAGTGACGGTTTGCTGGTCATCCTGACCCCACAGGCCATGACCGACCCGACCGCCACCGCTGAGGCCCTTAAGGCTTATGCCAAATCGTATGACAAGCCCATTCTGGCCTCCTGGTCGGGCGGGCAGGAAGTCGCCGCGGGTGAGGCCATTTTGAACAAGGCCGGTATCCCGACCTTCCAATATCCCGATGAAGCCGCGCGCGCCTTTACCTATATGTGGCAATCGACCCACGCGCTGAAAACCCTGTACGAAACCCCCTCCCTGCCGCTCGATGAAGACGGCAAAGGCCCCGACCGCGAAAAAGCGCGCCAGATTCTTGAAGGGGTACGCAAATCGGGCCGCACCCTGCTGACCGAAGTGGAATCGAAGGAACTATTGGGCGCCTATGGCATTCCGGTTACCCCGATGTTGATTGCCACCAGCCCTGAAGAAGCGGCTGAAAAAGCGAAACAACTTGGCTTCCCGGTGGTTATCAAGATTCACTCCGAAACCATTACCCACAAAACCGATGTGGGCGGCGTGAAGTTGAACATTAAGGATGAAGAAGCCGCCAAAACCGCCTACCACGAAATCAAAGAATCGGTCACCCGTCTGGCCGGGGCCGAGCACTTCCTGGGCGTCACCATTCAGCCGATGGTCAAGATGGAAGGCTATGAGTTGATTGTTGGCTCGAGCATTGACCCGCAGTTTGGGCCGGTCTTGCTGTTTGGCATGGGCGGTCAGCTGGTCGAGGTCTTCAAAGACCGCGCCCTGAGCCTGCCGCCGCTCAACACCACCCTGGCGCGGCGCATGATGGAGCGCACAAAAATCTTCCATGCCCTCAAGGGCGTGCGCGGACGCAAGCCGGTTGACCTGGCCGCGCTCGAAAAATTGCTAGTGCGCTTCAGCCAGCTGGTCGTTGAACAACCCTGGATTGCTGAACTGGACATCAATCCGCTGATTGCCTCGCCCGAGGGCCTGCTGGCCCTGGATGGCCGCGTGGTGCTGCACGACCCGAGCCTGAGCGAAGACCAGCTGCCCAAACTGGCTATTCGCCCCTACCCGCACAAGTACGTCGGCAAGTGGAATATGAAAGATGGCCGCGAGGTCACCATCCGCCCCATCCGCGCCGAAGACGAGCCGCTGATGCGCAAATTCCATCAGGCGCTTTCTGACCGCACCGTGTACCTGCGCTATCTCTCCCCGATGGTCTTGAGTGAGCGCGTCACCCATGAACGCCTGGCGCGCATGACGCACAACGACTACGACCGTGAAATCGCGCTGGTGGTCGAAGGCGAAGAGAACGGCGAAAAAGCCATCTTTGG
>CAZNCT010000069.1:0-968 GCA_964571615.1 uncultured Anaerolinea sp. | reverse complement strand
GAGAACGAGGAAGCGCGCTTCACCATGCTGGTCAGCGACAAGTTCCAGGGGCAAGGCCTGGGCAAAGAGTTGCTCAAGCGTCTGCTGGATGTGGCTCGCAGCGAAAAAATCAAGCGCGTCATTGCCATCATCTCGCCCGAGAACGAAGCGATGCAAAAACTGTGCCGCGACCTGGGCTTCTCGTCCATGCAAACCGACTCGCAAACCGGGATGATTAAGGCCGAAATTGCGCTCTAAAATGCGCGTATAATCAACGCCATGAAAACTCAAATTTTACATGGCGAAAGGCTGGGCAGACAGGGCGAAGTACGCCTTGGCTGCTCAGCTCTTTTATTTGACGAAACACGCGAGAAGGTCTTCCTGACCCGGCGCATGGATAACGGGATGTGGTGCCTGCCCGGCGGGCGGGTGGACCCCGGCGAAAGTGTGGAAGAAGCAGTTCTGCGCGAACTGTGGGAAGAAACCGGACTGCGCGGACGAGTGACGCGCTTTTTGGGTGTTTATAGCGACCCGAACCGGCTGGTAATTTACCCGGATGGCAACAAGGCTCACATTGTGGCGCTCAGTTTTGAAGTAGAAGTGACTGGCGGCGAACCGGGCCTGAGCAACGAGACCACCGATTTCGGCTTTTTCAGCCTGGCCGAAGCGGCGCAGATGGAGATTATTTCCAATCACTATGAGCGCATTCTGGATGGCTTAAAAAATGACGGAATTCCGGTGCTGAAATAAGATTTACCTTTTCATCGAATACCGCACGACAGGGTCGCGGTAGAGGCCATAGAGCGCCTGCAGGTCAGAGGGGACAAGGCGGCCCAGGAGCAGGCGGTCGGGTTCGAGGCTGTTCATGTTCTCATCTGACTTGCCGACGATAGGAATTCCAATAAATGATGATTGAAGGTTTCGGCCTGGTCAATGGCGACGGCATGACCGGCGTTGGGGATAATGACCTGGCGGGCATTCGGAATGGC
>CAZNCT010000068.1:17394-19168 GCA_964571615.1 uncultured Anaerolinea sp. | reverse complement strand
GCAGTTGGCCGCCGAAGGCATCACCGCCGGGTTCCCAGATGGCACCTTCCGCCCGGCTGACCCGGTCAGCCGCGCCCAAATGGCCATCTTCCTGCTGAAGGCCAAATACGGTGCCGCCTACATCCCGCCCGCCGTTGGCGCTGGCACCGGCTTTGCCGACGTGCCCACCACCCACTGGGCCGCAGCCTGGATTAAGCAACTGGCTGCTGAAAGCATTACCTCTGGTTGTGGCGGCGGCAACTACTGCCCGAACAACCCGGTCACCCGCGCCCAAATGGCTGTCTTTATCGTCAAGGCCTTTGACTTGCCCTAAGAGACCAGCCTCGCGGCAAAAAAACAGCCCCTCCCTGCCAACCAGGGAGGGGTTTTCTTTTGGAACCAAGAGGGCCTATTCGGCCTGGGCGATAATCCCGGCCCGCGCCGCTGCCGCGCGCACCAGACCCAAAAAGAGCGGATGCGGACGGTTGGGCCGCGAGAGAAACTCGGGGTGGAACTGGCTGCCGACCATAAAAGGATGTTCGCGGACTTCTGAAATCTCGACCAGTTTGCCATCAGGCGAAAGGCCCGAGAAAACCATGCCAGCCTTCTCAAACTCGGCGCGATAATGATTGTTAAACTCAAAGCGGTGCCGATGACGCTCCTCTACCCGCGAAACCCCATAGGCCTGGGCCGCCTTCGACCCGGCCTGCAACTCACACGGATACAGCCCCAGGCGCATGGTACCGCCCATATCGGTAATCCCACGCTGTTCGAGCATCAGGTCAATCACCGGGTGGGTCGTGGCGCGGTCAAACTCGCTCGAGTTGGCATCTTCGTAGCCAAGCACGTTGCGGGCAAATTCCACACACATCAACTGCATCCCCAGGCACAACCCCAAATAGGGGACTTTGTTCTCACGCGCATAGCGCGCCGCCGCAATTTTGCCTTCGATGCCGCGCGAACCAAAGCCGCCAGGGACCAGGATGGCATCGGCCTTTTCGACAACTTCCCAGCTTTTGTTCTTCTCCAGGTCTGCCGAATGTACCCAGTCAATATGCACATCCACCCCCACCGCCAGGGCGGCGTGTTTGAGCGATTCGCGCACCGACATGTATGCGTCGTGCAATTCAACATACTTGCCCACCAGCGCCACCCGGACAACCGGTTTTTCTGGCTTACGAACCTGGGCCACCAGGGCTTCCCACTCGCGCCAATCGGGTTGACTGGTGGGCTTCAGGCCAAGCCGTTCGACAACGTAGTCACCGACACCGGCCTTCTCGAGCAAGAGCGGCACTTCATACAGCACATCGGCAGTCTGCATTGGCACCACGGCATTCTTTTCAACGTCGCAAAACAGAGCAATTTTTTCGCACAGTTCTTCGGGCACTTCATAATCCGAACGAGCAATAATCATATTCGGCGAAATACCAATCGAGCGCAGTTCTGAAACCGAGTGCTGGGTGGGTTTGGTCTTGAGTTCTTCGGTTGCGCCGATAAACGGCAACCAGGTGACATGGATGAAGAAAACATTCTCGCGCCCCACTTCACTGCGCAACTGACGCAAAGACTCAACAAAGGGCAGCGATTCGATGTCGCCGACCGTGCCGCCGACTTCCAGGATGACAATCTCGGCATCCATGGTGCGCGCCACCAGTTTGATGCGGCGCTTAATTTCATTGGTAATGTGTGGAATTACCTGAATGGTACCGCCCAGATAATCGCCGCGCCGCTCTTTATGAATGACCTCGGCATAAACCTGCCCTGATGTTGTATTGTTATCCTTACTCATATTTTC
>CAZNCT010000068.1:17121-17384 GCA_964571615.1 uncultured Anaerolinea sp. | reverse complement strand
TACAAACCCGGTTCAGGCGAATGTCAATAAATCGCTCGTAATGACCGAGGTCAAGGTCGGTCTCGGCGCCATCATCCAGCACAAAAACTTCACCGTGCTGGTAGGGGCTCATGGTGCCGGGGTCAACATTGATGTAAGGGTCTAACTTCTGCACCGCAACCTTGAAGCCGCGCTGTTTGAGCAGCAGCCCCAGGGCCGCCGCCGTAACCCCTTTGCCTACCGAACTGACCACCCCGCCCGTAAAAATGATGTATTTGGGTTCC
>CAZNCT010000068.1:0-17103 GCA_964571615.1 uncultured Anaerolinea sp. | reverse complement strand
GTCTCCTTCTCGGTTTGAGAAAAAACACACGCAAATAGAGAAGGCCGTTCCAACAACGGCCTGCTTTTCACACAACCTGGCAATTAAGAAACACAATGAGCATTTCTTATTTTACATGCTTCTCATGCAGGGAGAAATAAGTTTTTCATTTCAGGCTGGCCGCCGCGATTATACGTCATCTGGAATTTTTTTGTAAGCGGCCCGCAAAAGAAAACGGTGGAAGCGAATCGCCTCCACCGTTAAAAATCAGAGTATTCTGCTAAAAAACAAACTGGCCGTTGCGGTAAATCACCTCGCCATCCACTGCAATTTCGGCATCTTTGCGCATATCGCAAATCATATCCCAGTGGATAACGCTCTTGTTCTTCGAACCGGTCTCGGGGTAGCCCGCGCCGAGCGCCATGTGGAAGGTGCCGCCAATTTTCTCGTCAAACAGGATGTTGCCGGTAAAACGGTCAATTTCAAAATTCGTCCCAATCGCAAACTCGCCCAGGTAGCGCGAACCAGCGTCAGAATTGAGCATTTCAAGCAGATATTTCTCGTTCTTCTCGGCCTTGGCCGCAGTCACCTTGCCATTGGTAAAGGTCAACTCGATACCTTCCACCGCCACACCGTTATAAATGGCCGGATAAGTGAACTTGACCCAGCCATTGACCGATTCTTCAACCGGCCCGGTGTAAATTTCGCCATCGGGCATGTTGTGGCGGCCACACGAATTGTTGAACTTGCGGCCCTTGATGGAGAGGCTTAAATCGACATTCGGGCCGTTCAGGCTGACCACGTTATGACCCTGAATACGCTCAATCATCTTGGCCTGCTCATCGTGAACCCGCTGCCAGTACGCCACCGGGTCGGCCTCGTTGGCGTGGCAGGCGCGATAGACAAAGTCTTCGTAAGCGCGCAGGCCCATGCCCGCCTCCACCGCGTAACCGGTCGTCGGGAAGAGCGTCGTCACCCAGCGAAACTCACCTGCCGCGCCGCGCCGCATTTGGGTCTCAAGCACCGGGGCAACTGCCTTCTGGCGGCGCCCCAGTTTGGCCGGGTCAGCGCCAGACAGCGCGCGCGGATTGGTCTGCGAGTGAATGCGAATGCGCGACTCAAACGTCTCGTAAGCCAGTTTTTGAAAAGTCGGGGGAAAATCTAACTGACTGCCGTTGGCCGTCTCATAGAAAATTTCCTGCTGGTCAGTCAATTCCAACAGCAGGTGCGGATGCGCCCCGACTTCCAACGCGCGGTGAAACACAGCACGCAACAGGGGTTCAGCGGCGGTCGTCCCTTCAATCAAGACCCGGTCGCCAGCCCCCAGGCCAGCCGAATAATCTACCAAAATGCGGGCAAATCGGTCAACTCTTGCGTCGCTCACGAAATTCTCCTTGAAGAAAGATAAAACTATTATATCACTGTCTAAGTGTTTGTCTTTTACACGAAAATTACAGTTATGTGAACGAGTGAAACGCCGCATGAAATAAGAAAAAATAGAAAAGGTGGACAAGAAAAAAGAGAAACTGGTAAACTGAACACCGAATACTGAACACCGAATACCGAATACTGAATACTGAATACTGAATACTGAACACTGGAACCCACCCATGAAACAACTCCTCCAAAACCTGCGCGATGGCAAAACCACCATCGAAGAAGTCCCCGTCCCCACCCCGCGCGCCGGGCAAGCCCTGGTCA
The DNA here is from genome assembly GCA_964571615.1 of uncultured Anaerolinea sp. Classification (GTDB taxonomy): domain Bacteria; phylum Chloroflexota; class Anaerolineae; order Anaerolineales; family Villigracilaceae; genus UBA8950. Next base: position 15,423 of record CAZNCT010000068.1, on the reverse strand, counting down.
GGGTCGCCGCCTCGCTCGTCTCGGCTGGCACCGAGCGCATGGTGGTCGAATTCGCCGAAAAATCCCTGGTTGGCAAGGCCCGCTCCCGCCCCGATTTGGTCAAACAAGTCCTCGACAAAATGTCCCGCGAGGGCATCCTGCCCACCTTGCAGGCCGCCTTCAACCGCCTCGACAGTCCCATGCCGCTCGGCTACTCCTCCGCCGGGGTCATCACCGCGCTCGGGCCGGGGATGGACGGCTTCCACCTCGGCCAGCGCGTGGCCTGCGCGGGCGGCGGCTACGCCGTCCATGCCGAGTACAACCTCGTGCCGCGCAACCTGCTCACCCCCCTGCCCGATAACGTCGCTTTCGAGTCCGCCGCCTTCACCACCCTCGGCGCCATTGCCCTGCACGGCTTTCGGCTGGCCGAACCGCAACTGGGCGAGAATGTGGCGGTCATTGGGTTGGGCCTTTTAGGTTTATTGACGATTCAACTCGCGTCTGCCGCCGGGTGCCGCGTTTGGGGAACGGATACCAACCCCGAGCGGGTCGCCCTCGCGGAACAATTCGGGGCTGCCGCCTGCTCCCGTCACGAAGCGGAAGACTCCGCCCGGGCCTTTACCGCCAATCGCGGCTTCGACAGCGTCATCATCTGCGCCGATACCGCCTCGAATGACCCCGTCACCCTGGCCGGGGCGATTGCCCGCGACCGGGCCAAAGTCGTGGCGACGGGCGCAGTCGGCCTGACCTTCCCGCGCAAAATCTACTTTGAGAAAGAACTCTCCTTCGTCAACTCCCGCTCCTACGGCCCGGGCCGCTATGACCCCAACTACGAGGAAAATGGCCGCGATTACCCCATCGGCTATGTGCGCTGGACGGAAGGCCGCAATTTTGAAGCGATTGTGGGCTTGCTGGCGAGCGGCAAATTGAAAGTCCAACCGCTCATCACGCACCGTTTCCCCATCGAACAGGCCGCCGAAGCCTATGAGATTATCACCGGCAAGCGGAAAGAGCCGTTCCTGGGCGTTTTGTTGACCTATCCGGTTGAGCAGTTATCCAGTTCATCGGTTGTCAAGTTATCCAGTTCAACCGAAAAACCGAACGACCGAATAACCGAAAAACCGGAACACCGAATAACAATAGGGGTTTTAGGGGCTGGCCTCTTCGCCAACGCCACGCTCCTGCCCGCGCTCAAAAAGGTGAAAGACGTGGAACTGGTTGGCATTGCCTCGGCGGGCGGACTGCACGCCGCGCATTCGGGCCACAAGTTTGGTTTCCGCTACGCCTGCTCCGCTGACGAGCAAATTTTGGACGACCCCGACATCAACACCGTCCTGATTCTCACCCGCCACGACAGCCACGCCGATTTAGCGGTGAAAGCCTTGCAGGCGGGCAAGCACGTTTTTGTAGAAAAGCCGCTGGCGGTGAACAGTGAGCAGTTATCCGTTATCAGTCATCAGTTACTGATAACCGATAACTGTTTACTGATGACTGGTTTCAACCGCCGCTTTGCGCCCCTTGCCCAACAACTGCGCCAAACCCTGGTGACACGCCAGGAACCGCTCTACATGCACTACCGCGTCAATGCCGGGTATATCCCCCTCAACCATTGGACGCACGACCCTGAACAGGGCGGCGGACGCATCATCGGCGAGGGCTGTCACTTCATTGACTTTCTCACCTTCCTGGTCGGCGCGCCGCCGGTCTCGGTCAGCGCGGCGGCCCTGCCGGATGGCGGCAAATACCACGAGGACAACGTCTCGATGACCTTCACCTTCCCCGATGGCTCTCTCGGTATTGTGGATTATCTCGCCAACGGCGACAAATCCTTCCCCAAGGAGCGGGTGGAGGTCTTTTGCGGCGGCGCGGTGGCGGTGTTGGATGATTTCCGGTCGCTGGAAACGGTAAAGGACGGGAAGCGGAAAACGGTCAAACTCTGGGGGCAAGACAAAGGCCACTTTAACGAGATGCAGGCCCTCGTCCACGCGATTCGGGAGGGCGTCCCGCCCATTCCCTATGAACAGTTAATCGGCGTCACCCAGGCCAGTTTCGCGGCGGTCGATTCGATCCGGAGGGGCGGGGAGAAGGTGCAAATCGGCGTATAATTACAGTGCAAACTAATCGCGCAAAAGGATGACACTATGCCCCGCGCTGTCAAAGAACGCATGAATCTCTACATCACCAAATCGGTGGCCGACGAACTGCGCCGATTGGTGCCTGCCCGCGAGCGCACCCGCTTCGTGGAAGAAGTGCTGGCGCGTGAATTGCGCCGCGCCCGGCTTGCCCAAGCCATCGAAGAATCGTATGGAGCATGGAAGGATGAAGACCATCCCGATATGCTGACCCCGGAGGAGATTGACCGCTGGATTGAAGCGCAGCGGAAAATTGGCGCAGCCAGCCGCGAGGAAGAATTAGAAAAATTATGGCGGGAATCGGCCCATGAGTGATGTTCTGCTTGACACCAATATCCTGATTCGCTACTTTCGCCGCGTTCCAGGCTACAAAGAGTTGCTTCACCAGGCCAGGCAAATGGGATGGGTGTATATTTCCGTCACCACCCGGTTTGAAATTGTGCGCGGAATGCGCGACCATGAACGCGAGTTGACGTTTAACCTGCTGGACACCTTTGAATCCCTGCCGGTGGATGTCGAAATCGCCAACCGCGCCGGGGAGGTAATTCGTTTCTGGCGCGCAAAAGGGGTAACGCTTGGCGATATGGACACCCTGATAGCCGCCACCGCCCTCCAGCACAATTTGCCGCTGGTGACGACCAACCCCAGGCACTTCCCCATGCCCGAATTGACCGTCTACCAGAGCGATGACGCCGGGAAGATGACCCTATGCCCGCGCCGAAGAAACTGTTTATCCTGAAACTCGGCGACACCCTGCCCGAACTGGCCCAAAGGCGCGGCGATTTCGAGGACTGGTTCATTGCCGGCCTGGGGCTGGATGCGGCCCATCTGACCGTCTTCGACCCGCGCACCGGCGCGGACTTCCCCCCGCTCGAGGCGGTCGCCGGGCTCTTGCTGACCGGCTCGCACAGCATGGTAACGGAACATCTCGACTGGAGCGAGCGCGCCGCCCGCTGGACAAAATCTGCCGTCGAAGCCGGAATCCCGACCCTGGGCGTGTGCTACGGCCACCAACTGCTGGCCTACGCCTTTGGCGGCCAGGTGGGGAACAACCCCAACGGCACGCAGGAAGGCACGACCACCATTCAATTGACACCCGAAGGACGCACTGACCCGCTGCTGGGTGCGCTGGGCGTGGAACAATTCGCCGCCCAGGTCAGCCATACCCAATCGGCGCTGGAACTGCCGCCGGGCGCCATCCGCCTGGCTTTTGACGCCTGGGACGCCAACCAGGCCTTTCGGATGGGTGAACGCACCTGGGGCGTGCAATTCCACCCGGAGATGGACGCCGACATCGCTTGCGCCTACATCCGCGCCGAGTGGGACGAACTGCTGGCCCAGGGCCAGGCCCCGGCACAGATTTTGGCCGGAGTACGCGAAACACCCGGGGCCGCGCAGGTGTTGAGACAGTTCGCGCAAATTGTCTTTCGACCGCATTCAACTTAAAACAGGAGCCCTTATGAAACTGACCGGCATCTACGCCCCCATCGTCACCCCCTTCGACGAAGACGAAAACATCAACTACCCTGTCCTGGCCGAACTGATTGAGTATCTGCTCGGAAACGGCATCAGCGGCCTGGTGCCCGGCGGAACCACCGGCGAAGTGTACGCGCTGGCCGAGGCTGAACGGCTGGAACTCTTCCGGTTTGTTAAAGACCAGGCCGGGGGCCGGGTGACTCTCATTGCCGGGACAAACGCCGGGGCCACCCGGGATGTCATCCGCTATTCACAGGCCGCCGAGCAGATGGGCTACGACGCCCTGATGGTGGCCGTGCCGCCCTACTCACGCCCAACCCAGCGCGAACTGCTCGCCCATTACCGGGCGGTGGCCCAAAGCGTCAGCCTGCCGATTGTGCTTTACAACTTCCCCTGGCGGGCCGGGACGGAGGTCGGCTACGAGGTAATGGATGGCCTGCTTGACCTGCCAAACGTCATCGGAATCAAGGAAGCCTCCAGCGACATGAGCCGCGTCTATGAGTTTCGCCTGCGCTACGCCGGGCGCTACCAGATGATTTGCGGCTCAGACGACCAGGCCCTCGATTACTTTTTGTGGGGCAGCAGCGCCTGGATTGGCGGCGGGGCCTCCTGCGCCCCGCGCCAGCACGCGGCTGTGCTCGAAGCCGCTCTGCAGGGCGATTTCGCCGCCGCCCGGGCCGCCATGGACAGGTTGATGCCGCTCTTGCGCAACCTGGAAAGCGGCAGTTACACCCAAAAGGTCAAACTTGGCTGTGAACTGCTCGGCTTTTCGGTGGGCAATCCGCGCCGCCCGCTCTTGCCCCTGCCCGCCGCCGAGCGGGCCGAATTTGAGCGCGTCTTTCGGGAGATATAAACATTCGGGCCAAACGAGACCTTGGCGCAACTCGTCAAAATCTTTGGGACGCGGATTTAATCGAAAAAACCGGTTGGAGATTGAACCTCCAACCGGTTTGTCTTTAACCTGTTGCGCTAGCGCCCGGCTTCGGGGCTGGTATCGGGGCCAGTCATTTCCTGCAAAAGCACAATCTCCTCCTTGTTCAGCGCCGGGCTGCCATCGGGCCGCAAACTCAGGTTGGCCGCCGCTGTTTCGGTAGGCTGAAAGACAAAAGTAGTTCGTCCCAAGGCAAAATCTCTATTGGCTGTCGTCCAATTAACATCCATGTAAACAGATACGCCGGTCTCAGAAGTCAGCGTAAGCGGTGTCGAAAGCACATAATAGCGGCAGGCGGTATCGGCCCGGTCTGCAGGATCACTAAAGCGCAGGTTGGAGGACGCCAGGCCGGTCGATTGGGTATAAGTGCGCACCCGTACTTCTGAAAGCACATTGCCTGCCTCGGTTTGATAACAAATTTCGACCCCAATCAGCGAAAGGCTCTTGCCATACAGCGCCACCGGAACATCGGGATGCAAAACCAGGCTATAAACGCCGGTTAATGTTGACCTGAAAGAGCTACCATTTGCAAAATGAGCGTAATCAAGCGGGTCGTTTGAAAAGAAGGGCATCCAGCGTGAAAAGCCCGCGCTAACCAGAATGTTGCCGGTCGAAGGCGGCACATCGGCCTGGTTTTTGAGCATCACGGCCACCTGGGCGCGGGTAACGTTATTGTTGGGCTTAAAAGTGCCGTCTGGAAAACCGCCCACAATGCCATTTTCAGCCGCCCAACAAATCGCCGCTTCGGCCCAATGCCCATTGGTATCGCTGAAACATCCCAGCGCGGCATAGGCAGTTCCGACCCAAAAGGCCGAACCAACCAGCAACGCCCAAAAGAGCGCTGCTAAAACAAAGAATTTTGTTGTTTTCATTTTTCTTTCCTTTTGGGTGCAAAAATAGATATATATAATCAACATTATCTTATTTTGGAATTGCGTTCAACCCCCCAAACGGTTTGTAATCAAAATGCAACTATCGGGCTCATCGCCAGGCCATGAGTAAACATCACCTTGTGCGCCAGGCCTGGTTTTGAAAGCCCATTCTAATAAAACTCTACCAAAAATCTACAAAAATCTACATTGCGAAAGCGGATTTGTCCTGTAAAATAACCTTCCATTCATTGACAGGAAACAATCCTATGCTTAGAAAACAAATTCAAGTCGGTCTGGTGCATGTTGCAGTGGCCATGACACTGGTGCCTATCAACTCGACCCTCAACCGGGTGATGATCAAAGAACTGGCCCTCTCGGCGACGCTGGTAGCCATCCTGGCCTCACTGCCCTATCTCTTCTCTCCGATGCAGGTCGCCATTGGCGCTTATTCTGACCGGCATCCAATTTTCGGCTTCCGGCGCACCCCCTACATCCTGCTCGGATTACTGCTGTGCGTGGCCGGGGTGATTGTGGCCCCGCAGGCAGTCTTTCTGATTGCAGAAAATCCGTTATTGGGCCTGGTGGCCGCCAGCCTGGCTTTTGGCGCCTGGGGCATGGGCTACAACCTGTCGGCGGTCTCTTATCTCGCGCTGGCCAACGAAATTTCAGGTGAAAAAGCGCGCGGACGCACGATTGCCATCATGTGGTTCATGATGATTATCAGCATCATCCTGACCGCCATCGTCATTAGCCGCCTGGTTGAACCCTACAGCCATGCCGCGCTCGAGAACGCCTTCCTGGTGGTGGCCCTGACAGCCCTGCTGCTCGGCAGCCTGGGCCTGGTACGGCTCGAAAGTCGCTCAAACAACCCGGCGGCAGCCCAGGAAAACCACTCTCCCGCGGAAATGCTGCGTGTCATCCGGCGCAGTCCGCAGGCGACCACCTTTTTCTTCTACCTTCTGTTGCTATTGGCCGCCATTCTCGGGCAAGATATCTTGCTCGAGCCATACGCCGCCGAAGCCTTTGAGATGAGCGTCCAGCAGACCACGCGCATCACCTCCATTTGGGGTGTCAGCGTTTTACTGGCCATCCTGGCCGCCGGAGCACTCGAACGGCGCGCGCCGCGCAAAGCGGTTGCACAGACGGGCAACCTGGGCGCCCTGTTTGGGTTTGTGCTGATCATCCTGGGCGGACTGACCGCCAGCACAGCCATCTTTTACAGCGGCGTTGTCTTGCTGGGCATCGGCACCGGGCTTTCCACCGTCGCCAATCTGGCTCTAATGTTCGACCTGACCCTGCCCGGCTACATCGGCCTGTTCATTGGCGCCTGGGGCGTCTCAAATGCCCTCTCGCGCCTGGTTGGCACCCTGATGGCAGGCGTTGTCCGCGATGTAGCCACGCTGGCAAGCAGCAATGCCCTGACGGGTTATCTGGTGGTCTTTGGCCTGCAAGTCTTCATGCTGGCTGTGGCCGCCTTCATGCTGACCCGCATTGACACCGCCAACTTCTACCGCCAGGTCGAAATTCCCTCGGCGGCAGAGCGAGTCGCGCTTTCAGACTAGCCCCCACGCAACCTGATGGCAGAAAAGCCGCGTGAAGCCTGGCTCAAACTGACCGACGCCGCTCAAATCCTGGGCGTGCATCCTTCCACTGTGCGGCTGTGGTCCGATAAAGGCATCCTGCCGACCCACCGCACATCAGGCAAACACCGCCGCTACCTGCGCTCGGAAATTGAACTCTGGCGTGAGACCACCCGCGACCGCCATGAACTCGAACCGGCCAGCGCCATGCAAAACATCGTCCAACTGGTGCGCACCCAAATTGCCGATGGCCGCCTGGAAGCCGAGCCCTGGTACCAGAAACTGGATGAACCCGCCCGGGCCCAATACCGCGCCAGCGGCATGACCCTGATGCGCGGATTAATGACCTACATGAGCGACCCATCGGGCGACGCCGCCAGCGAAGCCTATGCCCTGGGCTACGAATACGCCTCGCGTGCCCGCCGCTACGGCCTGAACAGTGTGGATGCCACCCGCGCCTTCCTGTTCTTCCGCAACACCCTGCTCAACGCCATGATTAACGCCTACGACGGTGCCCACGTGCCGCCCGGCCTGGCCTGGGGCAACATGCTCGGAAAACTGCACGCCTTCACCGACCAGATTTTGGTCAACCTGCTGCAAACCTACCAGAACTTAGAAGAAGCCCATTCCTGATAAACAAAATCGCCCGGACAATCAGCTTGTCCGGGCGATATACAAAACCAACCCACTGCGCTATTCGCGGCGCAAACGCGCACCACAGGCGCGGCAAAAACGGTCGCTCTCCTCGGCGCGTTTGCCGCACTGCGAACAATAGACATGCTCCGATTCTGGCGGCGCGGCACGCGCAACGTGACGCTTGCGGCGCGCTTCGCGCGCCCCCGAAGTTGTGCGGCCCGATTGCCAGTACCACGTCAGACCGCCAATCACCAGCGCCAGCCCTAAACCACCCGCAATCCAGGGCAGAGCGGCACTGAGCGAAAACGTACTGCCCTGGGCGCTCTCCAGCCCACCCGCCGTCGAAACCGGGCGGCTGGCAATGCTCAACAAATCATCTTCCTTCTCATATTCAATTGCCACAGAAAAAGGCTGCCCGGCGGGCAGATTGTTAAAAACCTGCTGAGCATAAATAAAACCATCGGCGCCGGGCATTTCGGGCATGGCGGGCAAGGTACTCAGGTTTTGGGCCCCAACCGGCTTTTGCACAAACATCTTCAGCTCGCTAACGGCATAGTCACCCGGCCACTTCAGCGTGTACTGGCGCAAAGTCGCCCCGCTGCGCACCAGGGGAGCATAATACTCCACCCGGTACATCGTCGGGTCGGTCAGGGTCAGCGTCACCACATCATATTCGCCAATCGTCACGGGCGGCTCGTAAGGCACGTTCATCAGGCCTTCGCTGGTAGATTGAGCCACCGCAAAAATATTGCCATCCTTCGGCACCCGAATTTGCAAAGTCACCGGCAGGGCAGATTGCGCCACCCGAAAATCATAAATCACCAGGGCGGCGGGCTGGTCATATTCCGGCCAGACCTGAATAACCAGTTCTTCAAGCACCGGCGCAGCCACCTGGGCCGCCGCAGCCGTAGGGTTAAACGCCAGCAAAGCGCACACCACCAATAATATCCAAGTTCGCATTCCAAGGCCTCCGCGCAAAATCTTTCTCACGCCAGAATCTTACCACGAACCCAGCGCGCGCACCAACTGCCACATCGCGCGGTTGAGCGGAGCATGCTCCCCGCCCAGGCGGGCCACCGCGCCGCTAATGGCATCAATCTCAGTCGGCGCACCACGCAAAACATCCTGATACATCGATGAAAAATTACTCGCCGTGCGCCGGGCAACCTGCTCCACCGCCGCCACCGGGTCATCAAACGGCAACGGAATCCCCCGCAGGGCCGCCACCCCGGCAGTTTCGACAGCCAGGGCCGCCAGCATCTCACGCGCGGGCGGGCTTTCGAGCAATTTTCCGTTGGAAATTCGGAACAGCGCCGTCAGGGGATTGATTGCCGCGTTAACGACCAGTTTGCCCCACACCAGGCTTTCCACCGCATCGGAACGTTCCACCCGCAGCCCTGCTTCCGTCAAAGAAGCCGCCAGCACATCCAGGCCGGGGTGCGCCTCCAGCGTGGTGACACCCTCACCGCCAGGGCGCACATGGCCCGGGCCAAGCAGGGTTGCCCCGAGGGTGGTAACGGCTCCCTTAACGCGCTCCAGGCCCAGGGTTGCCGCGAGCGTCTCGCGATTCCCCAGCCCGTTTTGCAGGCTGACAGCCATGCCATCCTGCGCCAGACATTCGGCCAACTGCCGGGCCGTGCGCTCTGTCTGCCAGGCTTTGACCAGCACCAGGGCCAGTTCGGCGCCCTGGCATTCGCGCGGGTCACTCACCGCGCGGACAGGATAAGCCGCCTCGCCGAGTTTGGCCCCCTGGGCATTAAGCGCATCCAGCGCAGCCTGCCATGACCCCAACATAGTGACCCGAACCCCAGCGGCAGAAAGGCGCGCCGCAAAAAATGTCGCCAGCGCGCCTGTGCCGCAAATCAGGATGGAATTTGTTTTATCCGGCAAATTTTTATTCTCTGCTTGCATCTTGAGATTAGCGTTCAATGGTGGGGAAAACCTTTTGGAACAGATTTCCTGGCTTCTTTTCGTGCCAATCCGTGTTCTCCGTGTAATCCGTGTCCAGGTTTTGATTTTTCAGAGTCTGGCAACATGATACGGGTTTTCAGCCTTCCAGCCCGGCCAAAAACTCATCCCACTCGGCCTCGGGCATGGCAACGGTATGCTCCGGGGCCGGGAAGCGCCGGGTTTCAACATCGTCAATATACGCGCCGATGGCGCGCTGCATTTCAGTATGCAGATTGGCGTATTTTTTAACAAATTTGGGTGTAAAACGGTCGAACAGGCCGAGCATATCATGCGTGACAAGCACCTGTCCATCACAGCCCGCGCCCGCGCCAATCCCAATGGTTGGAATGCTCAAACGCTTTGAGACGTATTCTGCCAGCCGGGCCGGGACGGATTCGAGTACGATGGCAAAACACCCGGCGGCCTCGAGCGCCAGGGCGTCCTCGAGCAATTTGCGGGCGGCGGCGGCATTTTTGGCTTGCGGCTTAAAGCCGCCCAACTGATTGACCGATTGCGGGGTCAAGCCGAGATGGCCCATCACCGGAATTCCGGCGCTGACGATGGCCCGAATGGCCGGGACACGCTCTGCGCCGCCTTCGAGTTTGACCGCATCCATGCCGCCTTGCTGTAAAAAGCGCCCGGCATTACGTACGGCGTCTTCGACCGAGACCTGGTACGACATGAAAGGCATGTCGCCAATCAGCAGGGCAAATTTTGCGCCACGCGCCACCGCCCGGCTGTGATGAAGCATATCGTCCATGGTGACCGACAGGGTGTTTTCATAGCCAAGCACCACCATCGCCAACGAATCGCCAACCAGGATGACATCGACCCCGGCCTGGTCAACCGCCAGGGCCGAGGGATAGTCATACGCAGTCAGCATGGTGATGGGTTCGCCACGCTCTTTTTTGTGGCGCAGGGTCAGGGTAGTGACCTTCTTGCGCGCCGTCTGAACCGGGTTGAAGGTAATTGCTGGGGTAGACATTGGGGGTACCCTCCGAAAAATGGTAGGGGCCTTCGTTTTGCGGTTTTTTTTAGAGGAGTCCAAAGTCCCTGATTTTGGCGGCAAAATCGGGAGATCTGCGCTCCATTGGTCATCCGCATTAGACAGCCATAGATAGATAAAATTGTTCGTACCCGTCGCGTTCGCAAGGATACGCGCGGACAATTTGATTATACGTCAATCTTCCGCTCAAATCGTTTTTCGCCTATAATATTTTATAGAAATCATACAAAAAAAGGAGAGAAACATGAGGAGCGTATTTGGTTTTCTGATTGGCGCCTTCGTGGGCAGTCTGGTGGGCGGCATTACCGCCATTTTGCTGGCGCCCGAATCGGGCGAGGAATTACGCGGACGCCTGCGCGGACGGGCCTCGGGCCTGGTTGACGAAGTGCGCTCGGCAGCCAATGCGCGCCGGGCCGAACTGGAACAGCACCTGGCCGAATTGCGCGCCCCGCGCGCCTGAGCATCGCTCAGCAAAACGCAACTTTGGGCCAATCTGGCAAAAAATTAGAGAGACTGTCTGCTCCGGCGCAGACAGTCTCTCTAATTGCTTATAAGCCAGAATGATGAACACTGATAACATAATTTAATAGTTGAAAATGTTGATTTTTTAGCATTTACAACTATAATATTATTTGAAGCGCAACAATGGAGGTTCTCCTGATGGGACGCAATGGCAAATCACCCTTGCTTGAGACAATTGAACAAAACGACATCGATGTCGGAGGCCGTTTGCGAATCCTGCGCTCAAGCCGGGGCCTTTCCATCCGTGCTCTGGCCGAGCAAAGCGGGCTAAATGTCAACACCCTCAGCCTGATTGAAAATGGCAAGACCTCACCGAGTGTCAGCACCCTGCAAACACTGGCCCAAAGCCTGGGCGTACCCATCAGTTCTTTTTTTGAGAATACCAGCGGTCAGAAAAAAGTTGCTTACCAGAAAACCGGCAAGCGTCCACAAGTCCCATTTGCCAATTGCAAAATTGAAGACCTGGGCGCGGGCATGACACGCACCGGCGAGGAACCGCTTCTGGTCACCCTCGAACCCGGCTCTGACAGCGGCAAGACCCCGATTGTGCATACCGGGCGCGAATTTGTCTATTGCATCAACGGACAGGTGGAATACCTGGTTGACGAAACCCCCTACCTGCTCGAACCAGGCGACAGCCTGCTCTTTGAAGCCTATCTGCCGCATCGCTGGCGCAACCTGTCTTCGGGAGAATCGCGTTTGCTGCTGGTGTTATGCGCATCTGAAGCAGACGAGCAGCCGCACGAAAGGCATTTTAATCGTTAGCAGCGGTTCACCTTGAAAGGAGGTGTTCCATGTCAGTAAAACATCGATTGACGTTGGTTATCGCCAGCCTGCTCAGCCTGATGTTTGCTCTGGGCCTGCCCAGCCAGGCGCGGGCCGAAACCACCCCGCCCGATGAGCCATCAAACTGCATTGCCTGCCACGAAGACCTGTATTATCTGCACGATACCGGCAAATATTTCTGCGTCACCGAAGCCCGCCAGCGCTGTGCCGATTGCCATGATGGCGACCCATCGGCGACCGATAAAGAAAGTGCCCATGCTCACCGCAGTGCGCACCCGGTTGTCAATGAAGATATCTCAAAATGCCAGCAATGTCACCCCAGCGACTGTGCCGAATATGTACAAAAATTCAGCCAGATTGCAGGTATCAGCCCGGTTTTTGTGGCGCCACACCTGCCAGGCCAGCAGGTACAACTGGTACAGACCTCGCAGCCCGTCCAGGTGGGCCTACCGAATGTGACAATGCTGTTCATCCCCATCCTGGCAGGGGCCGCACTCATCATCCTGGCCCTGGCCGCTTTTAGCGCTCATTTGCGTCAGCACGCATAAATCTAAACTACAACAAGGAAAAACTGCATGAAAATCGCCTTCATCACCGACAACGGCAAAACCATCAGCCAGCACTTCGGACGCGCCAGCCACTATCTGGTCGTCAGCATTGAAAATGGGCAGGAAGTTGCCCGCGAAATGCGTGAAAAACTCGGACACGCTCATTTTGCCAGCGAACATACCGGTCATGAGCATGGTCACGGACACGAGCATCATGGCGGGGGCAACAATCCCGAAGCGCACCAGAAGCACATCCGCATGGCTGAAGCAATTGCCGATTGCGAAACCCTGGTCTGCCGGGGCATGGGCATGGGCGCCTACGAAAGCATGAAAACCCAGGGAATCAGGCCAATCCTGACGACAATTGCCAGCATTGACGAAGCGCTGGCGGCCTACCTGGCGGGCAACCTGACAGACCATCCTGAAAAATTGCACTAGCATAACAAAGCCAACCGGGGCCTTGTCTTCTACTTCAAAAAGGGCTAAACTATACGCAAGTGAACCTTTTGAAGGAGAAAAGACATGGCCGACCTTCCCGCGGCAAGCGCCCATATTACAACCAGGACCTCCCTGCTGCCCACCGTCAATGCTTACGAAATTTACCTGAACGACCAGGCACGCTCTCCATACACCATCAAAGCCTTCATGTCTGATTTGCGGCTGATGGCGTCTTTCTTCCCGGCAGATAAAACCCTGGGCGACCTGACCACCGCAGACCTCAATCAGTTCTTCGACTGGATGCAAAACGAGCGCGGCGTGCCTTGCTCACCCAAAACTCTGGCGCGGCGCATCACCACCGTCAAGTCATTCTTTCGCTGGCTGCACAAAAACGGTGTCTTGCTGCTCGACCCGGCAGAAAAAGTGGTTCAAAAATCGGCCATCAGCCCCCTGCCGCAAGTGCTGGAGGACGACGAAATGCAGGCCGCGCTGCTGGCCGCCGACCGCTATCGGCGCAAAGCCAAGCCCGATGCCCGTCCGTATGCCCTGCTGGCCCTCTTGCTGGGAACCGGCATCAAAAAGAGTGAATGTCTGGGCATTCACCTGAACCACATTGACCTGAACACGCCCAACGGGCCGCAGGTCTTCATCCGCTATGCCAGCCCGACCAACCGCTACAAAGAACGCCGCCTGGCCCTGAGCGAGGATTGGATTCCGGCTTACGAGGAATATCTCGAGCAGTATAAACCGGTGGATACGCTTTTCCCCTGGTCGCCGCGCCGCCTCGAGTACCTGCTTGAGGACATTGGCAACGACGCCGGGCTGAGCAAACACCTGTCTTTCGATATGTGCCGCTGGACGTATGCGCTCAACGAATACAAACGCGGCACCGACCCCGATACCATCCGCCAAAACCTGGGGGTTTCCAAAATACAGTGGCGTGAGCTGAACATGAAATTGCGCCAGCTGGCAGGCGCGGCCTGAGGCAAACAAAAAACTCCTGAAATTCAGGAGTTTTTTGTTACCGGTTTGCAGAATGCTTATTTGAAGCGCGCCAGAACATCATTCGCGTCGAACAGGATGTACTCAACCCCGTCCAACTTGAACTCGGTGCCGCTGTATTTAGCAAACAAAACCCGGTCACCGACCTTCAGTTTGATGTCTTCGTCGTCACCTACGGCCACCACTTCACCGGTTTGGGGTTTTTCTTTGGCCGTATCGGGCAACAACAGGCCAGACGCAGTTTTGCTTTCCTGTTCGAGCGGGCGAATCAGCACGCGGCTCCCCAGGGGTTCGAGATTCAGGTCACTCATGGTTTACCTCCAAGAAATGTTATTTCAGCCCCAAGAGTTTGTCAATTTTGGGGCGGTCAAAGCCAACAATAATCTTACCGCCGATATCAATCACCGGAACGCCCTGCTGACCACTGCGGCGAACCATATCGCGGGCGGCAACCGGGTCGCGGCTGACATCGACATCACGAAACTTGACATTTTTTTCACGGAAATACTTTTTTGCCATGTTGCAATAGGTGCAGGTTGGCGTAGAAAAGACAATGACACGCGGTTGTGAATCCATGTTTACCTCCAACCTGTTCGATGCGCAAGGCAAAAAAAAGTTACATACGCTCGAACCAGATCTTAAGAACCTGGCGCGTCTCGGGCCTGATTTTAAACTTTTCAGACAGGCGCAGCCCTGCCACCCAGGCAATTTGTTCACCAGCCCATAAGACCGGCCATTTTTTTCTTAAACGCAGCGGAATTTTGAGATTGACGAACAAATCGGAGAGTTTTTGCATCTGCCCGGGCATGCCTAGCGGCTCGAAACGGTCACCGGCGCGGAACGGGCCAAGCCTGAGCCTGTCTGCCGCCAAATCGGCATCGAGCCAGGCCGTGAAAGGGTCGGCAGGCCAGCGCCCGAGGCGGGGCGGGGCCTGTTCGGCAGGCAAAGACTGGCAACAAAACAGCCAGCCATCGGGCAATTGCAGTTGCTGTGCGCCAGCGGTCAGAGCATAATCGCGGCTAATTTGGGGCACATCAGCCGGCAGGCTGGCGGGGTCGGCGGTCAGGTAGAGCCGCTGGCCTTCGCAAATGGTCTGCAAGCCGCCTGCCAGGTGAGCAGGCCTGAGGCTGGCGGCCCGCTGAAGGGCATCGAAATCGACATCGCGCAGGCCAGGGTTGAGGGCAAAAGCCGCCCGTCGAAACAGGTTGCGCCGCAGGGCGGGTGACATCTCGCGCAAGGCAGGCAGGTCAAAGGCCATGAACCCCGGGCCGCTCTCCGAAAAGGCGCACGCCCAGGCAGACTCGAGCAGTTCGTTGAGCAGTTCATGGTCACCTTGCAGGGCAAGGGCTGTGCGCGCCAGGGCCTGCCGCACCTGTGGGTTGTACTGCGCCAGCACCGGAAACAGCTCGTGCCGCAAGCGGTTGCGGAAGTAAGCCGTATCGGCATTGGTGGCATCGACCCGGTAGGCCAGGCCGTGCTCGTGGCAGTAGGCCTCGGTTTGGGCGCGCGTCCAGGCCAGCAAGGGCCGCACCAGTGGGATTTCAGGGTCGAAGACAGGCAGGATG
>CAZNCT010000067.1:19633-19818 GCA_964571615.1 uncultured Anaerolinea sp. | reverse complement strand
GCAAAAGTGTACCTTATGACTGACCCTTTCAGTTCAGATGTACGGTAGAGAAAAAAGAAATAAAAGTTTCATACGATGGTTTGACAGTCCGGGGATCAAGTTCCAATAAGTTGTAAATGCCCTCGGACCAGCGCATTTCAAAGGTTTCCCGGTCTATCTCCCAACGCCCCATGTGCGCAATCTGA
>CAZNCT010000067.1:11855-19595 GCA_964571615.1 uncultured Anaerolinea sp. | reverse complement strand
ACCGCGGTTTCGTCGTGCTTGCGCTGGCTAATATCTGAGGTAACTACCATCGCCCGCCAGTCATATAAATCCATTGGCAAGGCACTAATGTTCAACCAGGTGAAATGACCGTCCTCGTGAGTTTTGATGCCTGCTTCAACGTTGTAAATTGCCCGCTTCTCTCTGAAAGCCTGCTCGCAGGCATACTCTTCCTGTTTCAAGGGCAAACCGTCTGGCGAAAAATAACGGTTCCTTGCACAGGTTTGTCCATTTAACTCTTGTTCTGAAACCCCCAAAATACCAGCCAGGGCCGGGTTTGCAAATAGAATATTTTTACGCTCATCCAGCACAGAGACACCGACAGGGAGCAGACTGAACAGGGTTTCAAGCTTTTGCTTATTCTCTTGCAGTTCCAATTCACGAGCAGCCCGCTGGGCCAACTCTTCTTGAAAAGAAGTAAAAAGTTGCGCATTCTTGAGCGCAACCGCTACGCTGGCGGCAATGGTTTCAAGCAAACTCACCTGTTCACCTGAAAAAGCCTGTTCTTGAACAAAGTCCTGGACACATATTGCGCCAAGAGATTGATGCAAAAACATAATCGGAATGCCCAACCAGGCCTTCGGAATTTGCACCACACCATCCTTCAGGAAAACCCCTCTAAGCCTGTTGAGATTGTCCCCAAAGTTTTCATTAATCAACATCGTTCGCCGATTTCGGATAACATCCCCGATCAAACTGGGGTCGTGCGGAATTTGTTGAAGAGAAAGGTTCGGTATCGGGCTGCTCCAGTAGCGGATATTCACCTGGCTGCTTTCTGGCTCATCCAGAGCAACATAAATTGCAGACGCCCGCATTAACTGGCCAATACGTTGGGTGATATATTTCAATAACTCATCAATATCTCGAATTGAAGCCGCAGCCTGGCTGATATCGTGAATCAAAGACAATTCTTGCAGTTGTCTTTCCAGGTCTTTTTTACTTTTGTACCGCGAGAGCGTTCCCTCTATCGTCAGGTGGAGTTCCCGCTGGCGCACAGGTTTGAACAAATGTCCATACGTATCGAGCATTGCAGCGTTTTGCTCCAGCCACTGCCCGGTATGGGGAATAACGTAGATAATCGGAATATCGTTTGTCTGGCAAAAAGTGTGTGACAGCGTCAGACACTTTTCTTTCTCGCCACAGTCTGCATCGATAATCAACAGGTCAGCAGACCCGGATTTGAGTAAAATCTGTAATTCTTTTCTATCTGAAGCAATTGCGACCTTTTTGTAGCCCAGGTTGTGAAGCAGACTCTCCAGATGACTGGCGGAGTCTTTTTCATCACAGATGACGATAGACGGAGATTCCATAAGCAATTCACTTCTTTCGAGGCTAACAATTTCTCGCAATAGTTATCAATACAAGCCTGCTTGTTGAAAAGCGCGGAGACAGTCAGGATATAAATACAAGGATTGTTCTCTCAACAATCCTTGTAAAAGTACTTCTGATTTTATTGTACTCATTTTCAAAAAATTAGCCTGTAGCAGGAATGTAGCAGGACACAACAAATCTGTTAAGACATCCTGTCTAAATTTTTACTGCTCGTCCCAAAAGTTTCCCCCGCACCACTGCAAACAATTCAACAACAGGGTCTGAAAAGAAGGATGTTGCCAGACTTCCGGGGTGTGTCCTGGCGTCAAGACAGCCACCCGGCCCTGGCCCTCGCGCCGCCGCCAGCCCGCAGGCTGTTGCCCGTGCGCCGAACGGGACATCAGAAAGACATCCGCCTGCGGGTCAGACATCGCCATGAAGTAATGCTCATCCTGCGCGCCAAAGGCCGCAACCCCGGCGGTCAGCGGGTGCCCGTCCAGCGGCTCAAAGTGAACCGGGCATGGTTCGGGGTGATGGGTAAAAACGCCGCCCAGCAAATTGCGCAAAAGCGGCGTTTCAAGATAGCCCGCCGTGCCAGAATGAATCGCCAGCAACCCATTGCCCCGGCGAACATACGCGCCAAACGCCGCCTGCATCTCATCGGTCATCCAGGGGGTTTCGTCGCCAGAAGAAGCGTTGTTAGACTTCGCCAGGACAACCAGCGCAGAGCGCAAAGCGGCTATCTGCGCCGCCGAATATTGACGGGCATCTTCAAGCCAGTCAAACTGAAAGCCCTGTGCCTCCAGCCCGCTCAACCCTTGCTGGATGAGCGCGGCTGGATGCCAGGTATCATCGCACAGGACAAGTGTGTCCAATCTCACCTTCTCAGGTTAGAACAGCCCGACCACCTTGCCGGTTTCCAAATCCAAATCGACATCATAAAAGACCGGGCGGGTGGGCAAACCAGGCATGGTACGCATTTCGCCCAAGAGCGGGTAGAGGAAGCCCGCCCCCACGCTGGCGCGAATATCGCTAACCGGCACGCGGAATCCGCTGGGCGCGCCCTTCAGGCTGGCATCGGTGCTAAATGACAGGTGGGTCTTGGCCATGCAAAGCGGCAGTTTGTCGAAACCCAGGCGGGTATAGGTGGCAATCTTCTCTTCGGCTTCGGGGAAATAATCGACGCCCTCCGCGCCGTAGATTTCCTTGCAGATAATTTCGATTTTCTCTTTGATGGACAGTTCGAGCGGGTACAGGAACCTGAAGTGGCTCGGCTGTTCGGCGGCTTTGATCACCGCCTCGGCCAGGGCCACTGCGCCCGCGCCGCCATCCATCCAATGCGTCGAGACGACCGCATCCATTGCCCCGGCTTCAAGCGCCGCCTGGCGGACAAGTTCGACCTCGGCAGGCGTATCAGTGGCAAACGCATTGACCGCCACAACCACATTGACGCCAAACTTAAGCGCATTGCGGATATGGCGCTCCATATTGGGCAGTCCTTTGCGCAACAGGTCGAGATTTTCATCCAGATATTCGGGCGCAAGCGGCTTGCCTGCCACCACCTTCGGCCCGCCGCCGTGCATCTTGAGCGCGCGGACGGTGGCAACCAGCACGACCACATGCGGCACCAGGCCAGAATAGCGGCATTTGATGTTGAAGAACTTCTCCATGCCAATATCGGCCCCAAAACCCGATTCGGTGATGACGTAATCGGCCAGTTTAAGCGCAATCCGGTCGGCGATGATGGACGATTGTCCGTGGGCGATGTTGGCAAACGGCCCGGCGTGAACCAGGGCAGGGGTGCCTTCCAGAGTTTGCATCAGGTTGGGTTTGATGGCGTCTTTCATCAAGACGGTCAGCGCCCCGGCGACACCCAGGTCTTCGGCGGTAACTGCCTCCCCGGCGCGGTTGGTGCCAATGACCATCGCGCCCAGGCGCTCACGCATATCGCGCAGGTCGGTGGTCAGCGCCAGAATTGCCATAATTTCGCTGGCAACCGTAATATCAAAGCCGGTGCGGCGGGTCATGCCCTTCTCTTCTGGCCCCAGCCCAACTTCAATTTCGCGCAAGAAGCGGTCGTTGGTATCAACCACCCGCCGCCAGGTGATGCTGTCAGGGTCAATATCGAGACGCGCAAAGCGGGTGCGCTCTTCGGGGGTCAGGTCGTCAGGGTTGGTCTTTTCGATGCCAAGTTTTTTCAGTCGCCGCAGCATGGAGGGCGAAAACTTGCGCTCGCCATTTTTATCTGCCGGGCACAGGGCATTAAACAGTTTGGCATCATCCTGGCTGGCTTCATGGAACATGCGCGCATCAATGGCCGCCGCCAGCAGGTTATTGGCAGCAGTGATGGCGTGAATATCGCCGGTCAGGTGCAGGTTGAAATCTTCCATTGGGATAATTTGCGAGTAGCCGCCCCCGGCCGCGCCGCCCTTAATGCCAAAGGTCGGCCCCTGCGAGGGCTGGCGAATGGCCGTTACCACCCGTTTACCGAGGTGCGCGCCCAATGCCTGGCTCAACCCGACGGTGGTGGTGGTCTTGCCCTCGCCCAGCGGGGTCGGGGTAATGGCAGTCACGTCAATGTATTTGCCGTCTGGCACGTCTTTTAGACGTTCGAGAATTTCCAGTTTAACTTTGGCTTTATATGGGCCGTAAAGCTCAAGTTCTTCGGGCAGAATGCCAAGTTCCTCGGCAACCTGCGAAATCGGCTTGATGTCTGATTCCTGGGCAATTTCAATATCAGAAGGCACCGGGCGGCGAAGTTTAAGCGCAATGGGGGTGAAAGGTCTGGTCATGTTGGCTCCTTTTGGATAGGCAATCGCCCCTCATTATCCAACACACCAGACCTTCTACGCAAGGCCTTACGTCACCTATTCATCAGACAGATTTCCTAATCGCCCGCCACAATCGTTCCTAAGGATTCCCCCTGCAAAGCGCGGAGCAGGTTGCCGGGAATTTCACCCGAGAAAATGTGGGCCTGCAAACCGGGGATTTTGCCCGCCAGGGCCAGCATCTGACGCACCTTCGATTCCATGCCGCCGGTCACATCCGCGCCGTGTGAGCCGCCAACGCTGGCGCGCAAAGACTCAAACAAGGCGGGGGTAATACGCTCAATGCGCTGGGTGTTGGCCGGGTAGTCCGCCCAAACGGCCTGCTCCAGCCCGGCCAGCAGAATGCGTTTGGGTTGCAGTGCAAGCGCCAGATGCTCAAACAGGTCTTCAGTCGAGAGAATCGTCCCGCCGCGCACTTCGTCGAAGATGACATCGCCATAGACAACCGGCAGCAGCCCGGCGGACAGGGCGCGGCGTAACGGTTCCAAATCCCAGCGGGCCACGCGGCCATCCCGGGCAAGGACTGCCGAAACAGGCGCGAGCGCCAGGGCGGCAATCCCGGCTTCGGTCAGGGCCTGCATGACATACCGGTTCAGCGCCGAGGCCTGCCACCAGACTTCGGCGAAACCCTGCCAGGCCTCGGGGCTGGCAACGCCCTGGCGTGTTCCGTGCTTTTTGGCGGCGGTGTGGCCAAACGAACCAGAACCATGTCCTAAAACGAGAGACAGGCCAGGGGTCGTTCGCCGCGCATCCGCAATTTCAGCGGCCAGGTGCGCTAACACATCCAGACGAGGGGTATAAGGGCGGGTCTTGTCGGTGATGAGCGAGCCGCCCAATTTGAGAAAAATGAGTTCGGTCATGCGCCCGATTATACGCGCCCATTTACGGCTGTGGCGGGTATAATTTTGGGGATGAATATTGACATTCAATCCGGTGTCTGGACGGCTGTCCTGCTGGCGGCGCTTGGCGCGGTACTGCTCATCCTGTTGGGGATTAATTCGATTCGGACGGGCTACAAGGTGCTTTACTTTCGCCTGCGCCAGGAGCGCGTTGCAAAGGGCTGGCGCAATATTGGGCTGGGTCTCTTGCTGGCCGGGCTGGCTTTTGTGCTTAGCCGCTGGGGTGAACCGGTGGCTTATAGTTACTTTCCTCCTTCGGCCACCATTACGCTGACGCCAACCATCAGCCTGACCCCCACCATTACGCTTTCTCCGACCATTACGCTGACCCCGACCATTACCGATACGCCCTCAATTACGGATACGCCGACCATTACGCCAACGCCTTTCATCCCGCCGGTCATCGAGGCCGGGTTTCAGGCCACCGTGACCCCCAACCCCGATGCGGTCTTCAGCCCGCTGACCTTTGGGCGCGGGGTGGATAACAATTACCAGGCGGTCAACCCCGGGACAGTGTTCACCAACCCCATTCGGCGGATTGTGGCCGTGTACAGTTACGACAAGATGCAAAACGGGGTGCAGTGGACGGTCTTGTGGTATCGCGATGGCGAGTTGCTCTATTACGAAACCGCGCCCTGGCAAGGCGGCACCGGCGGATACGGGATTGTGGAATGGAACCCCGGCGAGGCGGCCTGGCTGCCTGGCAACTATGAAGTGCAGATGTTTGTTGGGATGGAATGGAAGGTGGTCGGACGTTTTAGCGTACAGGGTGAGCCAAACACAGCCACTCCCACCCCCACAGCCAGCCTGACCCGCACGCCCACCCTGACCAGGCCCCCCTCGAACACGCCGACCGCTACGCGCACGCGGCGCCCGACGACGACCCCGGCCCCCACCAATACGCGCGTGCCATCGCGGACGCCGATGCCAACCGATACGCGCTGGCCGACCAGCACCCCCGGCGCGCCGTAGGCCGCCTGGGGCTTACATCATCTCACGCAGTTTTTTGCACAATTCAAAATACTCCGGGCTATGACGGTGGGCCGGTTGGCCCGCCCCCGGGTTTTCAAAGACCAGCGGCTGACGGTTGGGCGGCTGGCCCAACAGGAGAATTTTGCGGCCCAGAATGGCGGCTTCTTCTATCGCGTGGGTGATTGTCACCAGCGTCAGAGATTGTTCGGCGCACAGTTCCAGGGTCAGGTGTTGCAGGTCTTCGCGGGTGGGGGCGTCGAGCGCAGAAAAAGGCTCATCCATCAACAGCAAGTCGGGTTGCAGGGCCAGAGTGCGGGCAATCGCCGTCCGCTGGCGCTGACCGCCCGAGAGTTGGGCCGGGTATTTGTCGGCGACCCCAGCCAGACCCAGGCGTTCGAGCCAGGCATCGGCAGAGGGCGCGGCAGAAAGGCTGCGGGGAGCATGAATGCCATCGGCCCCGTAAAAGGCGCGAATTTCCAGCCCGAGATGGGCATTTTGGCGCACGGTGGCCCAGGGCAAGAGTCCAAAATCCTGCAAAATCAGGCCAGTTTGCGGGCGCGGACGGGTAAGCGCCTGACCATTGATGCTCACCTGGCCGCGTTGGGGCTGACGCAGGCCCGCTAACAGGTACAGCAGCGTGGTTTTGCCACAGCCCGATGGCCCTAAAACCGCCCAGGTTTCAGCGCGCTGAACCTGCCAGGAGAATCCTTCAAAAATAAGCGTGTTTTCGTAGCGGAAGTAGAGATTTTCGATGGAAATCATAAGGGTTGAAGGCGTATTATACCTTCAACCCTTATGTCTTTTTTACGGCAGATATTCGGCGCTGACTGATTGGTCGTAGGGCAACTCGCGCTCGAGCAGACCTTTTTCGAGAGCCCACTGGAGCACATCGCCCCACTCTTCCTCCGAAGGCACGCCAGCGGTTGGGAAGGGCGGAATGGTGTAAGTCCCCAGCAGAGGCGGCGGGACAAGTTGTTTCTCGGCCAGCAAGCCAGCGTAGTCGGCGGGTTTGCTGTTAATCAGCGTAACGGCTTCTTCGATGGCCGCCAGGAAGGCGCGCACGGCCTGCGGGTTGGCATCAATGAATTCTTTGCGGAACGAAATCACCGATGCGCCATAAAGCGGGTGGTTGATGTCATCAAGCACAATCGTGGCGCCCTGTTGAACGGCAAGGGCCGCCAGCGGGTCGGGCATCACAGCCGCTTTCAGTTCGCCCGAGGCAAGCAAAGCCATGCGGTCGGGGATGCGCGGCACGGCTACCGTCTTGACCTGCTCAGGGGTCAATCCTTCTTGCGCCAGCAGGCGGTCGGTAACGTATTCAATAATGGTGCCTTGCGAAATGCCAATTTCAACGCCAGCCAGCCCGGCGGGAGTGCTAATGCCGCTCTGGCCCGAAGCCAGGATAAAGAAGTGGCCCGCACCCGGGGCCGCCATGTGCCCATAGCGCACCGCCTGCATCTGGACTTTTTCGCGGTTGAAGAACATGACGGAGAGCAACTCGTTCAGGGTGGCATCGGCCTGACCCGCAGCCAGCACCTGGTCGCGCTCGGGGGCCGAAGCGACCGGCACAAATTCAACCGAAAGGCCATGTTTGGCGTACAGCCCCTCGGCTTCGGCCACAAACATCGGCAGGGTGTCGATGACCGGAATCACCGCCAGCCGGATGGTAACCGGCCCGGCAGGCGCGGCCTGCGGGGCGCAAGCCGCCAGCA
>CAZNCT010000067.1:11598-11838 GCA_964571615.1 uncultured Anaerolinea sp. | reverse complement strand
TTTTGAGACGCATTGCAGCAAAGTTCCTTTATGGATTTATGGATTTGGTTTCACTGGCGCGGCGCGCTTTGAGCCACTCAAACACCGCAGGCAGCACCGACACCAGGATAATGCCGACAACCACAAACTCAAAATTCTGTTTGACAAACGGAATTTCGCCAAAAAAGTAGCCCCCAAAGGTGAACAGGGCCACCCAGAGTAAACCGCCCAGCACGTTGTAGGTGGCAAAGTGCAGGTACG
>CAZNCT010000067.1:11333-11588 GCA_964571615.1 uncultured Anaerolinea sp. | reverse complement strand
TCATCTTGCCCACCCCGGCCACAAAGGGCGCAAAGGTGCGCACAATCGGCACAAAGCGGGCCAGGACAATCGTCTTATTGCCGTGTTTTTCGTAAAAGGCATGGGTTTTCTCAAGGTATTCGCGCTTCAAGAAGCGGATGCTGCCATCGAAGGCGCGCTGGCCAATTTTCTGTCCAATCAGGTAGTTGGCGGCGTCGCCCAAAATAGCCGCCGGGCCAAGCAGGGCAAACAAGAGCAGAGGGTTCAGGTCAGTGG
>CAZNCT010000067.1:2139-11297 GCA_964571615.1 uncultured Anaerolinea sp. | reverse complement strand
GCAGAAAAGGAGTCACCACCAGGCCCGTCTCTAAAAAGATGACCAGGAAGAGAAAAGCATAGGTCAGCAGGCCATACTGGCGAATGACATCGGCCAGCACCTGGTCGAGGTGCAAAAAAAGGTTTAACAGTTCCATCAAAAAGTCCATAGCAAATTCCCTTTCAAGGGAGAACCGCCCGGACGATTACGTCCGGGCTGGCATACAAAACCGTCTGAAGGCGGCTTTTGACCCGCAAAGCGGGCTGTAAATTTCGACCTTAAGCGTGCTGCCGGGCGGCGAAAAACTCAATCGCCAGCACCACCGCCACACCCACGGCCATCAGGCCGAGGGCGGCCAGCACATCGGGCGTCAGCGCAGCGGGCAGAATGTTGGTCTCACGAATGAAGTTCTCGCTGACCGGCTCGTACAACTTCCAGGGCCAGATTTTGCGCAAGGCCCCAACCATAAAACCAAGCAGCACGGCCACCATCAAATCGTGGTAGTGCTTCAACAGCCAGCGCAGCAGGCTGGCAAACGAGATAATGCCGACCGCCGCGCCGAGCATGAAAACCAGGATGACCGGCAAGTCAAAACTCTTCAGCGCGCCGATAACATATTCGTATTTTCCCAGCAGGAGCAGGATGAAGGCGCCCGAAATGCCCGGCAAAATCATGGCGCAAATGGCAATGGCGCCGCTCAAAAAGACAAACCACAGGGCTTCGGGGGTGCGGGCCGGGCTTAGACCAACCAGCGCATAAGCGCCAATGCCGGCCAGCACAGCCATCAGCAGGTTGAACCAGTTCCAGGCCCGGACACGGCGGCGCACCGAATCGACCGATGCCAAAATCAGGCCAAAAAACAAGGCGTAAATGTAGTCCGGATGCTCATTCAAAGCCCAGTGCATGGCATTTGCCAGGCTCAAAATGGCGGTGGCAATTCCCAGCCCAACCGCCAGCAGAAATTGCCAGGGGAAGACCGCAAAAGCCTGCCGAAAGCGCAGGGTGAAAAAATCTTTCAGAAACGGAACCGCCGAACGAATGGCGTCAATCAACTCATCATAAATTCCCAGGATGAAGGCCATTGTGCCGCCAGAAACGCCCGGCACGACATCGGCCGCGCCAATCAAAAGGCCGCCCAGGTACAGGCGCAGGTAATCTTTCAGGGTGCGTTGGTTGGTTTGCATAAATCTCCAGGTCAAATAAAAAGCGAACGGCGGGCAATTATACCCTACCTGAGCCTTAGCGTTCTTCAATCACAACATCAAACAGGCGGTCTCCGGGCGGCTCGTAAAAGCCAGGCTGCGGGTTGCGCGGGGTCAATTGCTCAAGCACCTCCAGCCCGCTGATGACCTCGCCAAACAGGGTGTACGAGCCGTCGAGGTGCGGGGCCGGGCCAAGGGTGATAAAGAACTGACTGCCGTTGGTATCCGGGCCCGAGTTGGCCATCCCAACCAGCCCGGCGCGGCTGAATTTCAGGGTTGGGTCAATCTCATCGGCAATCAAATAACCGGGGTTACCCGCCCCGGTACCCGAGGGGTCACCGGTCTGGGCCACAAAGCCGGGGATGACACGGTGAAAAGTGATGTCCTTGTACCAGCCCTGACGCGCCAGAAAAACAAAATTATTGACCGTCAGCGGCGCCAGGTCGGCATACAGGCGCAGGACAACATCCCCTTTTTCGGTTTTCAGGGTGGCGTAATAGCGGCGGGCCGGGTCAATCACCGTCTCGGGGCAGGTCGAAAACTGACGTTTGCCCAGCGCAATCAGGCCAACAACAAACTCGAGACTGGTGTAATTAATCGGGCCGGTGTAAATCTGTCCGTTAATAAGGAGGAGCGGCGCGCCGGGCAAGCCCATCTCGAGGCCAGATTGGAAAGCTTTTTCAGGGATTTCTACCAGGGATGGAGAAACCAGGTCGGACTCAAATTGGCCTGGCTCCAGTCCGATTTGGGCCGCCAGGCCGAGCAGGTATTCTGTCAAGGCTGGCTCGGGCAATTCCACCCATTCGGCCTGGTGCTCAAAGAGGGCATCGTGCATTTCCCAAAACTTGCCCTGCAAATGGGCCGCTTCTGCCGCCCGGGCCGCTGTACCCGCATTGGGGTAAGCCGTCAGAATGGGAAAATGCCGGTACACCAGGCGCAAATCTTCGGGGAAGGCCTGTTGCAGACGTTCGAGCAGCCGGGCCAGGGGCGCGCAGGTCGGGCAGGCAAAATCAGAATAGACGATAATTGTGGCCGGGGCATCTTGCGCGCCGCGCAAGTGGTCATACGCGCCCTGGCCTGGCAATGGGAACAGCGAAGCCGCCAGAGCCGCATCGGGAGTGGGCGCAGCCGCCACCTGCTGGCACCGCGAAGCCGCAGCATCAGCAGTCGGCGGGCCGGGGGTGTACGTCGGGGTTGGCGGCGGGAGCGGCACCGCCGGAAGGGTTGCCACAGCCGGTGAAGTCGGTGCGCCGCAAGCCGTCAAAAGCAGTACCGCCAGAGAGAACAGCCGGGCCAGTTGAGCCTTGTTCACGGTTCACGCTCCAGTTCCGCCTGCAACTCAGCAAAAGAACTCATCCGCCCGATACGGTCGAGAAACTCTTTCAGGCTGGCACTGCGGGCGCGCAACTCGCGCACCGCCGGGCCAACCGGGTCTTCACCGGCTGCGCCGCCGGGCACATCGGCATAGGCGCCATAAAAGGCAAAATAAGCCTGGTTCAGTTTGCGAATGGCATACCCATGTGCCCAAAAGACCTGACGGCGCGCCTCGAGATAGGCTTCTGCCTCGTCAATTTTGCCTTCCGCCAGCAACGCATCGGCCTGCACGCGGGTCTTATGCATTTCGCGGCGAAAATCGAAAGGCGGCGGAAAAGTCCCCGGGCCAATCGGGCCAGTGCGGGCCGAGGCCAACTGCCGGGCCGGGTCGTAGCGCCAGGAAAAATCGGGATAATAGCGCTCCATCACCAGGCGCCCAATTTCATCCCCGGCAATCGAAGCGGTGGTTTCGTTCATGGTGCGCAGTTCGGGGCTGGTGGTGTAATTCCAGCCCAAAGGCTGATAAGAAAGATAAACATGCAGCCATTCGTGGGCAATGACATTTGAAAGCCATCCCAGCGCGGTAGTGCGCATGACCATTGTCGGGTAAAAGGCAATTCCACCGACCGGCACCACCAGCGAGGAGACCTGCATACGCTCATCCACCAGGGCCTCGATGGCCTGGGCCTGTTCCACGCTCAGGTTGGGGTCGAGCAGGTAACTGGTCTTTTGCTCAATGCGCTCACGCGGCGAAACGACCAGGTTTTGCGGCAAGGGCGTAATCTGAAAAAGCACCCAGGGGATGGGTTGTCCGCCCAGGGTCAGGCCCAGGTCGGCCAGCACTTCTGTCACCTGCATCTCAAGGGTGGCTTCGGCCAGAGGCGCAACAGCCCGATAGCGGGCCTGCAACTCGGCCAGTTGAGCGCGCTGAGCGAGCGAGACAGCCGCCGGGTCGGCGTTAGCCGGGTCAGCATAAATGACGCGAATCTCGTTCTCAAGCCGCTGCATCTCGTCCATCAGACGCAAATATTCGCGCACACTGCGCACCTGCGCGGCAGGGTCAAAATAACGCGGGCTGGCAATCGCGGCCTGGCCCAATTTGTTCCAAACTGCGCTGGCCGTCCAGCTGACATAATCGAACGAATCGCGCCAGGCTAACAGGTGCACCTGTCCAGATGCATCGGACACACGCGGCGCGCTGGCTGGCAAGAGCAGGAACAAAACAACGATGAAAATAGAAGCAAAGATACGTTCAACCCAGGTCATGCAGGCGATTATAATCGCACGAGAGCAAGTATAATAATAGAGGAAAGCGCGCAACCCCACGCCGAAAAAACTGCGCGCCCCCAACGGAGACAGAGACATGCCTATCCCGCTCAAAGCGGGGGAGGTGCTGCAAGAGCGTTACACCATCCGCGAACGCATTGGGCAGGGCGGAATGGGTAATATCTACCTGGCCGATGACCGTGTTCTGAGCGGCAGGCGCTGCGCTCTTAAAGAGGTCGAACACGACCGCAGCCTCCCCAAAAAAATCCTGAGCGAAGCCCGCGAACAATTTTTGCGCGAGGCGACGGTGCTTGCGCGTCTCGACCACCCTAACCTGCCCAAAGTCTCTGATTTCTTCTCGGTTCAAGAGCGCGATTACCTGGTGATGGATTATGTGCCCGGCAAAGACCTGCGCGCCCTGATGCTCGAAGCGCGTCAGAAAAACCGCTTTCTTGATGAAAGCGAAGTGCTCGATTGGGCGGCGCAACTGTGCGATGCGCTGACCTACCTGCACCGCCAGTCTCCGCCAATTGTGCACCGTGATATTAAGCCCTCGAACCTGAAAATCACCCCCGATGGCCTGCTCAAACTGGTCGATTTTGGCCTGGTGAAAGTGCTGGCCCCCGACGAGGAGACCATCACCATCATTCAGGGCCAGGGCACGGTGCTTTACACCCCGCTGGAACAGTACGGCGGCTCAGAAAGCCACACCGATATCCGTTCCGATATTTATGCTTTTGGAGCAACCCTGTATCATCTGCTCACCGGCCAGCCGCCGGTGGATGCGCGTCAGCGCTTTCTGAAACCCGATGCGCTGACCCCGCCGCGCCAGATTAACCCCGAAATTTCTCTGCGGACCGAACGAGCCATCTTGTGGGCCATGGAACTGCACCCCTCACAGCGGCCCGAAACGATTGAGATTTTCCGCCAATATTTGTTTGGCACCAAAGAACTCCCCCCGCGCCCCATGCTGCGCTCGCGGCGCGCGCCCTCGATTGAAGTCTTGCTGGCCCCGCCCGAAAGCATTTTGCTGGGGGTCTCAGCGGTACTGGCCCTGCTCAGCCTGATTGCCACACTCGGACGCTGACCCAATCTCCCCTTGTCGGTTATAATCGTCATCAAGTTATTCCAGTGCCTTCCGGGTGGGAAGACCAACTTAATGTGCCTGAATGGTGAAAAAATGAACCAACCTTTCCTTACACTTGCCCAAATTGATGAAGTGGTCGCGGCCATTCGCGCCCGCACCCAGGTTCAGCCGCGAATCGGAATGATTCTTGGCTCGGGGCTGGGCAGCCTGGCCAACTCCATTCCCAATCCAGATATCATCCCCTATTCCGAACTGCCCCACTGGCCGGTTTCGACCGTTTTTGGTCATGCCGGTCAATTGGTGATTGGCACACTCGAAAACCAGCCTGTGCTGGTTATGCAAGGCCGCGTACACTTCTACGAAGGGATTTCAATGTCGCAGGTTACCCTGCCGGTGCGGGTTATGCAGCGGTTGGGCATCGAAATTTTGATTGTGACCAACGCGGCAGGCGCCATTCATCCCGAGTATGAACCGGGCGACCTGATGCTGATTACCGACCACCTGAATTTTGTGGGCATGGCCGGGTTCAACCCCCTGATTGGCCCCAACCTGGACGAGTTTGGGCCCCGGTTTCCCGATATGAGCCAGGCCTACGACCGCGCCCTGAACGACCTGGCCCGCCAGGCCGCCCGTGAACACGACATCCGCCTGCGCGAGGGCGTTTATGTTGGCCTGAGCGGCCCGTCTTTTGAAACCCCTGCCGACCTGCGCTTCCTGCGGATTGCCGGAGCTGATGCTGTCGGCATGTCCACCGTGCCCGAAGTCACGGTTGCCCGTCAGGGCAATACCCGCGTTCTGGGGATTTCGGGCATCAGCAACAAAGCCAACCTCGATGGCAACACCATCACCACCCACGAAGAAGTGCTTGAAGCCGGTAAAGTGATGGTTCCTAAACTGGAAAAAATCGTCCGCTCTGTGCTACGCAAACTCTAAAGCGTTTCAGTCTGTATGGATGCGCTTTTTCGTTATCTGGTTGACCTCGAAACCCCCATTTACATCATCCTGGGCCTGGGGCTTCTGTGGAGCATCCAAAAAATCGTTGGCGCATGGATGGCCTGGCGCAAAGCCGTCTTTGGGCTTGAAAAGGAAATCGCCTACCAAAGCCTGCGGGCGCACAGCATCATTGCAATTGTGCTGATGATGATTGGCCTGAGCATCTTCTGCCTGGTGACGTTTATCGTCCCGTACCTGCCAGCCATCACCTTTATGGCGACCTCGACGCCCGATTTGCGCGCCGCCGCTGGGACCAATTCACTGGCCGCACAGGAAACCCAGGCCCCGGCCCTGCCTCTGCCGCCCGAAAACACTGGCTGCACCCCGGGCATTGTCATCACCTCCCCGACCCCGCGCCAGGAAATCAGCGGCAGTATCCTCCTGCTTGGCACGGCTTCGGGTGAGAATTTTAGCTTTTACAAGTACGAATACAACCAGTTGGGCAGTGACTCCTGGGTCACCATTGCTGCCAACCGCACCCCGGTGCAAGATGGCGAACTGGGCGCCTGGAACACCAGCACGCTGCCCCCGGGTGATTATCAGGTGCGCCTGGTCGTGGTCAATAACAACGGCGATTCCTTGCCCGCCTGCACCATCCCGGTGCGCATCATCGAGCCTTAGGCAGTCGAAGATTATGAGTGAACTGCAAATCCGCAACACGATTTCCACTGACCTGGCCCGCCTGAGCGCGATTGACCACTCCGTGCAGACAGAATACGTCTGGCAATTAGACTTGCGCCGCGAAAGCGGCCAGGTGGATGCCATCTTTCGCGAGGTGCGCCTGCCGCGGGCGGTGCGCATCGAGCACCCGCGCCCTGCCGCCGAACTGGCCGATACCTGGCATCTCAGCCCCATGTTCAGCGCCATGCTGAACAACGAGGCAGTCGGCTACATCCGCTTTACAGACCGCATCGTGCCACACGCCGTCTGGATTACAGATGTGGTTGTCGCCCGTGAACTGCGCATGAACGGGATCGCCCGTAAACTGATTCGGGCCGTTGAAGCCTGGGGAGCGCAAAAAGGCCTGCGGCGCGCCATCATCGAAACCCAATCCAAGAACCACCCCGGCATTCGCATGATTCAAAAATTAGGTTTCGAGTTCTGCGGGTATAATGACGCCTATTACCCCACTCGAGACGTAGCCCTGTTTTTCTCGCGCTCCATCTAGCAGCGCCTTACTTGGAAGATTTTGCACGACAACTCATTGGTACCTGGAAGGTAAGCAATGTTTAGCGGTTGGCTCGATAGCATCCTGGCGGGGATAACCACTCTTAATCAAATTCTCACAGCCGGTATCGCCATCACGGCGTTTTCGCTTTTAATCTACGCGCTAACGTTCAACCTGCGTGACCGGGTGGCGCGTTCTTTTGCCATCATCATGGCCTCGGTGGTGGTCATCTTCACCGCCGAAGCCATTCAGAGTTCGGTACGCACCCTCGACCTGGTCGAACTTTTCCTGCGCTTGCAGTGGATCGGCATCGTCTTCCTGCCTGCTGCCTACATGCACCTTTCGGACGCGCTGCTGGTCACTGCCGGGCGGCCCTCGCGTGGGCGCCGCCGCTGGACGGTGCGCGCCCTGTATCTCATCTCTGCCGGGTTCCTGGTGCTGTGGGGGCTGGGCTGGCTGGTTGGAGACCTGGTCACCAACGGACAGCCCGCGCCACACCTGGCGCGCACCTTCTGGACAGAGGTCTTCACCGCCTATTATGTGGCCGTCATGATTCTGGCGGGGATCAATTTCATCCGCGCTTATCAGCGCATGCTGACCCGCTCGGGCCGCCGCCGCATGATTTACCTGATGGCCGGAGCCACCGCCCCGGCGCTGGGGTCTTACCCCTATCTGTTGTTTGGCTCGGGGATCGCCGCCCAAAATCCGCTCACTTTTTGGGTGATTGCAACCCTGATTAACATCGTCGTCGGCGCATTGATTATCGTCATGGCCTACGCAGTGGCCTTTTTTGGGGTCTCCTGGCCCGACCGGGTGGTCAAAAGCCGCCTGTTCAAGTGGATTATGCGCGGGCCAGTCACCGCTTCAGTTACCCTGACCGTTATGACCCTGGTACGGCGGGCCGGTGAAACCTTTGGGGTGGAATACAATGCCGGGGTTCCGGTGCTGACTGTTGCAACTATTCTGATTCTTGAACATCTGATTACTCTAGCCGCCCCACTCTGGGAGCGGGCCTTCTTCTTTGGGCGCGACCGGGCAGAACTGACCCTGCTGCAAAACATCGAAGAACGCCTGCTCACCCAAAGCGACCTGCGCCAGTTTCTTGAAGCCGTTCTGGCAGCAGTGCGCGACCACATGCAATCGCCCTCGGCATTTATTGCCGCGCTCGATGGCGGCAAACTCTCGCTACTGATTAACGCCGGGCGTCCGTTGACTGAGCGTGAAAATCTCTCACAAGCACTCGAACTGCTCGAAAACAAAAGCGGGCGGCGCGAATATCTCTGGAACGACACCTGGATATTGCCCTTGCGTCAGCGCCGCAGCGCCGAACTCGACCTCGACGAAGAACCTCCCCTGCTGGGGCTGCTGGGTGTTGCCCGCCTGCCCGGCAAAGACCTGGAAAGTGACCAGATTAACGCCCTCTGGCTGCTGGCCGAGCGCGCCGCCCTGGCCCTCGAAGACCGTCAGTTACAGCAGCGTGTCTTCCGCAGTCTTGAAGACCTCGAACCGCAGGCCGAGTTGCTTCAGCGCATGCGCGCTATCAGCCGTTACGACACCAAAACCAACCTGCTGGCCGAAGAAATTCCGGCCATCGATAGCGATATGGCCGAATGGGTGCGCGAAGCCCTCAATCACTATTGGGGCGGCCCCAAACTAACCGACTCGCCACTCATGCGCCTGCGAATCGTACAGGAAACCGCCCGCGAAGAGCACGACGGCAACATGCCCAATGCCCTGCGCGCCATCTTGAAAAAAGCGGTCGAACAGGTGCGCCCCGAAGGTGAACGGCGCTTTACGAGCGAGTGGATTCTCTATAACATTCTCGACTTGAAATTTATTGAAGGGCGCAAAGTGCGCGAAGTAGCCGCCCGCCTGGCAATGTCTGAAGCCGACCTTTACCGCAAACAGCGTGTGGCTGTTGAGGCGGTTGCCAAATCTATCCTCGAAATGGAAAACCAAACCGGACAAAAGTAGCAGGGAAGGAGGTTCTCAAAATTAATGGTGGTCCTGACTCGCAACACCCCCCCAGAAAAACTGGCCGAACCGCTCGATGAAGGCTGGTGGGAATCAATCCTGGCAGATGAGGAAAGATTCCTGCCCACCCGGCCCCAACCCCGGCAAGAGCCTGCCTGTCTCGCCGAAACAGCCC
>CAZNCT010000067.1:1903-2116 GCA_964571615.1 uncultured Anaerolinea sp. | reverse complement strand
GTCCGCAACCCGATTGGGATTACGCTCTGGCGGTATATAAACAAGACCAGATTGTGGCGCTCAACGTCTACGGCTACAACCGGGGCGGCTTGCTGGTAGAAGGAGAGCGCCTGCATGGGTTTGTGCCCTATTCACATCTGGTCGAAATGACCTGCGAACTGGAACCGCAGCGCGAATCCTTCCTTTCCAAGTTTGTGGGTAACGAACTTCGGC
>CAZNCT010000067.1:0-1859 GCA_964571615.1 uncultured Anaerolinea sp. | reverse complement strand
CCGAATTGTCTTCTCAGAACGCGCCGCCCGTGCCGATGCAGGCAAACGCACCCAAATTTTCACCTCTCTACAGCCCGGCCAAATTGTCAGCGGCGAAGTCACCAACATCACCGACTTTGGCGTCTTCATTGACCTGGGCGGGGTCGAAGGCCTGATTCACATCTCAGAACTCTCCTGGGGACGGGTTATCCACCCCTCGCACATCCTTAAGATGGGGCAAACCACCCGGGTACAGGTGCTCGATATTATGCCCGAACGCTGCCGCATTGCGCTGAGCCTGAAACGTCTGCAACCGAACCCCTGGGCCAGCGCACATCAGCGCTTTGCTGTCAACGACATCGTCCCGGCTTCAATCACCAGTGTTGTCTCATTTGGCGTTTTTGCCCGTCTTGAGGAAGGCCTGGAAGGCCTGGTACACGCTTCAGAAATTGACCTGCCCGAAGGCACTCAAATTTGCAATGCCTTTCATGAAGGACAACAGATTCACGTCCGCATTTTGCACATTGACCCCGAACACCAGCGGTTGGGCCTGAGCCTGAAACTGGACGGACGCTAATGCCCAAAGCGCCCCTGCCCGAAACCCCGCCCCCGCCCCGGCGCGACCTGCTCGACTGGCTGCAAAACCTGCAAGCCCACTTTGGGCGTTACGCAGCCGATTTCAGCGGTGTCTTGCTGATTACCCTGGCCCTGCTAACCCTGCTCGGCCTGACCGAAACCACCGAGGGCGCGCTTATCAACGTCTGGGCCTTCACCCTGCGGCGCTGGATGGGCTACGGCAGCGGGTTTATTGTCCTGGCGCTGGCAGCGGGCGGGCTGATGTTACTGCGCCGCAGACAATCTAGCGAAACGCGCCTGCGCTGGGGGCGCATCATCTTGCTCGAGCTAGCCGTCTTTTTTGGGCTGGCGTTATTGGCCCTCTTCGGCGGCTACGACATCCGCCGGGCAGAATTAGGGCTGGATGGCGGCTACATCGGCTGGGCGCTGGCCGAACTGCTCAAAATGCTGCTGGGCGATAGCCTTTTGCGTGACCTGCTGGTGGTTGTAGGCTTCCTGTTCTTCGCCTTCCTGGGCCTGGGGTTGCACGCCAAACTCGAAGCCTGGTTGTGGAAAATTTCTGGCGAACAAGCCGAGACGCCGCCAGATGACTTCCAGGCTATCCCGGGGCCAGATAACGACGAACCGGCCAAAGCAGCGGCCTCCCCCCGGCCTGTCTCGGCGCCAAAGAAGCCAGAGCCGGTGCTGCCGGCCCAATTCCGCAAGAACTTCAAAGTACCCGAAACGCAAGATGACAAACCGAGCGAACCCCTGCCTCGCAGTGAACAACTGCCGCCGCTCAACCTGCTTTTCGGTGAGCAAAACAGCCGTCCCGACGAACGCCACATCAACCAGACCGCCGGGCTGATTGAAAAAACGCTCGATGAATTCGGTATCCCTGCCAAAGTGATTGGTTTTCGCATTGGGCCTACCATCACCCAGTTTGCTGTTCAGCCGGGTTTCATTAAAAAGCCTGGCTCAACCGAAGACGACCCACAACTGCTCAAAGTGCGGGTGGCGCAAATTGCCGCACTGGAAAAAGACCTGGCCCTGGCGCTTTCGGCCCAACGACTGCGTATTGAAGCCCCCGTGCCGGGAAAATCGTATGTCGGGGTCGAGGTACCCAACACCCGCTCGAGCACCGTGCGCCTGCGCGCAATTCTTGAAAGTGAGCAATTCAACAAACTCGGCGCGCCGCTGGCAATGGCCCTGGGACGGGATGTCTCGGGTCAGCCGCTGGTCGCTGACCTGGCGCGTATGCCGCACCTGCTGATAGCCGGGGCCACTGGCACGGGCAAATCGGTCTGCATTACCTCGCTGGCGGC
>CAZNCT010000066.1:8935-19981 GCA_964571615.1 uncultured Anaerolinea sp. | reverse complement strand
GCAGGATGTTTTGAGCCTCGAAAACCTGGTAATTGGCTACAGCCCCGACCACCCCCTGCTGAGCGGCCTCAACCTGCACATCGGGCCAGGAGAAAAAGTTGTCCTGACCGGCGAGAACGGCAGCGGCAAAACCACCCTGCTGCGCACCATCGCTGGCAAACTGCCCGCCCTGGGCGGTGTAATCAAACTGGGCGCGGCCGTCAAACTGGGTTACATGACTCAGGAGCAAGAATCCCTGCCGCCCGGCCTGACTCCGCTTGCGAGCCTGCAAGCCGTAGCGCCCCTCAGCGAGACCGAGGCGCGCCACTTTTTGCACTTCCTGCTCTTCAGCGGCGACGACCCGCTGCGGCCCAACCACAGCCTGAGTTACGGCGAGCGCGCCCGCCTGCAACTCGGCCTGCTGATTGCCCAGGGATGTAACTTTCTCTTGCTCGATGAGCCGATTAACCACCTCGACATCGCCTCGCGCTCACTCTTCGAGCAGGCCCTGCGCCAGTTTGAAGGCGCGGTGCTGGCCGTTGTGCATGACCGCTATTTCATCGAGCGCTTTGCCGAGACGCTTTGGGTGGTGCAGGCCGGGGAAATAAAAACAAATGTGATGGTCGAGTAGGGCGAAGCCCGTATCGAGACCCTGGTCTCGATACGCCCCTCAAACTGCATTCGGGGCTACTCGACCATCAGGATTCCGCCGCCAGTTGTGCAGCGAGTTTTCCCGAAAGCGTGACCATCGGCACGCCGCCGCCGGGATGGGTGGTGCCGCCGACAAAGTATAGCCCCTTAAACTCGGAGCGGTTGTGCGGGCGTTTGAAGGGCGCAAAACGGTCATTGAACGACACGCCGTACAACGCGCCGCGATGCGCCCCGGTTTTTTGCTGGATGTCGAGCGGCGTCAGCAATTGCTGATAGCGAATCTTGTCGCGCACATCCAACCCGAGGCTTGCCAGCCGATGAAGCAGTTTTTCGCTCACTGCGGCTTTGTCCCTCACCCCTGGCCCCTCTCCCTGTGGGAGAGGGGGACTATTTACCATCACGAACCAGTTTTCACAGCCCTCGGGGGCATGGTCGGCGTCGGTTTTGGAGGTGATGCACAGGTAGAGGGTCGGCTCGTCGGGCAGGACTCGCTCTGAGAATATCTGTTCAAACTCGCGGCGGTAGTCGGACGAGAAGAAGATGTTGTGATGCGCCAGGTCGGGGAAAACGCCTTCGACGCCGAGCAGCAGAATCATGCCCGAGCAGGAGACCTCGCGCTTCTTTAGCGTATCCAGGCGTCGGGCCGCGCGTTCTGATTGAATCAGGCCGTAGGTACTGGTCACGTCGAGGTTCGAGATAACGGTTTGGGCGGGGAGAATCTCCCCATTTTCCAAAAGCAGGGCAGAAACTTTATCGCCGTGCAGGCAAATTTCGCGAATTTTCGTGTTTAGCCGGATTTCAACGCCCAGTTCGCGGGCCAGTTTTTCGTAGGCGCGGGCAATGGCGTAGATGCCGCCCCGAGGATACCAGACGCCCTCGGTCAGTTCGACATGCGCGATGACGCCGAGCGTGGCCGGGGCCAGGTAGGGACTTGCGCCGACGTAGGTGGCAAAACGACCGAGCAGTTGGCGCAAATGCGGATGGCGAATGCGGCCCTCGATGCTCTGTTGCAGGGTGCGGATGACATCGACGCTCAGGGCGTCTCGGAGCGTGACGTGCTTCAGGCTGGCGAGCGAAGGCGGCGGGCCATAGGTGAAGACCGGCCCGGTGATGCGGTGCAGGCGGGCGGCCTCGGCCAGGAAGTCGAGGTAGCCCTCCAGGTCGCGCGGCTCCAGGGCGGCAATTTGGGCGGCAGTGGCGGGCAGGTCGCGGGAGAGGTCAATGCGCGTTCCATCGGGCCAGAAGTAGCGCGTGAGTGGCTCGACGGGTAAGAGGGTCAGGTAGTCTTCGAGGCGGCGCCCGGCGGCGCGGAAGAGGTCTTCAAACACGCCGCGCATGGTGATGACCGATGGCCCGGTATCGAAGCGGAAGCCTTGCGCCGTGATTTCGGACATTTTGCCGCCGACGGTCGGGTTTTGCTCAAGGATGGTGACGTTGTAGCCCCGGGCTGCCAGGTGAATGGCCGCAGAAAGCCCGCCAATGCCCGCGCCGAGGATGAGAATGGGTTGTTTGGTCATTTGTTTTTCCTCCGGGGCCGCGAGATGCCAGTTTTGTGACATAATTGGGCGCAGTGCAAAATAGGCTCATCATTCTCTGTTTCGATGAAAGGAATTTGAACTGCTATGCTTTTCCTGCTTACCCTTCATTCCATCGTCCGCTGGCTGGTCATTCTGGTGGCAGTGGCGGCGATTGTCAAACTGTTGATTGCGCTGTTCAAACGGCAAGATGATGACAAAATGACGAGCGGCCTGGTCTCGGCCTTTGCCGGGCTGATGGATACCCAGCTATTGCTGGGCCTGATGTTCTTCATCTGGAATGGCCTGGCCGGGGCGGGCTTTCCGCGCCAGCGATGGGAACACCTGGTGATTATGCTGGTGGCCGTCCTTGTGGCGCACCTGCCCGCCATGTGGAAGAAAGCCGAGCCGCAAAAACGACTGCGCAACACGCTGGCGGCGGTGCTTGGTTCGCTGGTGCTGGTGATTGTGGGTGTCAGCCTGCTGCAACCCAACCGCTGGCTGGTTATTTTTGGTTTGTAAAATCGGTCGGGCTGCGCTGTCGTTTGTCAGCGCAGGCAGATAAAAACGCGGCCCAAGTCAGAGCCGCGTTTTTGTTTTAACCACCAAAGGCATCATTTAGCCAGTCAAAGAATCCTTTTTGCTTGGGCTCCGGGGTGGTTCCAAGGGTTTTGGCCAGTTTTTCAAACAACTCGCGCTGTTCACTGGTCAGGCGGGTGGGAATGGCTACATTGACCATCACTTTTTGGTCGCCGCGTCCGCTCTGGCGAATGCGCGGCACGCCCTTGCCGCGCAGGGAGAAGACCT
The DNA here is from genome assembly GCA_964571615.1 of uncultured Anaerolinea sp. Taxonomy (GTDB): domain Bacteria; phylum Chloroflexota; class Anaerolineae; order Anaerolineales; family Villigracilaceae; genus UBA8950. The sequence goes on along the minus strand of CAZNCT010000066.1, from coordinate 17,030 downwards.
TGCCGGGCTGCGTTCCTGCCGGGATGCTTAGTTTTTCCATCCCGTCAACGGTTGGCACTTCGATTTCGGCGCCAAGCACTGCCTGGGCGATGTTAATATCCAGGTCGAGCAAAATATCTTCACCGCGCCGCTTGAAATATTCGTGCGGGGTGACATCGACTGCCAGGAACAGGTTGCCATTGGGGCCACCATTTGAGCCGGGCTGACCTTCGCCGGGCAGGCGAATTTGCATTCCGTTATCGACCCCGGCGGGAATGGAAACCTTTTTGCGCACCCGCTTGCGTTCGAGGCCGCGTCCGTTGCAGGTATGGCACAGTTTCTCAATCGTTTTGCCGCGTCCGTTGCAGAGCGGGCAGGTAACTGTTTCAACCATCTGAACGATGAAGGTCTGGCGTACCTGGCGCACTTCGCCCCGTCCGCCGCATTGCTGACAGGTGCGGGCGCTTGAGCCGGGTTCGGCACCGTCGCCGTGACAGGTGCCGCAGGTTTCGTCACGCTCAAATTCGACTTCTTTTTCAACGCCAAAGATGGCCTCTTCAAAAGTCAGCGTAACCGCCATTTGCAGGTCACGTCCGCGGCGCGGCTGGTTTCGGCGCGAGGAAGAACCCATCCCACCGAAGCCGAACATTTGCTCAAAAATATCACCCAGGTCAACGGTGTAATCGGGTTGCCCGCCCATATCACCCAGCCCGGCCCGGCCAAAGCGGTCATAGCGGGCGCGTTTTTCGGGGTCTGAAAGCACCCCATAGGCCTCGTTCAGTTCCTTAAAGCGGTCCTCGGCGTCTGGTTCTTTGTTCACGTCGGGGTGATACTGACGGGCCAGTTTACGAAACGCGCTTTTGATTTCTTCGGGCGAGGCCTGGCGAGAAATTCCTAAGACTTCGTAATAATCACGATTGCTAACCATACACTAATCCAAAATTCGGGTTTTGTTGGGGTCAAAGCCAGGGGCCGTAAAATCAGGCGGATTTGGCCCGCCGCCAGGCGTTTGCAGGATGCTGCGCAGGTTTTCGGCCTCGCGCCGGATTTGTCCCGGGTCTTCTCCACCCAGGGCCTGCTGTGCGCTTTCAAGGGCTTTTTCTAACCTGGCGCGTGATTCTGCTGTCAGGGCATGGCCTTGCTGTTGCAAGGTTGCACGTGCCGCGTGCAGGGCCGAATCGAGCAGGTTGCGGGCTTCGATAAGTTCACGCTGTTTGCGGTCTTCGGCGGCGTGCGCTTCGGCGTCCTGGCGCATTTTTTCGATCTCTTCCTGGCTCAATCCCGAGGAAGCAGTCAGGGTAATGTGCTGTACCCGTCCGCTGGCGCGGTCTTTGGCAGTCACCCGCAAAATTCCGTTGGCATCAATATCGAAAGCCACTTCAATTTGTGGAATTCCGCGCGGCGCAGGGGGGATGCCGTCCAGGATAAAGCGCCCCAGGCTTTTGTTGTCGGCGGCCAGCGGGCGTTCGCCTTGCACCACATGTACCTCTACCTGGGTCTGGTTGTCGGTTGCGGTGGAGAAAACATCCACCTTGCGGGTCGGGATGGTGGTATTGCGCTCGATGAGGGGCGTGGCAATGCCGCCCATGGTTTCAATCGATAGGGTCAGCGGGGTGACATCCAGCAGCAACACATCGGCCACATCTCCGGCCAGCACCCCGGCCTGAATTGCCGCCCCAACGGCCACCACTTCGTCGGGGTTGACGCCCTTGTGGGCTTCTTTGCCAAAGAAGCGCCGCACTCTTTCTTGAATGGCGGGCATTCGGGTCATACCGCCCACCAGCACAATTTCATCCACCTGGGCGGGGGTGAGCGAGGCATCTGCCAGCGCCTGGCGAATGGGCCCGAGGGTGCGTTCCACCAGGTCGGCGGTCAATTGCTCCAGCCGGGCGCGGGTCAGGGTCAGCGAGAGATGTTTGGGGCCAGAAGCATCTGCTGTGATGTATGGCAGGTGAATTTCGGCCTGCAGAGTACTGCTCAATTCAATTTTGGCTTTTTCGGCGGCTTCTTTCAGGCGTTGCAAGGCCTGGGGGTCGCGGCGCAGGTCAAGGTTGTTCTCGCGGTAGAATTCCTGGGCCAGGTAGTCAATAATCCGTTCGTCAAAATCGTCTCCGCCCAAAAAGGTGTCTCCGCTGGTGGCCCGCACTTCAAAGACTCCGTCACCGACCTCCAAAATGGAGACATCGAAGGTGCCGCCACCCAGGTCATAAACCAGGATGGTCTCATTGGTCTTTTTGTCCAGTCCATACGCCAGCGATGAGGCGGTTGGTTCATTGATGATGCGCAAAATTTCAAGCCCGGCAATTTTCCCGGCATCTTTGGTGGCGTTGCGCTGGGCATCGTTAAAATAAGCCGGGACGGTCACCACGGCCTGTGTGACGGGCTCGCCCAGGTAGGCTTCTGCATCGCGTTTGAGTTTGGCAAGAATCATGGCCGAGATTTCGGGCGGCGCATATTCTTTGTCTCCCATCCAGACGCGCACATCGCCATTTTCGGCGGCGGCCACGCGGTAGGGGATGCGTTTCAAGGCGTGCTGTACCAGCGGGTCATCGAACTTGCGGCCCATGAAGCGTTTCACCGAGAAAATTGTGTTTTGGGCGTTGATGACCGCCTGGTTGCGGGCTACCCGCCCGACCAGTCGTTCACCGTTTTTGTTGATGGCTGCCACCGATGGGGTCAGGCGGTCACCTTCTGCCGATGGAATCACCACCGGGTCGCTGCCCATCATCACGGCGACTACGCTGTTGGTTGTGCCGAGGTCGATGCCGATGATTTTTCCCATGACTTATGCCGCTACCTTGACCATCGCCGGGCGCAGAACGCGCTCTCCGTGCAGGTATCCTTGCTGCAAAATGGCTATTACGGTGCCTGATTCATGCCCTTCCGACTCTTCCTGCATGATGGCCTCATGCAGGTTGGGGTCAAAGGGCTGGCCGAGGGCTTCGATGGGGGTGATGCCCTCTTTTTCGAGAATCGATTTGAATTTGCGGTAAATCATTTCAACGCCATCGGCCCAGGCGTCGCCCGCGACCCGGTTCGATAGGGCCCGTTCAAGGTCATCCAGCACGGGCAGCACTTTTTTGAAAGTCTCGCCGCTGGCCAGGCTCCACGATTGCGCTTTTTCGGCTTCCATGCGGCGGCGGAAGTTGGTGAAATCAGCCCGTTCACGCTGTAAGGCGTCCAGGTATTCCTGTTTTTTGGCCTCGGCTTCGGCCAGTTGTTTTTGCAGGCTTTCAAGTGTCTCTGCAGAAATTGCCGGGGTTTCCGGCTCATGGGTTTTGGGTGTTTTTTTGTTTGGCATAGTTCTGATTACCCTGAAACGAATTTAATCTTACTCTTCGCGGTTGTCTGCAAACGCTTCGGTGACCAGGTCGGTGAGCAGACCCGCTACATAGCGAACCGCCGGGATGCTGCGGGTATAGGACATGCGCATTGGCCCCAGCACGCCCAGCGTTCCGGTGATGACCCCGGGCGCGCCATAACGGGCCAGCACAACCGAACACTGGCGCAATTCTTCCCAGGCGCCTTCTCCGCCGATGATGACCTGAAACCCACCGGCGTTGTGGTGCAGGATGGTGCGTGAGAGCAGGTCATGCAATAAGGCGCGTTCTTCAAACAGGCGCAGGGTGCGCCGGGCTTCATCAGAAGTATTAAACTCAGGCTCGGCCAGGACGTTGCTCAGGCCGTCAATGTAAAGTTGCCCGGTGACACGCTCATCGGCCCGGCGCATATCCTGCAAAATCAAGAGGGTGATGTCATTTTCCAGGGCGTCGGTGCGCTGGGGCAGGGCCGCAATTTCATCTGCGTTGCGATTGATGTAGGCCAGGTTTAGGCGGTTGGCCGCACCTGAAAGCCGCTCCTGCCCGACCGGCTCGGCCAGGCTCAAAATCTGCTGGTTGATTTCGCCGCCCATGGTGACCAGTACCATCAGCACCTGGCGGCCCTGGGTTGAAATCAACTCGACGTGTTTGAACAAGGCCCGTCCGGCGTGGGGTGCCGTGACGATAGAAACCGCCTGCGATTGCTGGGCCAGCACCGAGGCGGCCAGGGTCATCCATTGCTCAATTTCGGGGCGCGCCTGGTAAAACTGATGGCTGATGGTGTGCTGCACTGTCTCGGGCAGGTCAGCCTGGTGCATCAGTTCGGTCACAAAGTAGCGATAACCATCTTCGCTGGGAACTCTTCCGGCGGAAGTGTGCGGCTGGCGCAGGTAGCCCATTTCTGTTAGCGCGGCCATCTCATTGCGGATGGTAGCCGAACTCATCTCAAGTTTGTATTGCTCCACCAGGCGCTGTGAGCCGACCGGCTGGGCGGTATCGATGTAATCACGCACAATCAAGAGCAGTAACTTTTTCTGGCGTTCGGTTAGTTCTTGCATGGCAGTCTGGTCAATCTGTGACAATGCTCAGATATTTCCATCTGGGCTGGCATAAGCAACAGTCTGCGGGCGATTGATTGCCCGGCGCAGCAGGCAACCAATCTACCTGGGTTGCAGGTTTTTAGCACTCTTTGCTTGCGAGTGCTAAAAACGCCCAATAATCATAACACGCGGGCAGAGGCGCGTCAATAAGAGCAATGTAAGAAAGCCCCTTTGCTCAGGGCTGCCAGTCGGGGTCAAAATCAATCCCGTTGTGATCTGTCAGGCGTTGGGGTTGGCTTTCGGGGTTCGACAGGTCGAGTAGATAAATGTCGATGTTCGAGCCATCGGTGCCTTCAAAGACAAGCCAGCGTCCATCCGGCGATACGCGGGCATCCTGGGCCCGGATACTCCTGCCAACCCGCAGCGCGTTGGTCTCACCCAGGTTGAAACGCATCAACAGCGTCGGCGAGTCGCCGCTGGATTGGCTGAAATAGAAGGCCAGTCCGTCAGGCGCCCAGGCGGGTTGAATATCGCTCAGGCGCGCGCCACTGCGCAATACCTGAGTGGGGTTGCTACCATCTACCGCCATGCTCCAGATTTGCCATAGCCCAAAGCGCTGCAAACTATATAAGATGGATTTGCCATCGGGCGACCAGGCTGGCTGGCGGGCCGGCTGGGTAACATCGGTTTGAGTCAGGCGCGTAACTTCCTGGCTGTTCAGGTCAATTTTGTAGATTTGTGAAAAGCCAGGTGATTGACTGGTTTTGTCACGCAAGGAGGTAAAGACGATTGCATTGCTATCGGGCGACCAGGCCGGGTCAAAATCGCCGCCGCTCATGGTCGGCAGGGTTGTTTCAATCTGATTGCTTTCAAGGTTATAAATCTGGATGGTGGCGTTGGGATATTCCAGCTGGCGGCCCCGGCAGGGGGTGATGAAAGCCAGTTTGCGTCCATCCGGCGACCAGCGCGGCTGACAGGCGCCATCGGCGGCCAGAAAAAGCCGCTCCTGCCCAGAGCCGTCGGCAGACATCAGGTAAATTTGTGACAGGTTTCCCTCCCGGGTGGTGGCAAAGGCAATTTTGCCGCCCCCGCCCAGGGAGGTCGGTAAGGGTTGGAGTGTGGGGCTGGGCTGCGGCAAATCGGTCTGCGTGGCGGTAGGCCGCACAGGCGGGGTTTGGGTTGCGGTTGGGGCGGTTGTGCTGGTCACCGTTGCCGTAACAACTGCAGTTGTCAGCGGGGCGCTCTGGGTTGCGGTGGCGGTGAATGTGGCCGTTGCAGGCGCAAAAACAAATCCGCCCGGGTTGGTATAAACCAGGCCAAGCAGGGTCAGCAACAGCATCAGGGCCAACAGCAACAGGTTGCGCGGCTTCAGCAGGGCTGGCCGGGTTGGTTTTTCGGGCAATACGGCTGGCGGCGGCTGAGATGCCGATTTTTCGCCGGCTGGCTGTGACTCGGGTTCAGTTTCACCCAGCAGGGCCCGTTTGAATTCCTCAGCGCTTTGATAGCGTTGCGCCGGGACCGGATCCATGGCCTTCTCAATCACTGCCGCCAGGCGGGCCGAAATTTTGGGGTTGCGCTTGCGGATGGGGGTTAGCGGCAGGCCCTCGAGGGCACGCGCCAGGCTGTCTTCGGGAATGAAACCGGTCAGTGCGGCATAAAGCGTGGCCCCCAGCGAGTAGATGTCTGAACGCGCGTCGGTGCGCGACGAGCCGTATTGTTCGGGGGGAGAGTACCCGGGGGTCATTGCTCGCGCGCCCGTCATGGTTGGCTGGTCGCCTTCAATGATTTTTGCCAGGCCAAAATCGACAAGGCTGATGTTGCCGTCGGGCAACAATTTAATATTGCCAAGTTTGATGTCGCGATGCAGGATGGCCGGCTTGCGGGTGTGCAGGTAGGTCAGGGCATCACAAATCGCTGTACCGATTCGTATTGCTTCTTCTTCGGTAATTGGGCCTTCTTTTTCCAAAATCTGGCGCAGGTCTGGCCCGGGGATGTAATCCATCACCAGGTATTGGCCCTGGTTGGGAAGCACAAAATGGTCGAAAACACGCGGCAGGTTGGGGTGCCGCAGGCTGGCCAGAATGACCGCCTCGAGCCGAAATTGACGGGCGTAGTCTTCGGTGGTGAACAGGTTTTCCTTAACGGCTACATCCACGCTCAGGCTTTCATCGTGGGCGCGGTAAACCGACCCCATGCCGCCGTGGCCGAGGACTTCGATGATGCGATAGCGTCCGTTGAGCAGGTTTCCTTGTTCGAGGGGCATTCAAAACCTTTGGGTGATTTTTTGAAAAGCAGCCGCAATGATTATATCAAAAAGCCAACCTCCCATTTCGGGAGGTTGGCTCTGGTTTCAGGGCAGTGTACTCTTTGGTAAGGGCCGCCAGACCGGGTCAAAGTCGGAGGCCGGGTCGGTGGTCAGGCGTCGAATGCCCGCTCCTGTGACCGTGGCAATGTAAATATCGTGGCGAGCAGTTTCGTTTACCTTCGATTCAAAGATAATCCAGAAACCGTCTGGCGAGAAGCTGACATCCACAATCGGAGGCGCAATATCTACCCGGGTGGCGGCGCGGGTCAGGCGGTCTTCATAGCGCAGGCGCATCAGCCAGGCCGGAGCGGTATTGTCTCGATTGGTTTGGTTGAAAACAATCACTTCGCTATCGGGGGACCAGGTTGGCAGGAAGGCGTTGGTATCAGAGGCAATCAGCAATTCATGTTCGGCGGGTGATTGGCTGGTGATTGAGAGACCGCGAGAAATCCAGATTTGGGTGGCCTGGTTACTGCGCCGCAAGACGTAGGTGAGTTGGGTGCCAAATGAATTCCAGGCTGGCTGACGGGCTGAAACCGAGATGCCGCCGGTTTTGCGCGCATCGGTCAGGCGTTCGACCTGGTTGTTTTCAAGGTTGATGGCATAAATTTCAAAATAGCCATCTCTGAAAGAAGTAAAAGCAATTCGTTTGCCATCAGGCGACCAGGCCGGTTCAAAATCGCCGCCCAGGGTGGTGGGCAGGGGTGTGCGCCCAGAGCCATCCACATTCATAATATAAAGGCTTGAACCGGGGTAAGACGCATCCGCCGTTCGTTCGCGGCAGGGTGAAACGTAGACGATGCGCATTCCATCGGGTGACCAGTCCGGCTGGCAGGCGCCATCCTGCTCATTTGTAATTGGGCGGATGTTCGTGCCGTCGGCATTCATCAGGTAGATTTGCGGAATGCCCGTCCGGCTGGAAGCAAACGCAATGATGCCGGTGCCGCCCAGCGGGGTGGCCGTAGCCGTGGGCGGCAGGGTCGGGCTTGGCTCGGGCGTGGGGGTCTGTGTGGGCTCAGGCGTGGGGGTGATGGTAGCCGTTGGTTCGGGTTCAAAAAACTCAATTGGTTCAGCGGTGGCGGTTTGAGCGGCCCCAGGCATATAGGTTTGGACAACGCTCGGCGGCAGCATGGCAACCATGGCCGAGGCCAGGTTGCCCTGGCTAATCAGGAAAACCACCAAAACCGCCAGGATGGCCATCACCGCCCAAACGCCGGTAGAAGCGACTTTTCGGAAACGGCGCTTCAGGCGCGTGGTCATGGTGGTTAGCGAATTGCCCGTGGCTGTGGACGGTGTCGAGGGACGTTCTCCACCTTCGGTTGGGTTCTCGCTCGAAGGCGGGGGGGTGACGCTGATGTTCAGGTCAAGGTCAATCAGGCGCTGGGTTTTTGAGCTGGCATTCAGCAAAGCCCGCCTGAAATCTTCCGCATTTTGAAAGCGGTCATCCGGGT
>CAZNCT010000066.1:0-8869 GCA_964571615.1 uncultured Anaerolinea sp. | reverse complement strand
TGCGCAGCGGGGTGAGTTGAAGGTTATCCATCACCCGCGCCAGCCCGTCTTCGGGGATGACGCCAGTCAGCGCGGCGTAGAGGGTGGCGCCCAGTGAGTAGATGTCGGAGCGGGGGTCGGTGCGGGCAGTGCCATATTGCTCGGGCGGGGAATATCCTGGCGTCATGGCGCGCGCGCCGGTGGTGGTTGTCTGACTGCCTTGAATCAGTTTTGCCAGACCAAAATCGACCAGGTAAACATGCCCGTCGGGGGTGATTTTGACATTGCCAGGCTTAATATCGCGGTGCAGAACCGGCGGTTTGCGCGAATGCAGGTAAGCCAGGGCATCGCACATGGCTGCGCCAACCAGGATGGCGTCTTCCTCGGTAATGGTGCCCAGGCGTTCCATGCGCTGACGTAAATCTTCCCCTTCGATGTAATCCATCACCAGATATTGCCCGACACCTTCAATGACGTAGTGGTCGGTTACGCGCGGCAGGTTGGGGTGGCGCAGGCTGGCGAGAATCACTGCTTCGAGACGAAACTGCCGCGAGTATTCATCGGTGGTGAACAGGTTTTCTTTAACGGCTACTTCCACGCCCAGGTTTTCGTCCATGGCGCGGTAAACCGACCCCATGCCACCCTGGCCGAGGATATCCACGATGCGGTAACGCCCGTTTAGCAATGTGCCTTGTTCGAGGGTCATTCAGGTGGTGTCCAATTCAAAGTTTAACAGCGTATGAATTATATCAAAAGCGTTCAAGGCTTTTGGGCTTTGGTTGCCACCAATCTTCTTGTAATCAAATTTGTAAGCCACGCGCCCATTTCAACTTAATAAACAACCAGGGTGCTCCGGCTGAGACCCACAGGCCAACCAGACTGTAGCGCACGAAGCGCAGAATGTAGGGCAAGAGTTCATCGCCGCGCGGGAAAATTGCGCCCAACCCAAACCACAACACGCCAACCCCCAGGACGCCGAGCGCATAGCGCAAGACCCGCTCGGTTGTGGTTCCTCGTGCGCTGAAACCGCCGCGGGTATTGAGCCAGGCCAGGCCGGTCAGCAGGCCAAAGAGCGTCCCGGCAGTGCTTAAAGTCGAGTTGAGCGTTACCGGGTGCGGCGGCTCCTCGGGCCAGAAGGCGGTGGCATTGGCTATCCAGTTTTGTGGAATTTGCCAGCTTTGCAAGGACAGGTAAGGGATGAGCGAAGCCGCGACCAGCAGCAGGGAGGCGCCAAAAGCCAGCCCTATCTGGCGGCTTAGCGGCAGGGTTTTCACCCGGGTGGCAATTGGCTCCCAGGCGCCCAGCAGCGCCGCCAGGATGAGCGCACCAAACAGCCAGCCTGCCAGGACATCGTGCAGGAAATGCACGCCCAGGTACAGGCGTGAAAAACCAATCATGAAAATCACAAAAACAGCAACGGCCCAGGCCCAGCGGCGTTTCAGGCTGGCGGCCAACATGCCCCAGACGCCGGTTGCAATTTGGGCATGGCCCGAAGGCACCCCAAAGGATGTTTCGGCGGCATAAGGCTGTACTGCCGGGTCGTACCAGTACGGGCGCGGCCCGTGGAAGGTCATCTTGAGCGCGTCGTTGAGCGCACCGGTCACCAGCAGGGTGACGCCCACGCGCAGGCCTAGTTCGGCGCTGACCGACCAGTATAAGACCGGCATGACCAGCAGGAAGAATTCTTCAGACCCGAGGAAGGAAAAAAATTTCATTGGGGCCTCGAGCCAGCCGCCCAGGGCTTGCAGCGCCAATATCAGCGCAATACCGGTTTCCCATAACCATTCCATAGATGCCTCCAGAGAGTGTTTTTGGGTGATTCCTTGCAACAAATATTGCTATTGTACTCTCAATGCCGCCAGGTCTGCAGGTTTTTGAGACAGCCCTGCTTCAACGACGGGCGCTTTGCGCTTGAATTGGCTGCCGTTGTTGGCTCGTTTTAGAGCCGCTTGCGCTGAAAATATGGAAGAGATTTATTATGCTTGCGTTCGAATGGCTGGATTATAATAACCGCGTCGGTGGTTTTGCCCTGCCCTGGTTTAGGAGTGCCTTATGAGCGAAAGTCCGTCCCTGCCCGTTGAACAGCAGATGAAAGCCCTCAGCCAGTTGGCTGGGCAAGTGCGCACTTCCATTTTGCCGATTCGGGCCTCGTTGAAGCCCGATACCCTTGAGAATCTCTCGCAACTGGAAAGCCGCCTTTACCGGCTGGCGCAAGAAGTGGCTGCTTTTGCCGAAGAGCGCAGCAACCTGCTGGCGCTGACTGAAATCAGCCAGGTCATCAACTCCTCGCTTGAACTGGATGATGTTTTGCGTATCGTGATGGATAACATCGTCCGGCTGACAGGTGCCGAGCGTGGCTTTTTGATGCTGCGTGAGAGCAACGGACAGATGTCCACCCGGATTGCCCGCAACTGGGAGCAGGAATCGCTCAACGAATCGGAACATGCGGTCAGCCGCACAGTCATTCAGCGGGTGATTGATACGGGTGAGGCCGTTTTGACGACCAATGCCCAGGAAGACCCGCGTTTCGGCGGACAGGAAAGCATCATCGCCTTTAGCCTGCGTTCGATTTTGTGTGTGCCGCTCAAAGTGAAGAACGATATGATTGGCGTCATCTACGCCGATAACCGCATTCGCTCGGGCATTTTCAGCGAATCGGAGCGTGACCTTTTGGGCGTTTTTGCCAACCAGGCCGCTATTGCGATTGAGAATGCCCGTCTGTTCGCCTCGCTGCGCCGCACCCTGGCCGAAGTGACCGAACTCAAGAACATGATGGATAACATCTTTGCATCCATTGCCAGCGGGGTCATCACGGCAGATATCGAAGACCAGATTACACTTTGCAACCATGCCGCCGAGGCCATTATCGGCCAGAGCACCGCTGAGATTATCGGGCGCAAACTCTATGATGTCATCCCAACCATTGCAAGCGACATCTTGCCTAAAATTGAGAACGTCCGCGCCCAGGATGTGCCGATTACAGATATTGAACTCAGCCATACCCTGCCCCAGCGCGGGCAGGTGGACTGGCGCCTGAACCTTTCCCCGCTCAAAGACGCCGACCAGACCACCCAGGGCGTTGCGATTGTGCTTGATGACCTGACCGAGCGCAAGCGCCTGGAGGCCCAGCGCAAACTCTTTGAGCGCATGGTCTCCCCGGCAGTTATTCAACAACTTGACCCCAACAGCCTGGCCCTGGGCGGCAAACGCAGTGATATTACCGTCTTATTTGCCGATATTCGCGGTTTTACCAGTTACAGCGAAACGCAATCGCCTGAGCAGTTGGTCTCGGTGCTCAATCGTTATCTGGCCGCCGGGGCCGAGGTGGTTCTTGAAGAAGAAGGCACCATTGATAAGTTCCTGGGCGACGCAGTGATGGCCTGGTTCAATGCCCCCATTCCGCAAGAAGACCATACCCTGCGGGCCGTCCGCGCTGCGCTTAAGTTGCGCGACCGTGTCGCCGCCCTGCATCAGGTTTTGCCGCCCGAAGCCCACCTCGGCTTTGGGGTTGGTATTCACTATGGCGATGCTGTTTTGGGCTTAATCGGCACCGAAAAGCGCCTCGATTACACCGCCATTGGCGACAGTGTCAATACCGCCAAGCGCTTGCAGGAAAACGCCGCCCGCAATCAGATTGTCATCAGCCAGGCGGCTTATGAGCGCGTCAGCAACTCAATTGAAGCCCGCCCGATGGAACCGATTAGCGTCAAAGGCAAACGCGAACCCATCCCGGTTTATGAAATTTTGGGTCTGAAATAGCCGCGCACATGGATTCGCTGGCCGCCCTGACGGCAATTAATCTCGATGACCTGGTCAGCTCTTTTGGCTGGCAAAATTCCCCCCGCCTGGCTGCTTTTTTGCGGGGGATTTTTCATGCCCCGGCCCAGAAATTTGCCCGTCAGATGCTCGATTTTGACTCTGAAGTTGCCCGTCTCGGCCTGCCCCTGGCGGCCCGCGGTTTGTTCGACCGCTATGCCCGCAGTCTTGAAGTGCTGGGTGCAGAGCATATTCCGGCCACTGGCCCGGTGCTGTTTCTTTCCAACCACCCGGGCATGGTGGATACCCTGGCGCTGTTTATCGCCATTCAACGGCCCGATTTGCGGATTTTGGCCGTCGAGCGGCCTTTTCTGACCTCGCTGGTCAATACCCGTGGGCAGTTAATCTTTCTGACCGACGACCCGACCCGGCGCATGGCCGCCGTTAAAGCCGCCGCCGGGCACCTGAAGTCTGGCGGCGCCATTTTGACCTTTCCGGCTGGCAAAATTGACCCCGACCCGGCGGTTTACCCCGGGGCGATTGAAGCGCTTGCGGAATGGAGTGACTCTGCCGGGGTGTTTGTCCGCTTTGCACCGCTGACGCGGGTTGTGCCGGTGCTGGTCAGCGGGGTCTTGTGGGACAAGGCGGTCAAACATCCGCTGACTCGATTCAAAAAAACGCGCTTTGAGCGCGAAAAGCTGGGCGCGGCTTTTCAGTTGTTGATGCACATTCAGTTTGACCAGCGTCCGCTTCGGGTGCGGGTGGCATTTGGAACCCCCATCGAGGCCGGGCCAATGCCGCCCGACCAGGTTCATGCCGCAGTGTTGGCGCAGATGCGCGGCCTGATTACTCGCCGCCAGGCAGGGGCATAAATCCGTTTTCAACTCTCAATTTGGGCCAGTCCATCAGGGTGACTTCAACCAGCAAACGGGGGTTGACGTTTTTATCCAGTTTTTCGATGGCGTCTTCCATCGCCTGGGTGATTTTGCGCGCTTCGGGCAGTGAAACCTGCCCGGCGGCAGATTCGATTTCCGCGGCCCGGTCAATGTTGGTCAGGGCGGTGCTGGCCCCGGCGGCCCGCAGAAGCACATCGCGCCACCATGAAAGCCATAGGAAGAAAGCGCGCCGCAGGGTTTCTTTGTCTTTGGCCGCTTTTTCGGCGTAGGAAAAACGTTCGCGTGTTGAAACCGTCAGCAGACGGCTCAGTTCATTCAATTTTTCAGCCCGAAATTCGAGAGCTTTTTCGTCTTCGGCCAGGCGCAGGGCGTAGCCGGGCCGCCCGTCTGAGAGATGCGCCAGCAGACGGGCTTGTTCGGCTTGCTGGCCGCGCCCCGCCAGGAAGGTCTCAACCGCTTCGATGCTCACAGGCCGCAGGCGCAAAATTTCACAGCGCGAGACGATGGTCGGCAGCAGTTGCTCGGCGCTGTTGGCGGTCAGAATCAGCAGCCCATAGGAGGGGGCTTCTTCAAGGGTTTTCAGCAGGGCGTTGGCGGCGTTGGGGTTGGCTTGTTCAAACCCCAAAATGATGACAATTTTGTAGCGGGCTGCATACGGTTTGAGCGCGAGGAATTTGCTTACTTCACGAATTTGCTCAATGACAATATCGCGCTTGTCTGCGGCTTTGCTGATGACCATTAAGTCAATATTTTGCCCGGCTTCAACCTGTTTGCAGGCCCGGCAGGTGCGGCACGGAACCCCCGGCGCGGCAGGGCTTTGGCAGCTGACCGCCTGGGCCAGCCGCAACGCCAGGGTGCGCCGCCCGACCCCCGCCGGGCCGGTGATGAGATAGGCGTGCCGCAGTGACTCATGGACAACGTGCCCATGCAGCATTTCAACTGCCCAATCGTGGCCGAAAACGTTCCAGAGGTTCATAGAGGTAATTTAACCTGTCATTGCGAAGGAGCCGCATGGCGGCGACTGTGGCAATCTCCCATTTAACGAGACTGGTTATTCAATTCGTTTTGCCAATGAAGCGCAGATGGCTTCGTCGGCCTTCGGCCTTCTCGCAATGACAAATGAAATGACTATTCATCTCTCAATCTTAAGTAAGACTCATAGCGCTCTGCGCTTACCTGCCCGTTTTTGAGGGCGCTGAGCACGGCGCAGCCGGGTTCATGGGTGTGTGAACAATCGCTAAACTGGCAGGCCGAGACCAGGCCGCGCAGTTCGGGAAAGTAGGCGTCTATTTCTTCGGGTTCCGTATCCCACAGCGCCAGCGATTTCCAGCCGGGGGTGTCGGCTACCCAGCCGCCAAACGCCAGCGGGTGCAACTGGCGAAAGTTGGTGGTGTGTTTGCCTTTGTTCATTGCCTGGCTGACCTCGCCGATGGCGATGCCGAGGCCGGGCTGTAAGGCGTTCAGCAGGCTCGATTTGCCCACCCCGCTTGGCCCGGCCAGGGCTGAGAGTTTTCCGCGCAGGGCTTCGCGCAGGGCTTCGAGGCCAATCCCTTTATCGGCGGAGGTATAAAGTACCGGGTAGCCGAGCGCGGGGTAGGCTCCAAACAGCGCCTCGGCAGTTTCGGGGCCGACCAGGTCAACTTTGTTGGCAACAATCAGGGCGGGGATGCGCTGTTTTTCAGCAATCACCAGAAAGCGGTCGAGCATGCGCAGTTTGGGTTGCGGGTGCGCGCAGGCAAAGACGAAAATGGCCTGATCTACATTGGCGAGCAAGACCTGGCGGTATTCTCCTTGCGGGCGCGGGTCGAGACGCACAATTTCGCTTTTGCGCGGCAGGATTTCTTCGATGACGCCGCTGCCATCGGGCAGCAGGGTGTAAGTGACGTTGTCGCCAACGGCGGCGATGTCGCCCAGCCTGGGGCCTTGTTTCAGCCGTCCACGCAGGATGCAGGTGACGGGTGAGTCTGAGTCCGCGCCGAGGACGGTGAAAAAGCCCGATTGGGCGCGAATGATAAGGCCGGTCAGCGTTCCCTGGTCAGACATTTCCGCTGTTAATTGCCGCTGGATTGGGTTGGAACGCCGCCAAAGGGCGTGGGCGTTTTGGGAATGCCGATGTTGGCTTCCCACCAGTAGGGCACTTGCGGGCGGCCCACGTAGTAGATTTCCAGCACACGCCGGAAGATGGGGGTGGCGTATTCGGAGCCTTCGCCTTTGCTCTCGACGATGACGGCAATGGCAATATCGGGCAGACTGCCGCCGGTGACTTCGGTATAGCCTGCAAACCACGAGTGCGGCAGGCCGCCGCCGGTTTGGGCGGTGCCGGTTTTGCCATAAACCGGGATGGTGATGTTGCGGAAGCGGTGGGCGGCGGTGCCGCGTGGGTTGGCGACCACCGAGCGCATGGCGTCTTGGATGGCTTTGAGTGTTTCGGGTTTGATGGGCAGGGTGCCGCGCGCTTCGGGTTTGAATAGGGTCGTCTCAGCGCCGTTGGGGGCAACGACTTTTTCGACCAGTTGCGGGCGATAGAGGGTGCCGCCGTTGCCCAGGGCGGCAATGAAGGTGGCGACTTGCAGCGGGGTGACGGTCATTTGTCCCTGGCCGATGGCCTGGAAGACGGCTTCGGTGATTTCGGGCGGATTGATGATGTTGCCCGGTTGTTCGGGGATGACTTCGATGCCGGTGGGGCTGCCCAGGCCAAAGCCGCGGGCCATGTCGGCGACTGCGGTGACTCGCCCCTGGCGATAGAGGTCGTAGCCGATGTGATAGAACCAGGGATTGCAGGAGCGCATCAGGCCTTGCGAGAGGGTCAGGTTGCCCGAGGGTTGGGTTTTGCCCTCGCCGGTTTCGCGCAGTTCGTTCATAAAGCGCTCGTAGGTCCAGTCGTACAAGACCCGGTCGCCGAGTTCGGTGTATTCGTAGCCGCACTCGTAGGTGTTTTCGGGGGTGTAGGTGCCGCTTTCGAGGGCGGCGGCCATGGTGATGATTTTGAAGACCGAGCCGAGCGGGTATTGTCCCTGGGTGGCGCGGTTGACCAGCGGACGGTTGGCGTCATTGATGACATCGCCCAAACCGTACAGGCTGTTGGGGTTTTGCGGGTTGAACAGGTTGGGGTCGAAATCGGGCGAGGAGGCCATGGCCAGTACCCGGCCTGTGTTGCGCTCGAGGACGACGATGGCGCCGTTGAAGTCTCCGAGGGCTTGCTCGGTTTGGATTTGCAGGTTGCGGTCGATGGTCAGGTAAATGGAACTACCCGGTTGGGCGCTGGCTTTGCCCAGGTATGAAAGAATGCCTCCGCCCGGGCTGACGACGTAGAGGGTGCCGCCAGATTTGCCTGCCAGGTAGTTTTCGGCCCAGCGTTCGATGCCTGCCTGGCCGACCAGGGCGTTGCGGGCGTACCCGGCGCGCAGATACTGGTCGAGTTGTTCGGCGGGAACCGAGGAAACATACCCGACGGCCTGTGAGCCGATGCCGTTGTTGTAGTAGAAGCGCGAGGTATAGTCCACCAGGCGCAGGCCGCTCAGGCCGCGTAAGACGCCGATGTGCCGGTTGACATCGACCAGCGAGGCTTCGCCCAGGGCCACATACCAGTTGGGGCCTGCAAAAGCATAGCGATTGCGAATCGATTGTTGGGATTGGCCCGTCAGGTTGGCGATTTCATAAACCAGGGTGCCTTCTTGCTCGGGCAGAATTTCGCCAGGGATGACGTAAAAGGCGACGGCGCGGGTTTGTTCGACCAGTACGTTGCCGTTGCGGTCGTAGATGTTGCCGCGCGGGGTGGTTTCGTAGTCCATGGAGAGGGTATTGCCGCCGCGCAGTTCGGGCAAAATCAGGCCTTCTTCCCATTCAATTTTCCAGTTTCCGTTTTCGAGTTTGAAGCCGAAGGGAATTTCGCGCTGTAAGTCACCGATGACATTGCTGCTGTAGGTGATGCGCACGTTGGCCAGGGCGGTTTCGGGGTTGATGGTCATTGAAAGGGTTTCGGCGCGCACTTCGCGCAGGGCCATTTCATTCATGGCGTTGCGGTAGCGGGCGACAAAATCTTCTTCGCTGATGTTTTGCTGGCTTTGGGGGGTAATCATGGCGTACATGGCGGCGTAATCGCCAGCCTGCCAGGCTTCGACAAAGTTTTGCAGGGCAATTTTGGGGTCAGGTGCAATGGTGACGCGCACTACCGGGGTGGGTAATCCGCTGGTGGGGTCGGCTTGCGGGGTGCTGTTCTCGGCTGGGGTGTTGTTGGC
>CAZNCT010000065.1:14628-20099 GCA_964571615.1 uncultured Anaerolinea sp. | reverse complement strand
ATTCAGGCGATTCAAGAGCGTCAGGGCGTAATTATTTCCTCTCCAGAAGAGATCGCTTATCGTATGGGCTATATCAGCCGGGATGATTTTGCGGCTCACGTGCGTGAGTTGGGGCACGGTGAATATGCGCGCTATCTGGCGCGGGTGCTGGATGAATTCCCTGGGGCAGGTACACCCTGATGCGCATTTTACTGCTTGGCAAGAGCGGTCAGGTAGGCTGGGAACTTCAGCGCACGCTGGCCCCGCTGGGCGATGTGGTTGCGCTGGATTTTCCCGAAGTTGACCTTGCCCGCCCAGACAACCTGCTTACTGTCTTGCACGAACAACGCCCGGATGTGGTCATTAACGCCGCCGCCTATACTGCGGTAGACAGGGCTGAACAGGACCCTGAACTGGTTTTTGCAGTCAACGCTGATGCGCCAGGCTTGCTGGCCGAAGAATGCAAACGTTCGGATGCGTTGCTTATCCACTACTCGACAGATTATGTCTTTGATGGTCACAAAGACACCCCTTATCTTGAGACCGATGCGCCTGCCCCTTTGAGTGTGTATGCTCATTCCAAGTTAGAGGGTGAGCGGGCTGTTATTGAGTCAGGGTGTGCACATTTGCTCTTACGAACCAGTTGGGTATACGGTCTGCGGGGTGATAATTTCTTGACCAAAACCCTGGACTGGATGCGTACCCGTGAAACACTGCGTGTCGTTACTGACCAGGTTGCCAGCCCCACCTGGAGCCGTTTCCTGGCCGAAACAACTGCCAGCCTGGTAGCGTTTTACCTCCGTTCGCCGGGTTGGATACAGGAACGCAGTGGTCTGTATCATCTGGCGGGGGCTGGGGCGGCCAGCCGGTTTGAGTTCGCGCGTGCCGTTTTGGCGCTGGTTTCTGAGAAAGAAAAAATTGTCCGTGAAGTCTTGCCAGCGCTAACCTCTGAATTCCCTGCTCCGGCGGCTCGTCCGTCTTTTTCGGCGCTGAATTGTTCGCTTTTCACCACAACTTTTGGATTGCACATTCCAGCCTGGCAGGATACTTTGCGCCTGGCTCTTTCTTCGTAAGACATTTAGAAGCCCTGATTAATTATGGCAATTTTGGAAACTCAAAAATCCTCCGACGAATCCTGGGACCTGGTCATCCAGCCCCAGCGCGGATTGTTTGACCTGCGCCTGGGCGAACTGTGGCGCTACCGCGACCTGGTGATGCTCTTTGTGCGCCGCGATTTTGTGGCCGTCTATAAGCAGACCATTCTCGGCCCGCTCTGGTATCTCATCCAGCCGCTTTTGACGACCATCACGTTCACGGTCATCTTCGGCCAAATTGCCAGCCTGCCGACTGACGGCCTGCCGCAGTTTCTGTTTTATATGTCCGGCACGGTCGTCTGGGGCTATTTTGCCGACTGCCTGAACAAGACCTCGAATACCTTTGTGCAAAATGCCAACCTGTTTGGCAAGGTGTACTTCCCGCGTCTGGCAGTGCCGGTTTCCATTTTGCTCTCAAACCTGATTACTTTTTTCATCCAGTTTGCGTTTTTTCTGGCTTTTGTGCTTTTCTTTGCCCTGCGCGGCACTCCGCTGGCCCCCAACTGGCTGTGGATTGCGCTCTCGCCCCTGCTGCTCCTCATGATGGCTGGGCTGGGGCTGGGATTTGGCATCATCATCTCCTCGCTGACCACCAAATACCGCGACTTGCGCTTTTTGGTGCAGTTTGGGGTGCAATTGCTTATGTACGCCACCCCGGTCATCTACCCGGTCTCGGCCATTCCGGCCCGGTGGCAGTGGGTGATTCAGATTAACCCAATGACGCCTATCGTTGAGGCCTTTCGCTACGCCTTCCTCGGCGCGGGCACGGTGGACGTGGGGCATCTGCTCTATAGTTTTGGCTTTATGCTGGTCGTGGTTTTCCTCGGCGCGGTTATTTTCAACCGCGTTGAGCAGACGTTTATGGATACGGTATGACAAAAAATTTCGCTGTTATCGGCGCGGGCGGATTTGTGGCCCCCCGCCATTTGAAAGCCATCCGCGACACGGGCAACCGTCTGGTGGCCGCCGTGGACCCCAAAGACTCGGTGGGGGTGCTTGACCAGTTTTCCTACGATGTCAAGTTTTTCACCGAGATTGAGCGCTTCGACCGTCACCTGGAAAAATTGCGCCGGGGCCCGGAATCCGAGCGCGTGCAGTATGTTTCGGTTTGTTCGCCCAATTACCTGCACGATGCCCACTGCCGCCTGGCGATGCGCGTTGGCGCCGATGTGATTTGCGAAAAGCCGCTGGTCATCAACCCCTGGAACCTGGATGCCTTGCAGGAAATTGAAGCCGAAACGGGCCGCAAGGTCAATACCGTGCTTCAACTGCGTGTTCACCCCGAACTGGTGCGCCTGCGCGAGCAGTTGCTGCGTGAAAATTCAAGCACCCGGCGCGAGGTGGTTCTGACTTACATCACCAGCCGGGGCAACTGGTATCACGTTTCGTGGAAAGGCCAGGCCGATAAATCGGGCGGGCTGGCAACCAATATTGGCATTCACTTCTTTGACCTGCTGATGTGGCTGTTTGGCCCGGCGGCAGAAACCCGCGTGCATTACGCCGACTCCCGGCGCATTAGCGGATTTTTGGAACTGGAACGCGCCCGGGTGCGCTGGTTTCTCTCGGTGGAGCGCGATGATTTGCCCGAAGCGGCCCGCAAAGCCAATAAAACCACCTTCCGCTCTATCACTGTGGACGGGCAGGAAGTCGAATTTTCGGAAGGCTTTACCGACCTGCACACCCGCGTCTATGAACACACCCTGGCCGGGAACGGCTTTGGCATTGACGATGCCCGTCCTTCCATTGAATTGACGCACCGCATCCGCCAGGCCGGGCTGACTGCGCCGGATGACCTGGCCCACCCGTTTTTGAGCCGCTAACCGATGCAACCCGCCCCTTATTTTGTTCACCCTTCCAGTTACATTGACCAGCCCTGCGAAATTGGCGCCGGGACGAAAATATGGCATTTTTGCCATGTGATGAGCGGCGCAAAAATTGGGCGCAATTGCTCCCTGGGCCAAAATGTGATGGTAGGCAGCGGGGTTGCCATTGGCGATAACGTCAAAATTCAGAACAACGTTTCGGTTTATAGCGGCGTGACCATCGAAGATGACGTTTTTCTCGGCCCGTCTTGCGTGTTTACGAATGTGATTAACCCGCGCTCGCAAATTAATCGCAAGGCAGAATACCTGCCGACCCTGGTGCGGCGCGGCGCGACCATTGGCGCCAATGCCACCATTGTTTGCGGCGCGGTGATTGGCCGCTATGCCTTCATTAGCGCGGGGGCCGTGGTGCGCGGCGATGTGCCCGATTATGCCCTGGTGATGGGCGTCCCGGCCCGCCAAAAGGGCTGGATGAGCCGTCACGGCCTGCGTCTGCCCGCCCCCGACCCCGCCGGGGTGATGCGCTGCCCGCAAAGCGGCTGGCGTTATGCCGTTGAAAACGGCGTCTTGCGCTGTCTCGATTGGGACGAGGAGCAACCCCTGCCATGACCGAAGCCATTCCCATGCTCGACCTGAAAGCCCAATATGCCGCCATCCGCCCGGAGGTGGAAGCGGCCATTGCGCGGGTGATGGAATCTCAACATTTCATTCTCGGCCCCGAAGTGGAAGCCCTGGAGCAGGAAATTGCCGCGTACTCACACTGCGGCTTTGGGATTGGGGTCTCCTCGGGCACCGATGCCCTGCTGGTTTCGCTGATGGCCCTGGGAATTGGCCCCGGAGACGAGGTGCTGACCTCGCCCTACTCGTTTTTTGCCACTGCCGGGCCATTGTGCGCCTGGGCGCCCGACCGGTCTTTGTGGATATTGACCTGGATACCCTGAACCTGGACGCATCGCAACTGGAAGCGGCCATCACCCCGCGCACCCGCGTTATTTTGCCGGTGCATTTGGCCGGTCAGATGGCGGATATGAGCGAAATAATGCAGATAGCCGAAAAGCGCAACCTGTTCGTGGTGGAGGATGCCTGCCAGGCGCTTGGCGCCGATTTTGGCGGACGGCGGGCGGGTTCGCTGGGGCATTTGGGCTGTTTTTCGTTTTTCCCATCCAAAAACCTGGGCGGCGCGGGCGATAGCGGCATGGTGGTGACGAATGACCCGGCCCTGGCCGACCGGGTGGCTTTGTTGCGCAATCACGGCCACCGGCCCAAGTATTACAACCAGGCGGTGGGCGGCAACTTTCGCATGGATGCTTTGCAGGCCGCCATTTTGCGGGCCAAACTACCCCATCTCGAATCCTGGACGGAGGCCCGCCGCCGCAATGCCGCGCTGTACAATGACCTTTTCCGCCGCGCCGGGCTGGTGGAGGGCGATTCGGCCCCGCTGGTTTTGCCCCGCGAAACCGGGTGGGGAAGGCACATTTACCACCTCTACCAGTTGCGGGTGCGAAGCCGCTCCGCGTTGATGGCGCATCTGAAAGCCGCGGGAATCGCCTCCGAAATTTATTACCCCGTGCCCCTGCATTTGCAGGCTTGCTTCAAAGAATGGGGCTACCGCCCCGGCAGTTTGCCCAACGCCGAGCGTGCCGCCGAAGAAACCCTGGCCTTGCCGATTTACCCCGAACTGACCCAACCTCAGATGGAGCGGGTTGTTGGGGCGGTGGCGGAGTTTTATCGATGACCACTGTTATCTCTGTCGAAAACCTCTCTAAAACCTACCGCCTGGGCCAGATTGGTACCGGGACATTTGCGCACGACCTGGCCGTCTGGTGGGCCAGAGTGCGCGGCAAGCCCAACCCGCTGGCAAAAATTGGTGCGCCGGACTATGCCGGGTATGGAAAGCGGTCAGCCGTCCGCAGTCAGCCGTCGGATGAAGAAATTTGGGCGCTCAAGGATGTCTCCTTCACCGTCCAGCAGGGAGAAGTGCTGGGCATTATTGGCCGCAACGGGGCCGGGAAAAGCACCCTGCTCAAGATTCTCTCGCGGGTGACGGCCCCCACCAGCGGGAAAATCAAAATCAAAGGCCGGGTTGCCAGCCTGCTCGAAGTCGGCACCGGCTTTCACCCCGAACTGACCGGGCGCGAGAATGTCTACCTGAACGGCGCAATTTTGGGCATGACCCGCGCCGAAGTGACCCGCAAATTTGACGAAATTGTGGACTTTGCCGGGGTGGAGAAGTTCATTGATACCCCCGTCAAGCGCTACTCCAGCGGCATGTACGTGCGCCTGGCGTTTGCCGTGGCCGCCCACCTCGACCCCGAAATATTGGTGGTGGATGAAGTGTTAGCTGTGGGCGATGCCGAATTCCAGAAAAAATGCCTGGGCAAAATGGGCGAAGTCGCCCAGGGCGGGCGGACGGTGTTGTTTGTGAGTCATAATTTAGCAATGATACGCCAATTGTGCCGGCAGGCTATTTTGCTGGAAAAAGGTTGTCTGGCCGAATACTCCCGTTCAGAGGATGTTGTCTCTCTCTATGTTGATAGAAGCCTCAAGAGCTCTCGCGATTTTGATGATTTACGGG
>CAZNCT010000065.1:0-14612 GCA_964571615.1 uncultured Anaerolinea sp. | reverse complement strand
TTACGGGCCTCGATTCAGCAATATCCGCCAGATCGTGTCTTTAAGCTGATTGATATCGGTATTTTGCAGTCAGGAATCAATACAACAGTGCTTGGGAATGGCGAACCGATTGAAATTTTGTTTGAATATCAAGTTTATGAAGCAACGCTGGGCCTGAGGGTGTTTTTTGATTTGCTAGGTCAAAATGATGAGTTAATTTTTCGCAGTTTTCCTGATGCGGCCAGCCCCAGCATTCCCGTTGTTCAACCTGGGCGATATATTGCTCGTGCTCTCATCCCGGCGGGTTGGCTAGCCCCTCGTTCTTACTTCATACGCTTTCATGCAACGATTCATAATAGCCGAATGTTGATACCGAATGATGGAATACGGGTGTTAATATCAGTTGAAAATAACGGGTCGCATAACAAAGCCTATTCTGGTGACCCGATTCGAGGCTTGCTTGCTCCTTCAATAGACTGGAAAGTTCGTCAAGTAGAGCAGGCTTTTTAAAGATGCGCTTGTTCTATTACATTCATCCGGTAGGAAATTTTGGCGATGATTTATCGCCAGATATCGTCCAGTATTTGCTAGGTCAGAAGATTGAGACAGTAAAAAAACATGAAATTGGAAAAAGCAAACGTTTTGAAAAGTTCTTTTTTTCTCTAGGCAGCATATTCCATTTTGTCCAAAATGGTGATGTGGTATGGGGAACGGGGGTAAATATTGTTCGCAAAAACCCAAAAACTCTGAAAAAAGTGGATATTCGCGCAATTCGCGGGCCGCTTAGCCGGGATTTTATCCTGAAAAATTATGATATTGATTGTCCTGCCATTTTTGGCGACCCGGCCTTATTACTGCCTGAACTCTTTCCTGACTTGCGGCCTGCCCCCATCAGAAAATATGTGATTATTCCTCACGGGGGGGATATTGATTTTTTTCGGAGTTACGAGAACGTGGTCTTGCCAACACTTCATTGGAAAACCGTTTTGGAGATGATTTTAGGTTCTGAGATGGTAATTTCAAGCGGGCTGCATGGGATTATTTTGGCCGAGGCTTTTGGGGTTCCGGCTCGTTGGTTGAGAAATGAGGCGCTCCCAAGTTATCATAATGAGGGTGTCTTTAAGTACAATGATTATTTTTTGTCCACCGAACGCTCGCCCGATGATTGGGCAGAAAGTATCGAAGATGCGCTAAAAATTGGCGGCAAAGAGCCAATAACTGTTAATTTCAATTCTTTGTATGCTTCGTTTCCAAGAGATGTTTTTTCGTTGCGGGCCAAATTTTTTTCACGGCTTGGTTTTATTTTCGACACTTTATTTTCAAAGATAATCCGGCGCTAATCTGTGTTTACGGTGAGGAAGATTCTCTTCATCACATGCATGCCCCTCGAAGCGCCGCGCTCGGCCTCGATGGCTTTTATGGCAACCCTGCTCGAAAAATACCCACAGGCCTTTTGCTGGTTTTCGTTGCGCGGGCCGGGGGTAAGCAACCCGTTTCCCATCCCTTACCAGGCCAGCGCGCCGCCCCAACGTCCGGCGCGCTTTTTGCGCCTGCGCCAACTGATTCAATATGGGCCGTGGGCCTGGCGGCGGGGACGCCGCGCCGCCGCTTTTGGCCGCGCCCACGGCGTAACCCTGGTGCTGGCCGACCTGGCCTTTGAAGCCGTGATTGCCGGGCGGGTCGCGGCCCGGGCCTTGGGTGTGCCCCTGCTGACGATGGTGCATGATGACCCGGTTAATCGCCTGCGCATTAAGGGCCTGCCAGCCTGGTTTCTGGGCTGGTATGAGGGCCAGTTTTCCCGAGCGCTGACCGAATCGCGCCAGACGGCTGTCATTTGTGACGCTATGGGCGAAACCTACCGTCAGCGCTACGGCGCGCGCCCGGTCACGCTCTTCCCTGGCGTCGAGTCACCCGCCTGTCTGCCGCCGCGCCCGCTCAACCCATCCAGACCGCCGATTGTGATTGGCTCGGTGGGTAGTGTCACCTCCCCGGCCAACTGGAATTTGCTGGTGCAGGCGCTGGCCGCGCTCAACCGGCGGCATGGGGCGGGAAAATTCCGCCTGCTGCACCTGGGCGCGCCGCCCAAAAATGTGACCCTTTCAGAAGATGTCGAAATCACCGGCTGGCTGTCTGAACCCGACTTTGCGCAGGCTCTTGGCCGCATGGATGTTGGCTTCTTAACCTGGGATTTCGCCCCCGAGCTGGCCGAAACCGCCCGCACCTCCTTCCCGCTGAAAACATCTTCCTACATCCAGGCCCAGGTTCCCATGCTGGCCCTCGGCGCGCTCGATAGCACCGTAGTGCGTTTTGTGCAGGACAATGCCTGTGGCGCAGTTTGTATTACCCCAGATGTTGAATCCCTGGCCGCCCAACTGGAAGCCCTGACCCTGAATGAAAGCGCATACCAGTCTGCCGCGCAAGGGGTGATGGCGCTCAAAGACACCTTTTCGCGCCAGCAGTTTTTTGAGCGCTTTGAGCAGTTTGTTCAATCAGCATTTGAGCCTTAATCCATGACCATCCCGCAGGTCTATTTTTATACCCACAATGCCATCACCCCATCGGGCATGGGCACCAACCTGCGTCAGTATAGCAACATTCGCGCCTATCTCGACCTGGGCTTGCCGGTAAAAGTCATTCATATTACCAAAACCCCAGGGGCAGATGTTGTCAGCCTGCCAGATGGCGCGCAATATGTCCCGCTGGCGTCCCAGCCAACACTGCCCACGCTGGCCGAGCGTCTGGCTTATAAAGTTGGCTTTCCGGTGGAGAGGGCGCTTGCCGTGCTTTACCCTGACCGGCAGAGCATTTTAGATGTGGCTCTGGCAAATGAGCGCGCCACCCCCGGCGCGATTCACCACTTTGAATATCCATCCACTGCCAATGTCGCTATTTCTCTGCGCGGCAGGGGACTGAAACTGGTTTGGAGCTGCCACGATTTGGAGTCAGACCGCAACCGCAAACTGGCCGCCATGCGCGCCGAAATTGGTCAGCGCAAAACATGGCTTGAGCAGATTCGCCGCCAATACTTTGCCCGCCAGGTTGAAAAACAAATTGCCCAATCGTCCAATCTGGTCTTGATGATAGCCGAGCACGAAACCCGCATTTTTCGTGAACAATATGGCATTCCCAATGCCGAATTATTGCCTACCAGCTGGCCGGTTGAAGCCCTGCCTTCCCGAACCCGGCCCTGGGCGGATGGCGGGATACTGCGTTTGCTGCATCTTGGCAGCCCAGATGCGATGGTCGGCTACTATTCGCTCAAATTCATTTTGGGCGAGGTGTTTCCGCGTTTGTCCGAAGACATTCGAGCCCGGTTGGAACTATGGGTGGCGGGCAAGATGGGACAAACCGAATACGCCCGCCGCATACGCAAATTGGCTGAACCGTATCCGCAAGTGCAATTTTTGGGCTTTGTGGATGACTTATCCTCCCTTTATGCCCAAACCGATATGCAGGTGGTGGGCAATGCGGTCGCAACCGGTTTGCGCACCCGCATTATTGAGTCTTTTCTCTATGGCTTGCCTGTCTTAAGTGTGCCGCCTGCCGCCCAGGGGGTGATTGGACTGATTCCGGGCCGCAACATCTTGCTGGCGGATTCTGCCGATGCTTTTGCCGGGCAGATTTCCCGCCTGGTTGCCAGTCCCGCTCCGCTGGCTGGATTGGCCGAGGCCGGGCAGGTTTTGTATCATCAGCATTATGCCCGCGCCGTGACTGCTGCCACGCTCCAAGACCTATTGGGTCGATATTTTTCTTCTATTTGAAGGTTATCCCATGCCCCGCGCCGGACGCCATCCCTTAAAATCACAGGATTATTTCGATGTCGCGCAGTTGCATAAACGCCTGACCGTGACCACGGTAGTTTATATACCCATGCTTTCTGGCTACTGGCAGGAAGGATTTTCTGTCTTAAAACTATTTTTTCAAAGCCTGCGTGAGAACACACCCGAACCCTATGATTTGATGGTGTTCGACAACGGTAGTTGCCAGGAAGTGCAAGACTATCTGCTTGAGTTGCGCCGCAAGGGACAAATCCAATATCTTATTTTTTCTGAATACAACCTGCGCAAGTTCGGCGCGTTGAATTACCTGCTCACAACCGCTCCGGGTGAATTTGTGGCCTATGCCGATAGCGATGTCTATTTTCTCCCCGGCTGGTGGGAAAACTCGTTGCAGGTTCTCGAAACTTTCCCCGAAGTCGGCAAGGTTACGGCCCTGCCCATTTTGATGGATAGCTCATCCCCGGCGTTTGAGCGGGTTTTTCATTTTGCCTTCGAGAGCGCCCGGCAGAACGCCACGATCGATATTCAAACCGGCGCGCTCATTCCCGAAGAATATGTCAATGCCCACCGGGTCAGCCTGGGTGAAAATCCCGGCGATTATTTACGCACCTTTACTCAGCGCCAGGAAATTGCCTTACAACGCGGCAACAGCCGGGTTTTGCTTTCGGGAGCCGATTTTCAATTTACCATCCGTCGCGCGGCGTTGCAGAAAATTTTGCCGCTCAACGTGGAATCGCCCAGCGAAAAAGGTGACTCCATCTACTCCCCGGTGCTTGAAATGCGCCTGGCGCAAGCCGGGTTTTGGCAGGTATCCACCCCGGGGTATTATGTTCATCACATGGGCAATCATGTTCCCGATTTGGGGCGCGAACTTCCCTGGTTGGCAAATGCCCCAACAGGCAACCCAACTGCCCCTGCGCCACAACCCACTCCGGCGCGTTCAAAAGGTTGGGTCAGCCGGGTTTTGAAATCGGCATTGGTGCGCAATATTCTTAAGAAAATACATCTGGCGTCTTATCGCTTGCTCTATGAATAATCCTGCGCCTCGGGTGGGCATGGTGGTTAATTATTACTGGCAACCCCACTTTTCTCCGGCGGTGCGCTATGCTACCTTGCTATCCCTGCAGTTATTGCGCCAAAACCCGGAAGCGCAAACTGTCCTGCTGGTGGATGGCAGCCCTGAACCCGATGAGGAGATGGCCGGTCATTGCACAGCGTTGAATGTGCGCTATCACCATGCCGGGCGCGCCCTGCAATTTGCGGAAGGGTTTAACATTGGGCTTTCTCTGCTTGAAGAACCCTACATCGGCCTGATGGCCAATGATATTTTTCCTCCGCCTGATACCCTGCGAAAACTTCTAACCTGTCTTGAATTGCCCGATGTCGGCTGTGTGTTCCCCTATCTCAGCTACTGCGACTACCCCGGCCAAATGGCTGATTTTGTGCGCAAACCAATTACCTGCGAACCCAGCCTGATGACCCTGAATCTGAACCTGTTTAAGCGCGAAGTCTTACAAAAAGCGGGCGGGGTGGATGAATCCTACTCTGGCAGTTACAACGACCTGATTTTGTTAATGAAAATTCGCCAAATGGGCTACCGGGTGGTGCTGGTTGGGGATACCCGCGTGACCCATCTTGGGCAGGTGACCATCTCGCAAGGCACCACTTATAAAAAAGAAAAAGACCGTCAGCGGTTCATGGCCGAATATCCTGCTTATGTTGCCCAGCATGGGGCATGGCAGGTGGCGCATTGGAAATGGCCGTTGGCGACCACGCCCGCGGCAAAAATTTTATGGTGGCTTTGCCAGCACCTTCCCTCCACGCGCCTGCGCAATCGTATGCAGGATTGGTTAATTCGTCTTGAGCCACTTCTTACTAGTTATCGCTTCAAATGACTTTTCCCCGCATCAGTATCATCATTCCAACCTACCAGGGGGGGCGTTTTTTAGACCAAGCCCTTCAATCCATTGTCTCCCAGGGCTATCCTGCCGTTGAAATCATCGTTATTGATGGTGGCAGCACCGATAATAGCCTTGAAATCATCCAAAAGCACGAAAATTCTATTTCCTACTGGGTTAGCGAACCTGACCGGGGCCAGGGCGATGCCATTAACAAAGGCTTTGCCCGCGCCACCGGCGAAATTGTCACCTTTTTGAGCAGTGATGATATGTATGCGCCTAGCGCACTTGCCCATGCCATTGCCCAGTTTGCTCAGAACCCACAGGCCGGGGCGGTCATTGGCGCATTTCAGTTCATTGATGAAAAAGGACAAATAATATCCGAACCCGTTTTGCCTCGGTTGGATAGCCCCTCGCCGTGCGATTTGACCCTGCTCAATCCTGCCAACTATCGCCTGCACCAGGTTGCTGCGTTTTATTCCCGGCGCGCCCTGGAACAGGTTGGCTTCTGGGTGCGCCAGGATTTGCATTATGTCATGGACAGGGAATTGCTCTACCGGGTTTGCGCCGCCTTTCCGCTGGCGCTTACCAATCAGGTGTATGGTTTGTTTCGCAAACATGCCTTGAGCAAAAGTGAGCATGATATTCTGCCTTTTGCTGAAGAATTTGCCTCGTTATATCTGAACGCCATGGATGGAAACCCCGCGCATGACCGCCTTCGCGCCCGTTATGCGCGTTACTTTCGCGCCAGCGGCTGGCTAAAGCTCGCCAAAGCCCGCCCGCAGGCAAAAACCGCCTTCCCGGCTCTGTTGCGCGCTTTATCTCTTTGGCCCGCGTTCCTGCTCCAATATTCCTATTGGGTTGCTTGGAGGCGAGTATTGGCCGGGTAGTCATCCTGTCTATTGTCCCTTCCGTCAAATTCTGTGCAATTTGTGTTCAAAAGTTTTTGATTTCAAGCAATTGCTACCGTCAGGTTATCTCACAGGTTATCTCAAAACGTGACCTATTCTAAACCCCACATCCTGCTCATCATCGCCCGCGGCGAAGCCGTGCGTAACTTTCTTTACTCGCAAACCCTGGCTGAACTGCGCCCGCATGCCCGCATCACCCTGCTATCAGTGTTGACCGATGAAGCCTTCCAGGCCCGCTTCCGCCCGCTGGTGGATGACATCATCGAACTCAAAGACTACCCCGAATATCCCGTTGTTGGCTACTTGCGCGAACTGATTGCCAACGCCCACTATCGCTGGATTTGGACCGAAAAAGTCAAAAACAAATGGCAAATCCTCGATTCGCAGGCCGTCACCCCCTGGCAAAAAATCCGCCACCTGGGTTGGAAAGCCCTCATCCGCGCCTTTGCCAACCGCCCGGCCCTCAACGCCCTGGCCTGGCTCGAGAACCGTCTCAGCCTGTGGCTCAACCCCACCCGCGATTTCGAGCATCTCTTTGCCCAACTCCAACCCGACCTGGTCTTCAACACATCCCACATTCACGCCCCGCGCGGCGAATTGCCTGTGCGTGTGGCGCACAACCTGGGCATCCGCACCGCCGCCTTCATCTTTTCGTGGGATAACCTCTCCTCCCGTGGGCGCATCCTGCCGCCTTACGATGATTACCTGGTCTGGCATGGCCTGATGCGGGATGAACTGCTGCGCCTTTACCCGCAAATTGACCCTGGTCATGTGCATATCACCGGCACCCCACAATTTGACTATCACTTTCGCCCCCAATTCTGCCTGCCGCGTGAAGAACTATTTGCCCGCCTCGGCCTCGAACCGTCCCGCCCCTTCATCCTCTACACCACCGGCATGGACCGCGACTTTCCCGAAGAAGTGCGCCATGTGCGCGCCATCATCAGCCTGCTGGATGAATACCCCGCCGAAACCCGCCCCCAGCTCGTGGTGCGCGCCTACGTTAAAGGCACCAGCCCCGAAATGCGCGCCCTGGCCGCCGAAAACATCCCTGGCGTGGTCTTCCCGCCCATTTTATGGGAAGAAAAATGGTTCACCCCCCACGAACAGGATTTAAGCCTCTACACCAGCCTGCTGCATCACTGTGCCCTGGGCATCAACCCGGCCTCCACCGTCTCGCTCGAACTGATGATGCTCGATAAACCGGTCATCAACCTTGGCTTCGACCCGCCCGGCAGCCACCTGCCCATTGGGTTTCACTGGAAGCGCCACATTGATTTTGACCACTACCGGCGCGTGGCTGATAGCGGCGCGGTCACGGTCGCGTGGTCGGTGGATGACCTGCGCCGCGCCATTCGCCAGAGCCTTGAAAACCCATCCGCCCAGCGTGAAGCCCGCCGTGCATTCATCCAGTCTACTTTTGGGGCCACCCTTGACGGCGAATCTGGCCGCCGCGCCGCCCAAACCCTGCTCGAAATTGCCCGCCGATGACCACCATTTTATTTGTTGCCACATCCAGTAACGCCAATTCAGGCGGGGGGCGTACCCGTATGGTAGATATTGCCCGCGAAGCACAAAAACGCAATTTCCAGGCCTATATCGTTTGTTTTGTCTATGCCACTCAGTGGCTTTCTGGCCCGCAATTTCTAATTCGTGGTCGCGCCCGTTTGTCTGCTGATGCGGGTTGCCCGGTGGTTTATCTGCCCTTACTGCCGTTTGGCCGTTTTTATCCGGTGACCTGGTTTAATGACAGACTGGCTGCTGTTTTGCTGGTGTTGGCTGCCTGGTATGTGCGGGCCGCCTTTTTGTTTGGGCTTGGCACAAAGGCTGGTTATCTCGGCTTGCAGGTGCGAAGATTTTTACCAAATTTGAAAATCATTTCGGATATTCAGGGTGCAGTGGTGGATGAGTACCAGTATGATATTGGTCTTTCCGAGCCAGATGTGTTTGCCCGGCGAATGGAACAGGAAGAGCGCATCACTTTTTCTTCTTCCGATGGGCTGATTTTTGTTTCACAGGCCATGCGCAGCCATTACGAAAAACATTTTTCCTGCTCCCTGTCATCGTCGGTTATTATTCCTTGCGCCACCCGCGCCGACTTTACTCCCGACTGGTCTCGCCGCGAGACCCTGCGCCGTGAAAACGGTCTGGATAACAGGTTTGTTATCTGCTATGTTGGTGCAGCCGAAACATATCAGTTGCCTGAAAGCATGTGCCGCTTGTTTAAGAATATTCAACTCCGTATGCCGCAAGCATTTTTCCTGATTTATTCTTACCAGGCTTCTGTATTTGAGAAATACTTGCGCGCCGAAGAAATTCCCCCCAATTGCTATAAAATCACATCCGCGCCGCATGACCAGATTTTTGACTATCTCCAGATGGGTGATGTTGGCTTACTTCTTCGGGATGAATCACCGGTGAACCTTGTTGCTTCCCCGCTCAAATTTGCCGAGTATTTATTGTGTGGTTTGCCTGTCATTACCACGCCTTATATTGGCGACTTCAGTCATATGGTTGCTGATAATCATCTTGGTCACTGGGTTGATTTAGATGCGGAAGCGATGTCTCCGGCCTTGCTCGAATTTTTACACGATGTACATGCACATCGTGTTGAATATTTTCAGCGATGCTCAGAATTTGCCAAAAAAAATCTTACCTGGGAGACGCATGGCCTTGTTCTTGCGGACCTGTTACGCTCTCTGTGTAAAACTAGATGAACCTTCTCGTCATCTCGCACAAAGAAACCTGGCACGACCCGGCCTCGCCCTGCGGCTATTCCACCGTAGGCGGCTTCCCTTTCCAGATGGCGGCCATTTCAACCTTGTTTGAATCCACCACCATCGCTGTGCCTATCCAAACCAGCCCTCTGCCCGCTGGGGCTATTCCTTTGCATGGCCGCAAAATCCGCGTCCTGCCCCTGGCCGAACCAGCGGGCCTCGGCTGGCGGCGCAAACTTGGTATGTTCCCCTGGTTCTTGTGTCATGCCGCCCGGCTCTGGCAGGCCGTTGGCGCGGCGGATGCGGTGCATACCCCGGTTGGCGGCGATATCGGCACCATTGGCATCTTCCTGGCCCTCTTGCGGCGCAAACCGCTCTTTGTGCGTCACTGCGGCACCTGGGGCCAGCCCATATCAACAGTAGATTGGCTTTTGCACCGCCTGCTCGAAGTAATTGCCGGGGGGCGCAACGTGGTACTGGCAACCGGCGGGGCCGAAACGCCCCCTTCCGCCCGCAACCCCCACATTCGCTGGATTTTTTCCACATCCCTGACCGCCGCCGAAGTCCAATCCATCTCTCCCGCCGTCTCCTGGGATGGCCTGGCTCCTCTGCGTCTGGTCACGGTTGGGCGGCTGGCCGAGCCTAAAAACGTCCAATCCCTGCTACGCGCCCTGTCCGCCGTGCTCGAAAAACACCCCAGCCTCTATCTTGATATTCTAGGCGATGGCGAATACCGGCCTGCCCTTGAGCAATTAGCCCTCACCCTGCAACTCTCCAACCATGTAACCTTTCACGGCAATGTCAGTCACGCCGGGGTCATGCAAACTCTTTCCCAATCACACCTGTTTGTCTTTCCTTCCTACCGCGAGGGCTTCCCAAAAGCCGCCCTCGAAGCCGCTGCCTGCGGCTTGCCGGTCATTGCCACCCGCACCTCCGTTTTGCCCCAACTTTTTCAATCCGGTGGCGCCTTGTTGCTTGATGACCCATCTCCCGAAGCCCTGGCCTCGGCCATTTTGCAACTGACTGCCGACCCGGCCCGCATGGCTCGCATGGGCCAGCTGGCCCGCCAGGCCGCCCAGGGCTACACCCTCGAGGCCTGGGGGCAAACGATTGGCGAACATCTGCAAAAAGCCTGGGGCCAGCCCCTGACCGAAAAAAAGCATGAGTAATCTCTTTGCAACCCCGGAGACACGAAGTTCACAGAGTTTTGTTTTAGTTTCTATTCCAATACCTTCGCCAAAATTATGAAGAGAACTTTGCTATCCGAAAGTTCGTATGCATCAGTTTTTTGTACGCGGATTTGACGGATTACACGGAAGGCTTCACTGCAAAAAGCTAACGAACCGCAAAGTGCGCCAAGAGCGCTAAGAAAAACGCAGAAACCATGCTGTTTTTTTACCAAAAATGTATTTTCCTGCCGATAAAATCGCATTCTTGGCGTCCTTCGCGTTCTTTGCGGTTCGAAAAATAGTTTTTGCAGTGAAGTCACGGAAAAAACGGATTTTAAGAGCTTTTTATGGTTTTTCCGATGATTTATCCGTGTTCATCCGCGTCAGTCTGTGAAATCCGTGTACCGGGTTTTATGCCAAACTCCAGGAAACGACAAATTGGCGAAGGTATTGTATTCGGCACATAAAAACCCTTAACGCCAAGCCGCAAAGTCGCCAAGAATTTTGGAACAAACTTCCTTAAATGACTGCATTTCAGGTCAAAATAAAAAAACTTTGCGTCTCTGCGACTTAGCGTTAATAAATTCTCGGATAGGTTCTTAATACTTTTCCCCGCTTTCTCAGTGTCTCCGTGGTGAAAATGGCCTTCC
Organism: uncultured Anaerolinea sp.; assembly: GCA_964571615.1. Lineage (GTDB taxonomy): Bacteria > Chloroflexota > Anaerolineae > Anaerolineales > Villigracilaceae > UBA8950. The sequence continues at coordinate 3,509 of CAZNCT010000065.1, read as the reverse complement.
TGCAATCAAGCCATTCGTAAAGTTTGTAGGATTTATGGCAGGAAATGCCTTTTACTATGCCCTATCTTGCTGATTCTCCATCCATCGGCTTTTTCCCCCGCCTCGCCGCCCGCAGCGGACTGGCCGCTCTCGCCCGCCGCATCCTTGCTCAGGGCGGGCGCTTCGCGCTCAACTTCCACGGCGTATCGCGTCAACGCTATCCCGGCATCCCCCGCGACCTTCAGCCGCATCACACCGTGGACGAGTTCCGCGCCACCCTGGCCTGGCTTTCAGACCGGTTTTCTTTCCTTTCCCTGGATGAATTCCTGCACACCGCCAAGCCGGGCGTCTTGCTGACGTTTGACGACGGCCACGCCAACAACCTGCTCAACATCCTGCCCATCCTGGCGGAGTTTCGCGCCAAAGGGCTTTTCTTTGTCACCCTTCAGCACGTCCAAAATCCGCGCAACTGGCTGGGATTCACCCGCGAATATGCCCGGCGCGGCTGGGGGGAAGAAAAAAACGTCCCCGAAGATTTTGCCCGCGATTGTTACGATGGCCTTTCTGCGAGTCAACTGGCCGAACTGGCCGCCAGCCCCTGGGCCGTGATTGGTTCGCACACCCTCAGTCACCCGCACTTGCCCGGCCTGTCTCCCGCCGACCTGCGCCGTGAGTTGGAAGAATCGCGGCGCGCCCTGGCCGAAATCAGCCGCCAGCCGGTGGACACCCTGGCCTACCCCTACGGCGAATACAACCGCGCCGTGGCTGAAGCCAGCCAACAGGCCGGGTATTGCGCCGCCTTTGCGGTCATCCCGCAAGGCGTGGGCCTGCCCGCTTACGAAATTCCCCGCGTGGATTTATACTTTGCCGACCCCGACTACCTGGCCCTCAAACTCAGCGGCCTGCGCTGGCCCGCCTTGCGCGGCCCCATCCTCCCAGATTCCTGACCTCTCGCACCCGACACCGTGACACCTGACACCATAAAAATCGTTTATCTCATCGGCCAACTTGGCCTGGGCGGCAGTGAGCGCCAGCTTTACCTGTTGCTTAAGCACATGGACAAAACCCGCTTTGAGCCGCATGTCGTTGTCTTCAATCCCAGCGCCAACTACACCCTGGATGACGACCTGCGCCGCGCTGGGGTCAGCGTCCATGCCATTCCGCCCGCCGCGCGCAGTATCCCGGCCCGCATGGTTTGGCTCTACCGCTTTTTTCGCGGCCTGCGCCCGCACATCGTCCATTCCTGGAGCATTCACGATAACGCCTATGCCGGGCTGGTTGGCTGGCTGGCTGGGGTGCCGGTTCGTCTGGGGTCAGCGCGCGACTCCATCCAATCTCCCGATTTTTGGGCCTTCCCAGCCATGATCCGTTGGCTGATTTTGCGCGGTGTGCAGGGCCAGGTTGTCAACTCGGCCCCGCTGGTGGATGAATTGCGCGCCGCCGGGGTGCCTGCCGGGCAGATTTTCCTCTTGCCTAATTGTGTTGAGGCCGATTCGATTGGCCCGCAGGCCGAACTGCCCGCCAATTTTCCCACCTTCGGGCGGATTGTGGGCCTGGTTGCCAACCTGCGACGCAAGAAAAACCACATTGTTTTTGTCCGCGCTTTAGCCCAACTTTTGCCTGAGTTCCCCGACCTGTTCGGGGTGATGGTCGGCCAGCCGGTGCGCGCCTCCGACCCGGATGTGCCGGAACAAGTCCAGGCCGAAATCGAACGGCTGGGAGTGGGGGAGCGCATCCGCCTGGTCGGATTCCACCCGCACCCCCCGGCGCTTTTGCCCCGTTTCGAGATTTTCTGCCTGCCCTCCGATTTTGAAGGCACGCCCAATGCCGTGCTGGAGGCGATGGCGGCGGGCCTGCCGGTGGTTGCCACCCGCGTGGGCGGTATTCCGCAGGTGATTGAGCATGGCGTAAGCGGATTGCTGGTTGCTCCGCGTGATGAAGACGCCCTGGCCGCCGCCCTGCGCGGACTGCTGCGCGACCCCGCCAAAGCCCGCCAAATGGGCCAGGCCGCTCGTCAGCGCGTTGCGGCTGAACTTTCCCCGGCGGTGATTGTGCCGCAACTTGAAGCGTATTACAAAAGTCATTTTCACAAAAACAGGCTGCCTGCCTGATACAATCTTTCCATCTGGCAAATTACCATCTCTTTCAATCTACCAATTCCTATGGCCGAACTACTCACCGCTGACCAGATAGACCCCGAACTGCTCAATGACTTTTTGCGCCGGGTGTACCCGCCGCTCAAGGCCGAATTTTTGATTCGGCATGGGGCCTGGTGGCACGGCTCCAACGCCAACCGTCTCGTCATCCGCGAGGATGGCAAAATTGCCGGGTATTGCGGCGTAATTCCGGCCCGGGTGCGGGTTGCGGGGCAGGAGCATTCTGCCCTGTGGTGGGTGGATTTAATCATCGCCCCCGAATTTCGCGGGCGCGGCCTGCAAAGTCTGTTTGATGAGCGCGTCAAGGAAATGTCCGATTTGTTGTTGGGCTTCCCCAACGAAGTGGCCGCTAAAATTCACCGTAAACATGGCTGGGGCGTGCGCGAAGATATGCCCATTGACCTGCTCCCGCTCTGGCCGATGCGCGTCAAAATGGTACAGCGCGGCGGCTGGAAGGTGCGCCTGGGGGCGCTGGCGCTCAGCCCGCTGGCGGCCTTGTGGCGCGCCTGGCTCATGCTTCAGCGTCCGGGCCGGGCCTGGAAACTGCCCGCCCTTGAAGCAGACACGCTGGCAGGGGTATTTGAGCGTTTTGCTCCGGGTGATTTGAATCTCACCCTGCGCGATGCCGACTTTCTGCGCTGGCGCTATGGACAGGCTCCCCATCCCCAGGAATACGCTTTTTACCTGGCAGGGCCGCGTCACGCGCCTACCCATTTTTTGATTGCCCGCTTTATCACTCAGCCAGATGGCACGCGGTACGCCCGCATTCTGGACGTTTTTGGCGATTTTGCCGATACTGCCGCCTTGTCCGACCTGTTCACCCTGGCCTTGCAGGATGGCATTCGGCATCGCGCCGGCCAGGTCACGCTGATTGCCTCCCGGCCCGAATTGCACGCCCTGGCGCGTCGCTTTGGGTTTCTCTTCTCGGCCCCGGTTGGCTTTTGCTGGCTGAGCGCCGACCTGGCCCTGATGAAATCGCTGGCCGGGCAAAATTATTGGGTGTTGGCCGATAGCGATAACGACGCCCCGGATTAACCCACCTATGAGCGCTTTTTCTTCATCTGTTCGCAAAAAAACAAACCTGACAAGCGGGTGGCAACTGGATTTTAATGCCGACAGCCGTACTGAAGACCTGACCTGGTCGCAGGTAATTCCGTTCCTGTTCTGGCATCTGCCTTTGCTGCTTCTTTTTCAAGCCGTTCCGCTGGCCGCCACTGCCCATTCGGTGCTGGTTTTCCTTGTAGGAGTGCATTTTTTATTGCGTGAAAACCAGCCACGCCGGGTTTTGTGGGTGATTGCCTACATTAGCGGCGCGGAAATTTTGTGGCGCGGCGTGGAGGCTTCTCTGGTTTGGGAATATGGCAAATATGCTAC
>CAZNCT010000064.1:13287-20305 GCA_964571615.1 uncultured Anaerolinea sp. | reverse complement strand
AGTTCGGCGGCATCCATTTTTTCGGGCAAGATGCCCCATAGGAACATGCCGCCCTCCGGGCGAGTCCAGCGCACTTCACTCGGCCAGATTTCATCCATCGTTTCCAGCATCACATCGCGGCGCTCTTTGTAGGTTGCGCGAATCACTTTGACGTGCTCATCCAGAAATCCGCCTTTGGCAACCTCATAGGCCACAATCTGGTTGAAGGTGGCGGTGTGCAAGTCAGCGGCTTGCTTCATCATCACCAGTTTTCGAATGACCTGTGGCGGCGCTATCACCCAGGCCAGCCGAATGCCCGGGGCCAGCAGTTTTGAGAAAGTGCTCATGTAAATGACATTGCCGCTGTATTGCCCGTTGCTCTCGTTGCGATATTCGCTATCCAGGCTGACAACCGAGGGCAGGTGGTCACCATCATAGCGCAACTGTCCGTAGGGGTCATCTTCGATAATCGGAACCCCATACCGGTCGGCTACCTCAACCAGTTTCTGGCGCCGTTCCAGGTTCATGGTTGAGCCAGATGGGTTCTGGAAATTAGGCAGGACGTAGATAAATTTTGGCCCAATTCGCAGGGCTTGTTCCAATTCATCTACAATCATGCCGTGCTGGTCTGATGGCACCGAGATATATTGCGCCCCATAAGCATTCCAGGCTTGCAACGCCCCCAGGTAAGTGGGTGATTCGACAACCACATAGTCTCCGCGGTTTAAGAACAACCTGCCGATGAAATCCAAAGCCTGCTGTGACCCCGATGTAATCATGATGTTCTCAGCAGTCACTTTGACGCTATAACGCCCGGTGTGGCGGGCAATCATCTCGCGCAAGGGCTTATAGCCTTCGGTTGTTCCATATTGCAGGGCCTGGGCGCCCTGGTTTTCCAGAACAAAGTTGCAGGCCTCCTGGAACTTTTTGACAGGAAACACTTCCGGCGCTGGCAAGCCGCCCGCAAATGAGATGATGTCTGGCTGCTCGGTAAGTTTGAGCAGTTCACGAATCACGGAACTTCCCATTTTGTTGGCGCGGTGGGCGTAGCGATATTCCCAGGGTGTTTGCATTTTTTCTCCTTACGAAGAACGAATCGGATGAGTGGGATAAAAAAAGCCTGACAGGTACGCGTACCCGCCAGGCCAGTGTGACCTTCATGGCAAAAGAATGCCCATAAACAATGGAAGCGCAAAGGACACTTTCATCATCTTTGATGTTACAGGGTTTAGGTCAATCTTGCAACCATAGAATGACCTGATTTTTTTATGACACCTGTCAGGTTTTTCAGACCGGTCTAATCTCAATAATTCTGTCTAGCCTGAAGTTGCGTTCACCCTGACGCAAATGACAGTACGCCCGCAAGTAAAGGTAGTCAGATAAACCCATCACCTGAAGAGGCGTTACCTGGCGGGCTGAGCGCTCACCTTTTTTATCTTCATAAATCAAGTGTAGTCGTTTTTTGCCCTCTATCAATTCTTGCAGGTGAGTTGGCAGCCTGATTTCATCTGTCGGCCAGGCAGGCGAATTATAAATGCCGATAAAATCTTCCAACTGGTGGCCGTTTTGCAGTAACAAAGCCATCATTGCAAAAAAAATATTTTTATCGGTCAGGGCGTCAGACAGGGCGCGGTGTGCTTCGGGGTTCTGAATTCCAAATTCGGCGGCAATATTGGTCAGGATGTTCGATGCAAAAGAGAAGTGCTTGCGCGCCATCAGCAGTGTGTCAATCAGGTTCGGAATTTGCAGTTCGCGCCCCAGGCGGCGATACTCAGCGTCTAAAAATTGCAGGTCAAACTGGGCGTTGTGGCATACCACAACCGAGTCTTTCAAAAGCGCATCTACCTGGCCGATAATCTGACTAAAAGTTGGCGCTGTGGCCAGGTCTGCATCTCGCAGGCGATTGGTGCTGGCGGCCGCTGGCGAAAGCAGGCGCTGTGGGTTGACCAGTTGCTCATAACGATACTTGACCCGCTTCCCCTCGGTCAGCAGGATGCCCACCTCGCAGATTCGGTCGCCAAACCAGGGCGAAAGCCCGGTCGTTTCCAGGTCAAGGAAGGCAAATCGGCAGTTCGACAGGTCGAGCATGGCGGGTTAATTTTATTCATCCAGTCGTTTTTCGGCCAGGCGCATTTCGTTGAACGAGCGAATCGCCACTTCGAGCATCGAAAGATCAGGCTCACGGGTGGTCAGGCTTTGCAGCGCCAGGTTCGGGCGCACAATGGCCCGCACCAGCGGCGAGGAAAGGTGATTGGCCGTCCAGCGGATGTATTCCACCGCCACCCCTGCCAGTACCGGAATCAACAACAGGCGAAAGACAATTTGCATCCACATCGGCAGCGGGTGCAGAAAACTAAACACAATAACCGTCAGAAGCACCAGCGTTAGCAAGAACGATGTGCCGCAGCGCGGGTGTTCCAGCGGAAATTTGGCCACATTTTCGGGCGTCAGTTCGGCCCCGGCTTCAAAAGCGTTAATCGTCTTGTGCTCGGCGCCGTGATATTGAAAGACACGCTGAATATCCTCCAGCCGCCCAATGCCCCAAATGTACGCCACCACCAGCCCCAACCGCACAATGCCTTCCACTATTCCCGCGCCCCACACATTCAGGCCCAGCCACTCTCCCAATTTCCCGACCCCGTAGGGGGCCAGGAAGAAAAGCAAAATGGCAAAAGAGAGCGATAACGCCATCGTGCCATACAGCGCCGGGCCTTCCAGCTTTTCATCTTCACCGCTTTGCAGGTTGGCCGAGCGGATGAGCGCTTTCATGCCCAGGCCGAGCGCATCCCACAGCAGAATGACGCCTCGCAAGAACGGGATTTTTGCCAGTTGTGATTGGTACAACCCCGAAAGTTTTTCGGTGTGCACGACAATCTCTCCATTGGGGGCGCGCATCGCAATCGCCAATGCCTTTTGACCGCGCATCAAAACGCCTTCAATTAACGCCTGGCCTCCATAAGTGATAATTCGGTCTTCCATGAGTTTGCTTCTTCCTATACTTCTAAAGTGGTGAATTTTATAAATTGAAAAAGAAACGGATGAGCGTTTCAATGCCGCGATACCAGGTCGGCAGGTGAGTTTTCTCGTTGGGAGAGTGCAGGTTGTCGTCGGGAAGCCCAAAACCAGTCAGCACCGATTCCATTCCAAGCGCTTCCTGCACCATAATCGCCACCGGCACCGAGCCTCCCTCGCGCTTAAACAGCGGGGGCGTGCCCCATACTGTCTCCATGGCGTTGGCCAGGGCTGTTACCCAGGGCTTGTGGATATCAGCAATCGAAGCGCGCGAACCGCCGTAAAACTTCAAATCCCAACGAATGGTTTTGGGCGCGTGGCTTTCGAGATACCGCCGCATCTGCTCAAGCACCTCGGCAGGATCCTGGTCTGGCACCAGGCGGCAGGTAATTTTGGCCTTTGCCCACGCCGGAATAATCGTCTTTTGCCCTGAGCCAGTAAAGCCCGAAATCATCCCGTTAACTTCAAGTGTAGGCCGTGTGCTGGCTCGTTCCACAATCGAATACCCCGCCTCCCCCCAGACTTCTGGCACTCCGGTTTGTTGTTTGGTAAATTCTTCATTGACGGGCAGTTCGGCCAGTTTGGCGCGTTCTTCGGGGCTAATCGGGCGCACTTTGTCATAAAAACCGGGCAAGGTAATGCGATTCTCGTGGTCGTGCATCCCGGCCAGCAATTCGGCCAGCGCTTTGGCGGGGTTGTGCACGGTGCCACCAAACACGCCCGAGTGCAAATCTTGCCGCGGCCCATAAACCGTCAATTCAAATGAAGCCAGACCGCGCAGACCATAGGTGATGGTGGGGTGGTCTTTGCTCAACATGCCCGCATCGGGGTTCAGGCAAAAATCGGCTCGCAGCAGTTCGCGGTTTTGTTCAATCCACTCAGAAAGCGAAGGCGAACCAATCTCCTCCTCACCCTCAATAAAAATTTTGACATTCACTGGCAAAGGCCCGGTGCGCAAAACGGCTTCCAGCGCATTCAGGCAGGCCATCACCTGTCCCTTCATATCCGATGCGCCGCGCGCATGCAGGTTTTCATCTTTTAGCGTAGCGGTAAACGGCTCACTGTGCCACAAATCCAATGGGTCCACTGGCTGCACATCATAATGACCGTAAATCAAAACCGTTGGTTTGCCGGGCGCTTGCAGCCATTCGCCATACACCACCGGGTGACCTGCGGTGGGCATCACGGCCACATTTTGCAATCCCAGGCTTTTCAGCCGGGCCGCCACCCAATCGGCAGCCCGCTCAATTTCACCCCGGTGTTCATCCGATGTTGAGATGGAGCCAAAAGAAATCAACTCCTGCAAACCATTCAAAAAATCCTGCTCGTGTTGCCTGGCGTAGGCCAGGGCCGCATTAAGGTGTTCGCTCATCTTGCTCCTCCTCGTTATTTATTTTAATTTGCCATACAAAAACCAGAATTCCGAGGGTTCAAAAGCGGTTTCCAGTTCTTTTTCCCAAAGAAAAGGCCCCGGCTTCAGGTTGGCGCGCAAGAAAACATCCAGGTCTGCCAGCGCTGCTTGCTCAACAGGCGCGTTCACTTCGCCCAGCAACAATTGCAGGATGACCCGTCCGCGCACGGCGCCCGGGTAATCGGCGCGAGACCCGGCCTGGGCCGATTGCCACTCACGAATCGACTCGCTCCACAACCGCAGCCGGTTTTTCACTTCGCGCAGCGCTTTCTGCTCCCAGGCCGTTCGCCGTTTCATCCGAATTGTATCCAGGCGTACTTGCTGTTTACGGGCTGCAAACGGGTCGAGGCCCTCGAGGCGCCGCAGTGAAAGCAGAAGCGCCCCTGGGGTCAGGCTTGGCAGTGAACCACCCAAAGGCCAATAAAGCGCTTCGGCCAGCAGGTAAGGCTCCAGTTCGGACAATCCAGTTTCAAGAAAGCGGGTTTCTTTTTCGAGTATGCTCATCGGCTGATAAAAATGGGCAGCCCGATAGGCTGCCCATCTGCGCTACTGCTCAATTTCTATGGTCGCTTCGGGCGCCCTGCGGGTGACAAGATACCACCTGGCAAAGGTTTGAAAGCGGTCGCTGGTATCAAACAGCGGCGGCACCTGCACCCCAAGCACCCGCTGGTCAACCGCATACGAATAAACCGGATAGAAAAGCGGCAAGGCCGGTAGTTCTTTGGCAAAAACGACCTGGAAATTGCGATACAGCCGTGTACGAACGGCGTAATCGCTGTTAATGCGCGCCTGTTCCAGAAATTCACTGGCAGTGCGGTTGTCCCATTGGGCATAGTTTTGCCCGCCGGTCGCTTCAGATTGATGCCAGAACGGGTACGGGTCGGGGTCGGGTGTGCGCGCCAGGTTCAAATCTACCAGAGCCGCTTCGTAATTGCGGGGCACCAGGCGCTCACTCACCAACTGCTCATAAGGAACGGCCTCTAAAATGACTTCAACGCCAATTTGCGACCAGTTTTCAAAGATGAGTTGAGCAATGGCACTGTGCAGGGCGTCATCGGGGTGCAGCAAGGTGATGCTTAACGGTGTGCCGTTTTTATCCACGCGTACCGCGCCGCCCGAAGCAGGCAGCGTGTAGCCTGCGCTTTTCAACTGGTTGATAGCGGCTTCGGGGTCATAGGCCACCCGTTCGATGCCGTCATAATGCGCCCAGGTGCCGGGGAAGATTGGCCCATCGGCGATAATTCCCTGCCCGAGCAAAAAGCGGTCAATCATCCGCTGGCGATTCAGCCCCGTGAGCAGCGCGCGGCGCAGTTTTTCATCTTGCAGAAAAGTTTTCTCTGGATTGTTCAGGTTGAAAAGCACCAGGCTCATTTCAGGCAGCCGCCCTGAGTAAACCGAAAGCTCGGGCTGGGCCAGGGCCTGGTTCAAGACATCCAGCGAAACCTCGCTGATAGCCAGCACTTCTCCATCGCGATAGGCCGCCAAAGCCGATTGCGCATCGGGAAAATAGCGGAAAATCACCTTTTCAATGAAAGGCTTGGTGCCGTAATAGCGTTCAAACACGCTTAGTTCCAGCCCGGCTACCTGGCCGTTCTCGATGATAAGGCGGTCGAACTTGTAAGGCCCGCTGCCGACCGGCATCAGGTTAAATTGCGCGGCGGGCATCTCGGCGGCTGGAATGCTCTCCAGCAAATGCCGGGGGACAATCCCAAAATTGAGATAATCCAAAAAAGGCGCAAACGGCTCAGGCAGTAAAAATTGCAGCGTGCGCTCGTTCAGTTTTTTGATTTCAACGCTCTTCCACAATTCACGCACATCTGCCGGGTAAAACGACGAGTCATCCTTAATCATCTCAATGGTGAATAAGACATCATCGCTCGTTACCGGTTGCCCATCGTGCCAGAAAGCATTGGGCCGCAGGGAGATGTTGTAAATTGTGCCATCTTGTGAAACGCCCCACGAGTCAGCCAGGTCGGGCGTCGGCAGGCCGCGCGCATCAAATCGAATCAGACTGCTGAACAACAGCCGGTTGACATCCCGGTCTGGGGCATTGTTTTGCTCCAGCAGGGGGTTCAAACGACTGATAGAGCCTACCAGCGCCTCAGAATAAACCCCTCCCGAAGAGGGTTGTGGCAGGAAAATCTGCTGCCCCGGCTCTTGCGTGACCAGCAAAGCCCCCACAATCACCAGCGTAATGGTAATAATCAGAAGTTGCCAACGAAGATTTTTCATAAGCAAAAGAAAGGCCTGGCGTCCCAACCCGGATGCGCGGCCTTTCTTCAGAAGTTTTGTGTAAAAAAACGGGTTAGCGCAGGAATAAAGCACCCAGGGCCAGGGCAAAAAATACAATGCTCAGGGCAATCGTAACCCGAAAGAGCACCTGTTCAATGCCACGGCGGGCGGTAAAGACAGAACCCGTATCGGCGCCCGTCAGGCCACCCAACCCAGCGCCTTTGCTCTGCAAGAGAACACTCGCAATCAAAGCGATGGACACAATAATCAACGCAATATCAACAAATGTTGCCATTTTTGGTTTCAGCCTCCTGATGAATTAACTTTTTCATTATACTTGCCATCTTGAGAAATCGTCAACCGCCCTGTTCTGCAAATTTATTT
>CAZNCT010000064.1:10150-13267 GCA_964571615.1 uncultured Anaerolinea sp. | reverse complement strand
ATTTATAATCGGCGCAATCTCTTTGTATTGGAGCAATCTCTTTATGATGGAACAAGACAATGCCCGGTTGGGCAACGGGGGCAGTGACGAGCTGATTCCCGACAACAATGGCACGCTGGAAAGCATGGAAGCCCTGATGCAGCAATCTGACGCTGGGTTGGAATTCCCCAGCCAGGGTGAAATTCGTACCGGTGTCATTGCCAGTATCTCTCCCTCCCAGATTCTCGTCAGCGTTGGCGCCAAATCCGAAGGCGTTATCGCTGGCCGCGAACTGGACCAAATCCCTGCTTCGGAGCGGGATGAACTCAAAGTAGGCCAGGAAATCCCCGTCTACGTCATCAACCCCGAAGACCAGTACGGCAACGTCGTCTTGTCCTACGTCCGCGCCCGCGAGGCCATGGGCTGGGAACTGGTCGAAAAGATGCAGGAGAGCAACGAAACCTTCGAAGGCAAGGTCGAAGGTTACAACAAGGGCGGTCTTATCGTCCTTGTGCATGGCCTGCGCGGCTTTGTCCCGGCTTCGCAAATTGGGGCCGCCCGCCGCACCCAGGTGCAGGGTGAAACCCCCGACCGCTGGGCGCGCCAGATTGGCGAGACCATCAGCGTCCGGATTATTGAAGTGGATCGCGCCCGCCGCCGCCTGATTCTTTCTGAACGCGCGGCCAACCCCGAAACTCGTCAATCCATCAAAGAACGTGTCATTGACGAGTTGGAAGAAGGCAAAGTCTATACCGGGCGCGTTACCAGCGTGGCTGAGTTTGGTGTTTTTGTCAATATCAACGGCGCCGATGGCCTGGTGCACCTTTCAGAAGTCTCCTGGGAGCGTGTTCAGCATCCTGGCGAAGTGCTCAAAGTTGGTGACGAAGTCAAGGTCAAGATTATCAGCATTGACCGCGAAAAGAAGCGCATTGGTCTTTCCATCAAAGCCCTGCAAGAAGACCCCTGGCAAGACAAGGTTGGCACCTTCAAAGTCGGCCAGCTGGTTGAAGGGGTTATCACCCGCCTGACCAAGTTCGGCGCCTTTGCCCGCCTCGAAGGCGATATCGAAGGCCTGATTCACATCTCCGAACTCTCTGAAAACCGCATCAATCACCCCAAAGAAGCGGTCAAAGAAGGCGATAAACTCACCCTGCGCGTCATCCGCATCGACTCTGACCAGCGCCGCATCGGCCTGAGCCTGCGCAAAGTCGATTCGGCTGCCTATACCGATTTCGACATGAAATCCCTGACCGCCGAACTCGACGACGACCTCGGCATTCAGGATGGCGAAGACGAAGCCTAAGGCAAACCGGAGCCAATCACCAGGAGCGCACCATCCGGTGCGCTCTTTCTTTTCAGACCATGGAACCCTTAATTTTTGATGCCCACCAGGATTTAGCCTGGAACATGCTCACTTTTGGGCGCGATTACAGCCTTTCGGCCCATGAAACCCGCCTGCGCGAACAAGGCAGCCTGGCTGAGCAGGTCAATGACCAATGCACACTCGGCTGGCCCGAATACCAGCGCGGACGGGTGGCGGTGGTATTTGCGACTCTCTTTGCGGCCCCGGCTCGTCTGCGCGAAGGCGATTGGGATACCCAGACTTACCAGACGCCCGACCAGGCACACGCCATTTACAGTGCTCAACTGGATGCCTACGACCGGCTGTTTGACCAGCACCCGGGGAAGTTTGTCCCGCTGCGTTCTACCCGTGACCTGTCTGCCGTTATCGAAGCCTGGAACCAGGCTCATGCCGTTCCGGCCCCCACCGGGCTGCTAACGTTGATGGAAGGGGCCGAAGGCGTCCGAAATGTGGATGAATTAGACGAATGGTGGCAGCGGGGCGTGCGCATCATCGGCCCGGCCTGGAAATCAACCCGCTTTTGCGGCGGCACCGGCGAACCCGGCCCGCTCACCGCTGAAGGGCGCGCTTTGCTGGCAGGTATGGCCGAGCGCGGCTTTTGCCTCGACCTCAGCCACATGGCCTGGGAGGCGGCCCTTGAAGCCCTCGACCGTTACGAAGGCCCGGTTTTGGCCAGTCATGCCAACCCGCTCAAAGCCGTTCGCAACGCCTCCAGCAACCGCTTTTTGAGCGATGAAATCCTTGACCGTCTTTTAGAACGGGATGCCGTCATAGGGGTTGTGCCCTTCAACCGTTTTCTGGTTGGGGGTTGGAAGCCTCAAGATGGCCGCCAGGCTTGCCCGCTCGATTTGCTGGTGGCGCAAATTGATTACATCTGCCAGCGCGCGGGCGACGCTCATCACGCGGGATTGGGCAGTGATTTTGATGGCGGGTTTGGGTTACAGCAAATCCCAGCCGAACTTGATACGGTTGCCGATTTACAAAAGATTGTCCCCTTGCTGGCTGCGCGCGGTTACAGCGAGGCCGATATCCGTGCGGTTTTGGGCATGAATTGGTACAATTACCTGCAAAAAGGGTTGCCCGCATGAGTCAGGAACCGTCTTCTAACGCCTATGGTACACCTCCGGCCCGCCTCGACCAGGTGCGGCTGGGCATTATTTTGAGCGCCATTGGGTTCTTGATTTTTATCCTCGGCGCCAAACCCGATTGGCTCGGCCTCGACCGCAGTCCGGTGATTGGGTTTGTCCAAATCAGCGTTTTTACCTTGGGGATGGGCATTCTGTGCCTGGGCGGCTACCTGAGCCTGGCCGGGTTGTGGAAAGGCGAAGAGCGCAGTATTCTGGCAGATGTCGGCGCCCGCCTGATAGGCACAGGCTATGTTGTCGCGGTTTTTGCTGGTATGGCCGATATTTTTGGCATGGGAACCCAATCCCTGCCAGACGTTCCCTTTTTTGGCCCCTGGCAGGCTGTGGGCGTGCAGGTGGCCCAGGGGATGATTGCGCTTGGGCTGGTGATGATGATTCCTTTCCACCATTACCAGAAAAAATAAAATTCAACAGCGCCCGCTGTTGGTATACGAAAAACAAAAAACCTCCGCATTTGCGGGGTTTTTTGTTTTGGCGGAGAGGGTGGGATTCGAACCCACGGTAGACCGGAGCCTACAACGGTTTTCGAGACCGTCCCATTCAACCACTCTGGCACCTCTCCAGTGCGCTTGCGGCGCGGTATTATACCTTAAATTTCTGCGCTTGCGTGTAAATCGGGGTAAAAAACGC
>CAZNCT010000064.1:8138-10135 GCA_964571615.1 uncultured Anaerolinea sp. | reverse complement strand
CATTTTCTTTTCGTCCAGCTTTTCAATCAGCGCCGCCGCAATTTTGGGTTCTCCATGCACCAGAAAAACATTCCGGGCTTTGCCTTTTACGCGCAGGGCATACTCTATCAGCAAGTCCTGACCAGCGTGTGCCGAAAGCCCGCCAATGGTGGCAATCTCAGCGCGTACCGGGAAGGTATCTCCCAGAATACGCACAAATGGCTCTCGTTCTGCCAGCCTGCGCCCAAGCGTGCCGGGTGCCTGCCAGGAGACAATCATGATTGTATTGTTGGGGTTTTCGATCGCCCAGCGGATGTGATGAACCACCCGCCCTACTTCTGCCATGCCCGATGCAGAGATGATAATCATCGGGTCTTTGCGTTCGTTGAGCGCTTTCGACTCGTCCAGCGTTTTGATGTAGGTCAATGGCCCAAAATCGAGCGCCGGGTGGCCTTGTTCGACCATCTCTAGCATTTCGGGGTCGTAACATTCGGGGTGTTGCTTGAAAATCTGTGAGGCATTTACCGCCAGGGGGCTGTCTACATAGATGGGTATTCCTGAAAGGCGATGCTCCTCATACATGCGGTGCAGGTTATAGACCAGCTCTTGCGTGCGCCCAACCGCAAAAGCCGGAATAATCACTTTACCGTTGCGTTCAATGGTTTTTAAGATAACATCCCGCATTTCAATGTAGGCCAGTTCCGGGTCGCGGTGAGGCTTATCGCCATAGGTGCTTTCCATGATGAGCAGGTCGGCGGTATCGGGCAAGATGGGGTCGCGGATGATGGGCAGTTTGCGGCGGCCAATATCGCCCGAGAACCACAGGCGGGTTTTTCGCCCCCGTTCGTCAATATCCAGCGCAACAGCCGCAGAGCCGAGAATGTGCCCGGCGTCTATCAGCCTGGCTTTAATGCCCCTTGCAGGCTCAAACTCTTGTCCGTAAGGGATATCGATGAGATATTGTTGAACCTGCTCGGCGTCTTCCTCGCTGTAAAGCGGGTCTACGGGTGGTTCGCCACGCTGCGCGTTGCGATAACTGACGTTTTCGGCCTGCTTTTCTTGAATATGGCCCGAATCGCGCAGCATGATATCGGCCAGGTGATTGGTGGCCGGGGTGGCGTATATGGGCCCCTCGTAGCCTTGTTTGACCAGGTTGGGCAGGTTGCCGCTATGGTCAATGTGGGCATGCGAGAGAATGACGGCGTTAATGTCTTTGATTTTGAAAGGAAAGTTGCGGTTGCGCTCAAAACTATCGCGCCGGGGCCCCTGAAACAGACCGCAATCGAGCAAAATCTTACTGCCATTGACTTCGACCAGGTGCATGGAGCCGGTTACAGTTTGTGCGGCGCCATGAAATCGAATTTTCATCTCATCCATCCTGAACAGGTTTTCTGTCGGGGGCGGGGTGCAAGGCTTTCAAGATGTCAGGGCCATATTGTTTGAACCGCCAGGGCGATTCTTGCATAATTTCGGCCAGTTCGGCTTCAGTGCGTGGGTTTTTCTCGGCAATGGCTTGCAGACTGTATTTTGACAGGATGACGTCTGATTCAACCCCCATTTGGGCAGCGGTTTCTCTGCGCCAGGTTTTGAGTCTTTGCAGACGATTGAGCATGGCTTCGGATGGGCGCTCCACGACTGCGCTGCGTACCAGCGGAGCGGTTTGCCCGCGCTGGATGGCGTCCAGCAATCCGCGCCCCAGGCGGTGAATCTGGCGTTCTGAGAGACCAATTTTTGCCAGGTCTGCCGCATTGTTGGGCAGGTTTTTGGCAATTTCAAGCAGGTGCTGGTCGCTGATGACCTTGAAGAGCGGGCGGTCTAATTTTTCAGCGATGCGTTCACGGGTCATGCACAGTTCGTGCAGAATGGTTTGCTGTCGGCGGGTCAGGTCTTGTTGTCCACTGATGCGCTGCCAGCGTTCGCGCAGGTCGCCGTTATGGCCGTTGACCCGGCTGGCGCGGGCGAAGTCCTCGGCGGCCAGTTCCCAACGCTCTTTTTCGTGCAGTTCTCTCTCGAGCACA
>CAZNCT010000064.1:6283-8125 GCA_964571615.1 uncultured Anaerolinea sp. | reverse complement strand
GCAGCAGGTAGTGTGTATCGAGCCGGGCGTAGTCAATCAGGTCTTCGGGCAGGGGACGCTGGCCCCAATCTGCTTTTTGGAAGCGTTTGTTGAGTTCAATCCCGAATTTTTCGCGCAGCAGGCTCCCCAACCCAAGTGTTGTGTAGCCCAGGGTTCGGGCAGCAATCATGGTATCAAACAGGTTGTTGATGCTAAATCCGTGGTCGCGGTTCAGGCCATAGACATCGTAATCAACAGCATGGAATACTTTTTCAATGGCCGGGTCGCTAAAAATTGCTTCGAGCGGCGAAAGGTCGGCAATGGAGAGCGGGTCTACCAGGTAATCCGTTTCGGGTGTCGAGAATTGAATCAGGCAGACGCGCTCATGGTAAGCGTGCAGTGAATTGGCTTCGGTATCTACTGCAATGCGGGGCTGGGTTAGCAGGTCATCCACCAGCCTGCGCAAGCCTTGTTGGGTGGCAATCCAGACCGGTTCGGCGAGGGTGGTATCGGTGAGCATATTTAAATTATAGTCCACTTTCGGGCTGTCGTTTTTCCATTACCAGTGCATCTTCCCCGTCGTTGTAGTATCTCAGCCAGTGGTCAACGGCCCGGTAGCCCGAATTTTCATACATGCGTATGGCTTTGTAATTGCTTTGTCTGACATTAAGCCGGATAATTGGCAGGCGCATTTGGGTTTCGCAGGCTTCCAACAGGGCGCGGCCAATTCCCTGCCCGCGTTTTTCTGGCAAGACGCCGATGGTTGCAATCCAGCCCATGTTTTCACCGGGGCGAGGGTCTCCGGCCACAAAGCCAACCATCTGGCCGTTTTCAACTGCTTTCAGGCGCACAACGCCTGGGAAGCTCAGGACAGCAATTAAATCAAGCAGCGGCCAGGCGTCTTTTGGAAAACAAACCTGTTCCAGGTGGCGCAAGGCGTTCAAGTCGAGAAGAGAAGCGGAAGTGATTTCGGCCATGATTGTCTCTATAAAAATAAAGCCTCCCCGTAACGGGGAGGCTTTATTTTACCTTAGGTTGCTGGCTTTACGATTTGCTCTTGCCGAGGAAATTCTCAAGCATGGAGGTGAATTCCATCGGGAAGATGTATTTGGTCGACGGGCTGGCACCGATGCCTTTGAGGGTTTCAAAGTATTGCAGGGTCATGGTTTTCTGGTCAATGGCCTGGGCGGCGCTGTAAATCTTCTCAAGCGCAGCGGCATAACCTTCGGCGCGCAGGTACTGGGCCTCGCGTTCACCCTGGGCTTGTAAGATGGCCGATTCTTTCTGGCCTTGAGCGCGCAAAATGGCGGCTTGCTTTTCACCTTCGGCGACATTGATGGCGGCTTCGCGCTGACCTGTTGATTCGGTCACAACTGCGCGGCGGACGCGCTCAGCAGACATCTGGCGGTTCATCGATTCCTGGATTTCGCGCGGCGGGATGATTTCACGAATTTCGACGTTGGTTACTTTGACGCCCCAGCGTTCGGTCACTTCATCGAGACGGGCGCGCAGCATGTTGTTGATGTGTTCGCGCTCTGAGAGTACATCGTCGAGCGGGATACCGCCGATGACGGCGCGCAGGGTGGTGGTTGCCATGCCTTGCGCAGCGGCCTCGAAGTTGCCAACCTGCAGGACTGATTCCATCGGGTCGAGCACTTTGTAGTACCAGATGAAATCTACCGCGATGCTGGCATTGTCTTTGGTAATCGAGGTTTGGTGCGGAATATCGCGCACCTGCTCACGCAGGTCAACCTTAACGCCACGGTCGAGGACGGGGATGAGGAAAATCAGGCCCGGGCCTTTGCTGCCGATACAGCGGCCCAGGCGAAAGACGACCAGGCGCTGATATTCGGGGACAATTCG
>CAZNCT010000064.1:6036-6259 GCA_964571615.1 uncultured Anaerolinea sp. | reverse complement strand
AGCACAACTGCGCCAATGACACACAGGATAAAAAGTGTTACATCCATATCTTGTTTTCTCCTTGTTCTGATGGTTGGTATGCTGACGTACACGTACTAGGATACTTTTTCAACGAAAAGCACAAAACCCTCGCGTTTGACGACACGCACCGTGCTGCCCGCCGAAATAGGCTTTTCACTGCGGGCAGACCAAAGTTCTCCGGCTACCTGCACTGAACCGCTAT
>CAZNCT010000064.1:0-5950 GCA_964571615.1 uncultured Anaerolinea sp. | reverse complement strand
CCAGGGTGCGTTCGATGCCGAAGTATAGGAAACCACCGTAAAGCACTGAAACCAGGCTGGCTAAAATTGGGTTCACCGCCGGCCAGCCGCTTTCGTTGGGGAACATAAAGATGGAGCCAGCAATTACCAGTAAGATGGCGCCCCCAAGCAGTTGTACGCGCCAGCGTGGCAGGCGCAACGAGTAAATAAAAGGCACCAGACTCAACACCAGGATAACCAGCGCCCAGGGGTTGATACCCAGGTTGTAGGCGCCGTAACCGGCCAGCACAAAGGCAAAAATCGCCCCAATTTCTAAAATCCCGGTTCCTGGTGAAACCAGTGACAATAGCCCTAACAGAATACCGGTGACGAGTAAGGTGTAGGCAACGTTTGGGTCGAGTAAGAACTCCATTGATTCGTCTCCTTGTTTTAAAGGGCCCGATTCATTATACAACAAAAATTTTGCGGCCCGATTAATGTACGATTAGGGCCTTCTGCCGGTTGCATAGTTGATCTGCTATTTGCAAAAAAACAGGACTGTTCGACTTTTTGCGAACAGTCCTGTGAATGGGTTGTACGGCGAGATTTACCCGGCGGCTTTGGCCGCTTTGGCGGCGGCTTTTTCAGCCCGGGCGGCCTCTTCGCGCGCATAGTTCAGAGGCCGAATTTGCGCGTAATAACTGGCTGGCTTGAGCAGGTCGTTGATGTCTGCCAGGTTGCGCCCATAAGACGCAATTTCGTAATCGTGATCCATCTTAATGGCATCGAAGGGGCAGTATTCAGCGCAGAAGCCGCAGTTCATGCAGATGTCGAAGTCAATGTAAAACTCGGCGGGTTTTGTCACCGGCTTACCGGTTTCAGGGTCGCTGGCGCGCACAATCCAGATGCACTGTGGCGGGCAGGCCTTGGCGCAGATGCCGCAAGCGGTGCAACGGACATCTTTCTCTCCATTGGCGCCCTCATCATACACCAGGAAGGGGTTGGCGCGGTATTCTTCTGGCACCGGCAGTTTCTCTTCCGGGTACTGGATGGTGAAGATACCGCGAGCATCTTTGCTTGAACGGTGCTCAATACCCTCTTTTGAGAAGTAGCGTTTGCCCTTGAAGAGCCAGACAATGTCATCCCAGTAAGTCTGCCAGAAGCGGGTAGCCGTGACCAGCAGGCCCTTGAGAATACCTTTTCCGTAAGTTTCCATGATTTTTCTCCTTCTACCGGTCGAGTTCGCCTAGCACGATATCGACCGCGCCCAGGATGGCGACGAAATCGGCAATTTTTTCGTTGACGCAGGTCATTTCCAGCGAGGTCAGGTTGATAAACGATGGGGCGCGGACGTGATAGCGGTAGGGGTTGGGCTTGCCATTCGAGACAACGTAGAAGCCTAATTCGCCTTTGGGGGCTTCAATCCGACCATAGGCTTCGCCTGCGGGCACTTTGACCTGGTAGGTTGGCTTGACGCTCATCACAGGCCCTTCAGGAATTTGCTTGAGAGCCTGTTCGAGGATTTTGAGCGATTCGCGCATTTCGTCCACACGAATCAGATAGCGGTCGTACATATCGCCGTTATAGCGCACGGCCACGTTGAAGTCGAAGCGGTCGTAGATGCCGTAGGGGTCAGCGCGGCGGATGTCGTAGGGGACGCCCGAAGCCCGCAGCATGGGGCCGGTCATGGAGGTGCGGATGGCGTCTTCTGCGCTCAGGTAGCCAATTCCTTTCAAGCGCGAGACAAACAACTCATTTTCGGTCAGCAGGCGGTCAAACTCGTCAATTTTGGCGGGCAGGCGGTCGAAGACCAGGCCGTGAATTTTCTTCATCCACTCTTCGGGCACATCGCGCACAACCCCGCCAAAACGGTGGTAATTGCACATCATGCGTGAACCGCCGACGGCTTCAAAGATGTCGAGGATGAGTTCGCGCTCTTCAAAAGCATACAGGGCCGGAGTGAAGTACGCGCCCAGGTCGTTCATCAACATACCAATCAGAATCAGGTGGTTCTGAATACGGCTGAGTTCAGCCATGATGACGCGCAAATATTCGGCGCGTTCAGGCACCTGAATGCCCATCAGTTTTTCGACTGCCAGCGAGTAGCCCCAGTTGTTCGACATCGAGTTGAAGTAATCGAGGCGGTCGGTGTAGGGCATGTTTTGCAGCCAGGTGTTGCGTTCGCCGATTTTTTCATGGTTGCGGTGCAGGTAGCCCATGACCGGCTTAAGGCTGACGACTTTTTCGCCATCCAGCATGACGACGGCCCGAAAAACGCCGTGTGTCGAGGGGTGTTGCGGCCCCATATTGACCAGGATATGGTCGGTGGGGATGCCATCCTTGATCTCAGTTTTGTATTTTCGCAGGCTTGCGTAGAGCGCTTCTTCGGGATCGGTTGCGACCCATTTTTCAGGGTCAAACCCGGCCTGAAAACTAATGTTATCGCCGTAGGGTGTGCGCTTTTCGGCATAGACATGGCTGCCCTCAGGCCAGCGCGATTTATACGGTTTGACTTCGTCATCGTAGAAGGCTTCTTTCCAGTCTTTGCGCATGGGGTGGCCTTCAAAGCCTTCCCACATCAAGATGCGCCGCAGGTCTGGGTGCCCTTCAAAGCGGATACCGTACAAGTCCCAGATTTCGCGTTCTTGAAATTCGGCGCCCATCCAGATGGGGGTGACGGATGGAACGCTGATTGGGTCAACGCGCGGCGCCTGGACTTTGAAGACCAGCGCCGGGCCACCGGTTGTCTTGTAGGCGTGGTACACCACTTCCATTTTGCCTTCGGCGATGTAATCAACACCAGTGACTGAAGACAGCAGGTCGTAGCCCAATTCATCCCGGATGAAGGTGGCGGCTTCGGTTAATTTTTCTGCACTGATAATCCAGCCGCTATAGCCGGGGCGCTCATCGGCGCTTACTGCGCCGGGGAATTTTTCAACCAGTTTCTGCCCGGCAAGCGCGGTCGGGTCAAGGGTTTCAACAGGAGCGGGGGTTGTCATGGCGGTCTCCTAAGCGGCGCTTTCTTCTGCCGGGGCCGGTGGATTGGCCAGCTCGGCGGCTTTGGCTTTAATTTCGGGGATGCGGCGCGGGTCAATCAGGTCTGGCCCCAGCATGGGGATGGGAACTTCCACGCTGTCTGGCCCTTTCTGGTACCAGCGCACCTGCTTCAGCGATTGCTTGTCAATTTTTTCCTGCAATTTAATCAATCCGTAAACCAGGGCCTGGGGCGTGGGCGGGCAGCCAGGAATGTAGACATCCACCGGCAAAAATTTGTCAATCCCGGCCACAACGTTATAGCCCTCTTTGAAAGGCCCGCCGCCCGAAGCGCACGCGCCCATCGAGACGACGTATTTGGGCTCGGCCATCTGGTTATACAGGCGCACAATGGCGGGCAACATTTTCTTGGTCACCGTGCCGGCCACAATCATGACATCGCACTGACGCGGACTGGGACGCATGACTTCCATCCCGAAGCGCGCCAGGTCGTAACGCGAGGCCTGGGCAGCAATCATTTCGATTGCGCAACAGGCCAGGCCGAACATCATCGGCCAGAGTGAAGAACGCCGCCCGAAGTTGTAAATCTTATCGAGCGTTGTGATGGCAACGACATTTTTGAGTTCATCAGGAATGTCATAGCCGGGTGAATTAAGTTCATTTGGGGTCATGAAGCGTCTCCTCGAACCAATCTTGGTAGATGGCAGACAAAATGTCATCGTTGGCCAGCGCGGGGTCATCTTCGAAGCCATCCAGTGCCAGTGTCCAGCGGTAAATATCGCCCAGTGAGACAGATTCAAAGTCCACTTGTGGATATTTTGACTTGAGCGCCATGGCAATGGCAAAGGTAGATTCCCAGTTGAGCGGTTCGGCCATACGATTTTGAAATTATATCTCCCGCAGTCTGGCCGGTCAACCGAATTATGATAATATATATTTGCATAATTCAATTGATGAGAAATTCATGACAAATGTCACATGCCTGAATCAAACGCCCGCCAAAAAATTTTGAATTATTTACGCAAGCAGTCTGCCGCTACTGCCATTGAGCTGGCCAGGGCTTTGCGCATGACGCCCGCCAATGCGCGCCATCACCTGGCGCGCCTGCTTTCGGATGGTTTGGTCGAGGTGGGCGGCGTTCGCGCTGTCTCTACGCGCGGACGGCCAAACAAGATATATCGTCTCAGCCGCCTGGCACTTGGGGATAATCTGGCGGCCCTGGCCTCGGTTTTGTTGGCGCGCTTTGTTGATTCATGCCCCGAGCCTGAACAGTTGGTTTTGTTGCGAGAGCTGGCAGCCAGGGTTTTGCCTGTCGTCCCCGCCGAGCCGGGGACTGCCATTACGCGCAGGCTGGCAGTCACTGTAGAGCGTCTCAATCAGATGCATTACGCCGCCCGGTGGGAAGCGCGCGCTGGCGGCCCAATTCTGATTTTGGGACAGTGCCCCTATGCACAGGTGATTGACGAACATCCCGTTTTGTGCAGGTTCGATAAAGCCTTGCTTGAGTATCATCTTTCTAGCCAGGTCGAACAGGTTGCCAAACTGGAACAAAATGAGCGCGGTCAGCAGGTCTGTTTGTTTCTGCTGCGCTAAATCCCCCATTGGTTTGATTGTATTTTGTTTTCAGGCAGATAGAATGAACGCTATGTCCAATTTCTCAAAGGAGGAGTTTGCTATGTTTCGTTCTATACGCCTGGTTTTGCCGCTTGTGGTTTTGTTGTTTGCCTCGCTGGCCTGTCAGGCGGTGATGGGTGGTGGAAGTACGCCAATCACCCCTCAGCCGTCTGTCGAACAGCCTGAGCCTGATGTGCCTGATGCCACTGAGCCTGCCCCGGCTACCCAGCCTGCCGCTGTCCCTACCTCTACTTCGCCTTCGGGGTTGGGCATTCAAACCGAGTTTCCCTTTCCGAACGATGCCCGTGATTGCATGGATTTAGGCAGCAATGGGGTGATGTGCCAGAGCGGTATTTCTTTGAAAGATGCCGCGGCTTTTTACCGGGCTGAGTTTGCCGCCAAAGGTTATACCGAGCGTGAGCTTTTGACGCTTGAGAGTGATACCGTGCTTAGCCTGGTGTTTGACGGCCACGAAAGCGGCAAGGCGATTGTCTTGCAGTGTGTTGACCTCGGTACCGGCTCCATCAGCATCATTTTGCGTCTGGAAGATATGTAGGCTATAGGCGCTTGCTGGGTTGCGGTGCTATCGAAAAGGTGTCCTGCGGGACATCTTTTTTTTACTTAAGATTTTACATCTCTTCTTCACATATTCTTTACAAATCAAACAATTCTTCTTTACGAACGTTTTTTATACTGGCGACAACAAAATCAATTTGCGGAGATGTCACAATGAAAAAACTTTCATCCAAAAAACGCTCGTTTCTGATGATTATCGGTTTGCTGCTGATTGCTGGCCTGGCTGGCGGATATTATTGGTACCAAACCACAACCCAGGCCGAAGCCGCTGCTACCGAACCTGCTTTGCAAACCTCCAAGGTCCGCCGTGGCGACCTGGTGGTGAGTGCTACTGGGGCTGGCAACATCTTTCCTGTTGCCCAGGCCAACCTGGGTTTCCGCAGCAGCGGAATTGTCGCTGAAGTCAATGTCGTTGCCGGGCAATCCGTCAAAAAAGGGGAGGTGTTGGCCCGGCTCGAAGACACCACCCAGCAGCTTGCTTATGCACAAGCAGAAGCCAACCTGCAGGCGCTTTTCTCCTCGGCGGGGCTGGCCTCCTACCAGATAGACCTCGCCAATGCCCAAAAAGCCTATGACACTGCCCTGACCAACTTACAGTATTACATCAGCCCAGATGTTTATTCCGCTGAAGTGAAAGTGGCTGAGGCCCAGGCGGCTCTGTCCACCCTCAATGCCGATGCCACTGCCACCGAAAGCGCCAAAACCGAAGCGCAGAAAACCCTGAACAATGCTCTCGCAGCACTTGAAGCAGCGAAATACAAATACAACACCGAATACCTGCCCTACTACTTCACCTATACCTGGAAGG
>CAZNCT010000063.1:17477-20529 GCA_964571615.1 uncultured Anaerolinea sp. | reverse complement strand
ACCGCTTCAATCATCACTTCGTGCTGCAAGGTGGGCACTTTGACCTGCATACGGCGCGCGCGTCCGACGGCGGGGTGCGGCACGTCGCCATCTCCGCCGATTTCGTTGGAGGTATCGACAATCACTACGCGGCGGGTTTCGGCCAGGATGCGGGCGGCTTCGCGCAGCAGGGTGGTTTTGCCCACCCCCGGGCGGCCCAAAATCAGGACGGATTTGCCGCTTTCGATGACATCTTGAATGATGTCGATGGTGCCATAGACGGCGCGCCCAACCCGCAGTGTCAGGCCGACGATGACGCCGCGCCGGTTGCGGATGGCGGAGATGCGGTGCAGGGTGCGTTCGATGCCGGCGCGGTTGTCGGCGTCGAAGTCGCCAACGTGTTGGTCAACGAAGTCGATTTCTTCGCGGGTGATTTCGCTTTCGCGCAGCACAATTTCGCCATCGACAAACCGGGCAGTGGGTACGCGCCCGAGGTCGAGGATGATTTCGAGCAGTTTGTCGTAATGGTTGGCTTTGTGAACGGCTTCGACGATGTTTTGGGGTAAGACGTTTAGCAGGGCGTCGAGGTCGTCGGTAATTCGGCGTTGGGTACTCATTTTAGGTTCCAGGTGTCAGGTACAGGTGTCAGACGGAATCGGATTGTACAATTCCATATTATACGGTTTTTGCTGGTTTGGCAAATTGGAGTTGCATAAGAAAAACAGCAGCGTCTCTCGGGGGGGCCGAGAGACGCTGCTGTTCTGATGCTGTGGCGGGGGTTAGCCTTCCAGTGAGCGGGTCAGTGCCAGGAACTCTTCCCATTCTTCTTTGAAGAAGTGGATGGTGATGTTGCCAAGTTCAACGTGATAGGTGGTTTCACCATCGGGTTCATCGGCTTTCCAGACCAGGTAGTTCTCGGTTTCGGCGAGGGTTTCGGTCGTGGGTTCGGTATTTTTAGGCATAGGAAACTCCTTGAGATTGATTGTAGATAAAAAGAGTGTACCACTTATTTGGCGAACTTTGTTCTGAAATTTTGCCAGATTGCAAAAATGTTTTCTCGCCAGCGGGCGAATTGTTCGCGCAGGGGTTCGGGCTGTGGGGCTTCGACCAGGCCTTCCCAGGGGTCAATATCAAACAGTTTGCGAATGACGTAGCGCCCCAGCAGTTGCAGGGTTGCCAGCATGGGCGCGGCGATGACCACACCCAGCACCCCCAGCAGGTCGAGGGCGATGATGGCGGCCACCAGCACCCCAGCCGGGTGGACTTTGAGCGCGTCGGCCATGATGCGCGGCGAGACGATGTTGTCGAAGATGGCGTCGATGACCCAGGCGATGACAAGCACCAGCAGGGTGTATACCACGTCTGACATGCCAAAGGGTTTGAAGGTCTGAAAGAAGGCTACCAGGGCCATGACGGTCCAGGCAATGGCCGGGCCGATGTAGGGCAAGAAGCGCGCTGCGCCGGTGAGCAGGGCCAGGCCGAGGGCATAGCGCACGCCCAGCCCGCTTAGGACCAGGGTGTAAACCAGAATGGCCAGCCCAACCAGGATTAACTGCCCGCGCAGGAAGGCGTTCCAGATGTTGCCCAGTTCTTTTTTCATGCGCTCAAGGTCGCCGGTGTAGTCGTAGGCGTTGATGCGCAAGATTCCTTCGGGCAGGCCGCGGCTTTCGGCCAGCAGGAAGAAGGACATGAGCAGGACAAAGGCCGTCCAGGCCAGCGAATTGAGGGCCGTGCCGGCGACTGCGCCGATCAATTCACCGGTGCGGCCCAGCATCATGCGGGCTGCGTCAATTAACTGGCCGCTGAGGGTGTTCAGGTCGAGGGCGCTCATGTCGAAGACCAGCGGGCCGATTTCAATCTTGATTTGCGAAATCTGACGGGCAATATCGGGCAGTTCGGTCAGGCTGGTTTCGACCATCTTAATCAGGCTTTGCACCTGCGATACCAGTTCGAACCCGCTGATGGTGGCCAGGGCTAGAAAGAGCAAAATCAGGCTGATGTAGACGACCGCAACGGCCAGCCCCCACCTGAAGCGCAACCGGGTTTTGAGAAAATTGGCAACCGGGTAGAGCAGGTAAACCAGCAGGAAGGTCATAATCAGCGGCGGCAGGATGGCCTGAAATTTGGCCAGCGCAAAGGCGATAATCGCTACCAGGGTAAAACCAGCCACCAGTTTGGTGGTTGCAGTCCAGCGCGGGGAAGGGGCATCCGTTGTCATGGCTCTCGGTCTCCGCTTGAATTTTAATCTGTGAGAGGCTTTCTCGTAAACACCCTGTTTGGTTTGTTAAATGACAGACGCCAGGGTGAGGGGGGCACCCTGACGTCTGTCTTCATTATGTTACTACAGGTGGGCGTAAAATACAAGAGAAAAACCTTAAAAATTCATAAGAGTTTTCTATGTTTTTTCTGTAAAAGGCGCCTGCCAGCCAAAGCGCGCCAGGTCAATCCGTTCACGCAAGTCGAATATGACTCCTTCGGCTTCAAGGCGGGCGCGTTGTTCGGCGGCCCCCGGGCGCGGACTGATTTTTCCCTGGGCATTGACCACCCGCCACCAGGGCACATCGGGCGGGCAGGCGGCCATGGCGCCGCCAACCCAGCGGGCGCGGAAGGTGTCGTAGTCTTTCAGGCTCAGGCCTTCAGGGGGCGGCACCAGGGCGCCAACCTGTCCGTAGGCCAGCACTTTGCCAGGCGGAATACGCCGCACCACATCCCAAACGCGGGCATTGAAGGCAGATGGGTTGGGCGGGGAGGTAAAAGCGGGCATGCGCTTACCAATCGATGCGTGAGAGCGGTTCGAGCAGGTTGCGGGCGGTCAGGTCGAGTTGCAAGGGGGTGAGCGAAACGTAGCCTGCCGCCAGGGCGCCGACATCGGTGCCGTCTTCGGGGATGCCGGTGGGGAAATCGCCGCCTATCCAGTAGTAGGGCCTTCCGCGCGGGTCCTGACGGCGCAAGAGCGCATCGCGGTAAACGCGCAATCCCTGGCGGGTAACCATGAAGCCTTTGATTTCATCATCTTTCAGGTAAGGGACGTTGATGTTGAGCAAGACACCTTCGGGCAGGGGGTTGCTTGCCA
>CAZNCT010000063.1:7397-17467 GCA_964571615.1 uncultured Anaerolinea sp. | reverse complement strand
TACGCGCAGGGCGGCGCGGGCCGCCGGGCCGTATTCGAGTTCGCCGTGTTCGGGCGGCGAGTTGAGCGAGACGGCAATGCCCGGCACGCCTGAGATGACCGCTTCCATGGCCGCTGTGACTGTGCCAGAATAGGTGACATCGTGCCCCAGGTTGGCGTTGGGGTTGATGCCTGAGACCACCAGGTCGTAGTGTTCGTTCAGCACGCCCAGCAGAGCCAGGGCCACGCAATCTGAGGGGGCGCCATCGCTGGTATAAGCCGCCGAGCCATCGGCCAGACGGGTTTCGCGCACGCGCAGGGGCCGTTCCATTGTTTTGACATGCCCGCTGGCGCTCCAGTTGCGGTCGGGGGCCAGCACGGTGACTTCGCCCAGGCGGCGCATGGCTTGTGCCAGGGCCAACAGTCCGGGGGCCTGAACGCCATCGTCATTTGTAACCAGGATTTTCATGTTCTCTCCGTTGTCGTTTTTCTGATTATACTTCTGAGCATGCCTGTCCTGCGCTGTCTGCCTCTTTTGCTGGTCTTTCTTGCCGCCTGTGCCGCCCCGCCCGCACCGGCGCAAATGTACGCCATTCGACCTGGCACGCCCTCGGTGCTGATTTTCATGGCACAGGGCGGGGGCTATGAAGAGCAACCGCTCAACCTGCCGCCCGGCTGCCTGATTTGGGGCGACTACCCGCCAGCCCAGGGCGGTCAGTGGCTGGCCTTGCAACTGGTTTGTGAGGGCCGCGAGGCCGCCTGGGTACATTCTTTGCAGGCCGGCGACTCGCGTTTGCTGTTGAACGCCGAGGTCACCGACAGCCGCATTTTGACCTGGGCCGATGCCAATTATCTCTACCTGCGGGTCAATTCGCTGGGCAATTCACGCATTGCGCTGGCAGACGCCCGCAATGGGCGTTTTTACGAAACCAGCCTGCCCGAGACGATTTACCACATGGATGCCCGCCCCGGGCGGTTGCTGTATGTCTTGAGCCGGGGAATTGGCTTTGGCAGTGAACTCTGGCGGGCAGACTCCCCTGCGCCTGCCTTGCGCGCCCCAGGCGGAATCATGGCTTTTGCGCGCTTCTCACCCGATGGCAGTCAAATTGCTTACATCCTGATGCCCGATTCGACCGAACCTTTTCCGGCTGGTGAGTTATGGCTGGCTGGGGCCGGGGGCGAAAATGCGCGCCGTCTTGCCTCTGCCGATGCTGGCCGGGGATTTTCGCCCGCCTGGTCACCGGATGGCCGCCAGATTGCTTTTCTAGAGGCGGGGGGCCGTCTGGCAATTTATGAGCTGGCCAGCGGACAGGTCACTCTGATTGAGCGCGCGCCCGTCAATCCGGTAGCCTGGTCGCCCGATTCGTCACTGGTCTTTTTTCCTCTTGGCGGCGGTGATACAATGGAAATATGGTCTTACGAACCATCTTCTGGCTTGCTTCAAGCGTGGCCCGCCCTGCGTGGGGCCGCCTGGGTTGGCTTGTGGCAGCCCTGAGCCTGGCTGTGTCCATGTCCTGGGCGCTCTCGGCTTGTGATGTGGCCGCCGGGCAGATGCCCCAGGTTGTCACCATCACCCTCGAGCCGCAGGCCCTCAGTACAGCCACGCTTCAGCTGCCCGCCGAGACGCTGACGCCCTCGCCAGAGCCCTCTGAGACGGCCACCCCAACGCCTTTGCCCAGCCGTACCCCTGAACCGCCCACCCCAACCGAAACGCCCCTGCCAACGCTGGAACTCCCCACCCTTCCGGCGCGTGTTCCTGCGCGTGTGACCTGGACGGGCCTGCCTACTTACCCTGGCGATTCGGAGCCGGGGCGTCTGTTCAGCATTGTCTATGACCCCGAAATTTGGGCCCAGACCGAAGATAATTTTGAAAACATTGTCCTGGCGCACCGCGAAATTCCATCCTGCATCCTTTCTTCGTTTACCGGGCGTGGATTGCCAATGACCTGGAAGGTCGAAACCGATTTCCGTCAGATAGGCGACCTGTTTATTGAAGTCAGCACTGTGACCAGCGAAGAAAAGGTAGAATTCATTACTTTCTTTATCAGCGATAAACGCATCAAGACCGCCTTCCGATTGGAGTTTGGTGAACAGCTCGAGGCTTGCGCCCTGGCTGCCGAAGAGATTTTGCTCAGTCTGCGCTCTTTTGTTGCCCAACCGACGATAACGCCTACCCCGTGATGCTTAAGCGCACTCTTCCGTTTGTTCTGGCCTTTTTACTGCTCTCGGTCAGCCCGCTGGAGCGTGGCCTGGCGCGCCCTGCCGAACAGATGGCTGCGTTTCTTTATCCGCCTTATTGGGGGCGTTCTTCTGAAGAAGCAATTTTTGACCATAGCAGTCCCAACTATACCCAAACCGATAACCAGATTGTCTTATACACCGGGGAAGTGCTGAATAAAAATTGCCCCAACCCGCAGCCGCCGGGGGCGCGTCCGCCGAATGGAATTTGTGACGCGGGTTATGGGGGCTACTGGAGTTACCGCCTGGGGTCTTATGTCTATTACAACGGGCATGATGGCATCGATTATGGCCTGAGTTACCGCCCCTTGCTGGCTGCCGCCGAAAGTGACCAGGTGGTTTATGCTGGTTGGGCCAACCCACAAGACCATCGCGCCAGCCTGGGCATTTACGTCCGCTTGCGGCATGCCAATGGCTATCATACCTGGTATGGGCACATGGCCTCAATTGCGGTGCAGAGTTGTTCGCCGCCCTGGTGTGATGTGATTGCTCAGGGAGAGATGATAGGCATTAGCGGCTCAACCGGCAATTCTTCGGGGCCGCATTTGCATTTTCGCGTGACCAACCCGCAGGGCCGGCCGATTGACCCGTATGGCTGGGCGGGCAGCGGCTCAAGCCCCTGGGCCTCGAACCAGCGCGAATCGCTTTGGGTGCTTTTGCCTGATATCAGCACTTCTTACTCTCCAAATGTTTATCCTTCTGGTGCCCCGCAGACTGCGCCTGCCCCCCCGCAGGTGGGTATTCTGGTGGATGAGACCAGCAGCCGTTTTGACCAGATACCCGAAAATTGTTGGACGGTTTATACAACCAACGCCGCTCAGAGCCAGGGCGGGCGCATGTTGTCGGTTCAGCCGGTCAGCGGGGCCGATACCTGCCTGGCGCGCTGGAAGTTGCCGCCTGGCAGCTTGCCGGGCACGTATAGCGTTTATGTGCGTATTCCGGCGGTGCACGCTACCAGCCAGGGCGCCATTTACACCATTGCTTACAGTGGGCGTACTCGCTCGGTGGTGGTCAACCAGGCGGTCTTTCCAACTTCTTCGGACTCTGATGGCTGGGTGTATTTGGGCAAATATCCGTTTGACGCTCAAAGCCTGGAATTTGTCTCGCTGGGCAACCGTACTCAGGACGAGCCAGGCACTCATGCCAGCCGCGAACTCGGCGCTGATGCAGTGCGTTTTGTGCCGATGGATGTCGGCACGCCCACGCCCAGTCTGACCCCTGGCCCGAGCCTGACCCCAAGCAATACCCCCACGCCAAGCAATACGCCGACGCCGAGCATTACCCCCACACCCTCGAATACCCCGACGCCCAGCCCGACCCGTACGCCCTCCAATACGCCGACGCCTAGCCGCACGCCCACTGCTTCGCGCACGCCGACCATGACCCGTACGGTGACGCCTTCGCGCACTGTGCGCCCTACCGACACCCGTTGGCCGAGCAACACGCCTCAGCCCAGCCAGACCCCCAGTCCATCGGCCACGCGCTGGCCCAGCCTGACGCCAACCCCCAGCCGAACCCCAACCCCCAGCCGGACGCCAACTGCTTCGCGCACGCCGACCGTGACCCGCACTCCGACGCCCTCGCTGACTCCCAGCCTGACGCCTACCCTGACGCCCTCGCGCACGCCGACTGTGACCCGCACTCCGACCGCCTCGCGCACCCCCAGCCTGACGCCTAGTCTGACGCCCTCGCGCACGCCGACGCCCACGCGCAGTCTGACACCCACCCGTACCCCTTCGCCCACGCGAACGGCTTCTGTAACGCCCGGGCCGTCTCCTACCCGCACTGCTTCGCCGACCCGCACGCCTTCGCCTACCCGCTTCCCGAGCAATACGCCGCGCCCGACCGATACCCGCTGGCCTTCAGCGACACCCAGACCTTAGAAAAATTGACTCAGCGCGCGCTGAAAAATCAAAATCCTGGCACGAATTGCACGGATTTGCGCTGAGATTCCGTCTAATCTGTGTATGCAAAGGGTTTGACAAACTGAAACCTGAACTCAAGGCATCAAATGTTTTGGGTTAAGCGATGCAGCAATGAACATGAAAAACCAGAAACAGGAGCAAGGTTTTATGCAGCCTAAATTTCGCTTTTTGAGCGCTTTGCCAATTTTATTATTGTGCGTTTCGCTGGCCTGTAACTTTAGTATGCCTGAAGTCACCCGCCCAGAGACGGCTCCTACGGCCACAGCCGCGCCGTCGCCAACGCCGATGGCCTTACCCCCGGCGATTGTGGAGACCGACCCGCCCGCAGGCAGCCAGATTGGGGTTCAGCAGGGCGTTGCTTTTTTGTTTAACCAGCCCATGCAGCGGGCTTCAGTGGAATCGGCTCTTAAGTTGGATGGCGCACCCGGCATTTATACCTGGATTGACGATGCGACCCTGACCTTTACGCCGCTTCAGCCACTGGCAGCCGATTCTACGGTCACTTTTACACTGGAGGCTGGGGTTGCGGCGGCCAATGGGCTGACTCTGCCTGACAGCCAATCCCTGACGTTTACCACCGCCCCAGCCCTGGCGGTGACCCAGACTTTGCCCGCCGCTGATGCTGACGACATCCGCACCGATTCTGCGGTGGTGGTGGCTTTCAACCAGCCGATGGTGGCCCTGGGTGCCGAATCCGCTGATTTGCCCGCCGCTTTTACGCTCGAACCGGCTACGCCTGGGCGCGGTGAATGGCTGAATACCAGCACTT
Source organism: uncultured Anaerolinea sp. (assembly GCA_964571615.1). GTDB lineage: Bacteria > Chloroflexota > Anaerolineae > Anaerolineales > Villigracilaceae > UBA8950. The sequence continues at coordinate 12,557 of CAZNCT010000063.1, read as the reverse complement.
ATATTTTTTATCCCGACCCGGCCTTGCAGGGCGGTGCTGCTTATACGGTGCGTCTGAATACGGGCTTAAAGAGTGTGGCCGGTCTGTCACTGGAAGAGGGCCTGGCCTGGTCTTTTCGTACTTCGTTTCCGCGGGTGGTGGATGTCAGTCCCGCAGATAGTCTTCCGTTGGGACTGGAGCCCTCTGTCACCCTGACGTTCAACCAGCCGATGGACAAGGCCAGTGTGGAAGCCGATTTGCGCTTTGAAGGCCCGGGCGGGCCGGTGCCTGGCAGCCTGTCGTGGAATGAAAATGCCACCGAAGCGGTATTCAAGCCCTCGGGGCGTTTGTTCCGCGCTTCGGTCTATGTCTTGCGCCTGTCGTCTGCGTCCCGCTCACTGAACGGGCAGGCTTTGCAGTCAGGCATCCAGCGCAATTACGTCACTTATCCCGAGTTTGGCGTTGCATATACCGAGCCGTTTAACGGCGGTGTCAAAGGCTATAACGACCGGATGACGATTTATCTGACTGCGCCGGTCAGGCAGTATTTTGGCGATGAACTGCTCGACCTGGTGAAGGTTAGCCCGCCGGTGAGCAATTTGTGGATTTCGCCCAGTGATACGACCCTGGGCTTGTATGGCAGTTTTGATGCCGATACGCTTTACACGGTGACGGTTTCGGGTGATTTGCAAGACCAGTGGGGCGCGCGCCTGGGGAATTCTTTTGCAACTACCCTGCGCAGCAGCCCGCCGGAGCCAGGTTTGACTCTGCCTTTTGTCTCAACCCTGATGGTTCTGCCCGATGACCCGCGGATGGCCGTGCAGGTGACCAACCTTTCACAACTCGATGTCAGCCTGGGGACGTTGTCGCTGGCAGATTTCTTTCGTTTACAGAAAGATTACCAGGCCTTTGTAAATTTTGAGCCTGCTGATCGCCGCGCCTGGCGCGTTAACACCAACACCGGCACGGGCACAAAGGCTTATAACCTGTCATTTTCGCCCGAGGGCGCGCTCAGCCCTGGGCTGTACCTGGCGCGTTTGGGCTCTACCGAATTGCGGCAGGAGTACAGGCATCCGCCCTTTTTTGTCCTTGCCAGCCGGGTTAACGTGGTTTTGAAAGTGGCCGAAGATAGCCTGCTGGTGTGGGTGCTCGAGGCTCAAACCGGTAAGCCAGTGGCTTTTAAAGAAGTTGGCCTGTATGACCAGACGGGCGGATTACGCGCCAGCGGGCAGACCGATGCAAACGGGTTGTGGCGCGCGAAGTTGGAGTATCCGCTTAAGAATGACGAGGTGTTTCTTGCGCTGGTTGGTGCACCGGGCGATGAGCAGTTTGGCATGGCGTCCACCAGTTTCAACATTGGGATTGCGCCCTGGGAATTTGACTTGCCCTCGCGTTTTTACAGCCAGGATGATAGCAAAGTCTATCTTTATACCGACCGCCCGATTTACCGCCCCGGTGACCTGGTTTCTTTTCGCGGTATAGCCCGCCAGGTCTTCGATGGCCGCTATAGCGATTTGCCTGTGCTTAACCCCTGGTCGGCCAGTTTGCAAGACCTGAGCAACCGCCCGGTCGAAAGCCTCAATCTATCTATCTCAGAGTTTGGTGGTTTTGATGGTCAGTTCCGCTTACCCGAGGGGGCCGCGCCGGGGCAGTGGAGCATTGAAGTGCGCGGCAACGCGACCCCCGATGGGCGAGAGATGGTTTATCGGGTTTTCTTCCAGGTGGCCGATTACCGCAAGCCAGAAATCAATCTTTCGGTTGCGCTGACCCCGCAGAATGGACTGCAAGGCCAGCCTTTGCAGGCCACGGTGCGGGCCGAATATTTCTTTGGCGCCCCGGCAGGCGACCTGCCCTTCACCTGGAAACTGTACCGCGAGCGTGAATATTTCTCCATCCCCGGCTTCCAGAGCGGCGCCTATGCCGCCCTTTGGCTGGGAGAGTGGCGCAGTTCGTATGGGGTCGAGATTGCCAGCGGCACAGCCCGCACCGGGACCGATGGGTCTGCCAATCTTGACCTGGGCGTGCTGGAAGTCGATGGCACTTCGCGCTTTACCCTGCAAGTGACGGCCATTGAGAGTGGCGGTTTTCCGCTCAGCGCCCGCGAATCGGCTGTTTTGCATCCGGCGGCGGCTTATCCGGGCATTCGCCCGGCCCAATGGGTTGGGCGCGCCAAAGAACCGCTGGCTTTTACCCTGACCTCGGTCGATACCTCCGCCCGTCCGCTGGCGGGGAAGACTTTGCAAATGGAACTGCAAAAAGTGACCTGGGTTGTGCGCCCTGGCGATGAGGGTTCCTTCAGCCCGCGCTATGAGCGCAAGGTCATGGAGATTGTGGATAGCGCACAGGTAACGACCGGTGCCGACGGCCTGGCCGAGGCCCGCCTGACCCCGCCGGACCCTGGTACCTATCTGCTGCGTGTGGCTCTGGATGGCAACGTCAGCGAAGCCCTGATTTGGGTTGGCGGCCAGGGACAGCCTGTCTGGCCTTCCAGCCCCTATGACCAGATTCGTCTGACGGCAGATAGTGAAAAATACCAGCCCGGGCAGACCGCCAGCGTTTTCATTCCCAATCCTTTTGAGCAGACGGCCCGCGCGCTGGTAACCACCGAACGTGGCAGCCTGCTTTCGGCGCAGTTGGTGGATGTTCCCGCCGGGGGCGGCAGTGTGGCTCTTCCACTCAGCGATAACGAGGCCCCCAACGTTTTTGTGGCCGTTACTCTGATGGGCCCCTCGGTGCAATTCCGCCAGGGATACCTGAACCTGGAAGTGGAACCCTCCAGTTTTGTCCTCAATGTGGAGCTGAAAGCCAGTCCCGAAAAAGCCGGGCCGGGTGAGCAGGTTCAATTGGCCCTGCGCGTGACCGATTCGCAAGGCAAACCGGTGCGCGGGGAGTTCTCTCTGGCGGTGGTAGACCTGGCCGCTCTGGCCCTGGCTGACCCCAACGCGCCCGAGATTGTGCCCGCTTTTTATGACATTCAGCCTTTGCAGGTGCGCACGGGCCTTTCAAATGCCATCTATGCCTTGCGGCTGATGCCCTCGGCAGGTGGGCGGGGCGGTGGCGGCGGTGAGATGTCTGTCACCATCCGCGAAAAATTCCCCGATACCGCTTTGTGGAAAGTTTTCACCACCGATGCGGAGGGGCGCGCCCAAATGAGCCTGACCCTGCCCGACAGCCTGACTACCTGGCGGGTGGATGCGCGCGGCCTCGACCGTCAGACCCGGGTTGGGCAGGCGCATCTCAACCTGGTGACCAGCAAAGACTTGCTGTTGCGCCCGATTACGCCGCGCTACCTGGTGAGCGGCGACCGGACGCGCATTTCGACTTATGTCAACAATAACACCTCCAGCGACCTTGAAGCCGAGGTCAATCTCAAGGCAGGCGGAGCCGTGCTCGAAGACCCGCAGTCCGCAACCCAAAAAGTGCGCGTGCCAGCCAACGGGCGTGCGCTGGTCTCGTGGTGGTTGCGCGCCGGTGAAGCCGACCAGGCCGATCTGGTCTTCTCGGTCAAGGCTGGGGATTTGACCGATGCCACCCGGCCCGCCGATGGCGCCATTCCGATTTTGCGTTATGCCGCGCCGCAGGCCTTTGTGACTGCGGGCGTCTTGCCCCTGGCCGCAACGCAGACCGAAATCGTCAGCCTGCCGCGTAGTTTCACCCCCCTGGGTGGTGACCTGACTGTTGAACTCTCGCCGGCCCTGGGCGCTTATCTGCTCGATGCCGCAAAAAGCCTGCCCGAGCCAGACGAATTTTCGAGCAATGAAACGATTGCCTCCTACCTGATTGCCAACCTGGCAATTGTCCCGGCTTTGCGCGAAGCCGGCCTGGTTTCTGATGACCTGGCCCGGCGTGAGCGCGCCATTCGCGATTGGGCCAACAAACTCTCAACCCAGCAAAACAGCGATGGCGGCTGGAACTGGTATCGCCGCGGCTGGGGTGATGCCGCCAGCGACCCCATCTTGAGCGCTCATGTCACGTATGCGCTTGGGCTGGTAGAGCAAAACAACCCTTCGGGCCTGGAATATTCGATTCAGCGCGCCAAAGAATACCTCGCCAGCCAGATGGTTTTTGATTATGACACCCCCGGGTTGGACCTCGACGAGCAGGCTTTCTTGATGCTGGCTTACTATGGCACGCCTACCGGTCAGGCCTTGGGCACGTTGAAAAGCGCCAGCCCGGCCCTCGGGCGCGGGACGGATCATCCCCTCGACAGGTTGTACGAAGTTCGTGAACGCCTCAGCCCGCTGGGGCAGGCCTGCCTGGGGCTGGCCTATCTCGGCATCAACGACCCCGGTCTGGCGGGTTCTTTGCAGTCTAACCTGGCGGCGACGGCCAACCGCATCGCCAGCGGCGCATTTTGGGAGCATGGCAAAGCGGCCTGGCGTTTGCCGGGTTCGCCGGTTTATACCACTTCGCTGGTGGTGTATCTTTTGGGGCAGACCGACCCGGCTTCGCCGTTGATGACCGACGCCATCCGCTACCTGGCGGCCAGCCGTTCAGCCCGCCGCGATTGGGGCGGCTCTATGCAAACAGCCTGGGTACTCAGGGCGCTTTCGAGTGTGCTGCTCGGCACGGGTGAGTTTTCGGCCAACTTCTCTTTTGCCGCCAGCCTGAACGGGCTCGAGGTTGCCCGTGGACAGGCCTCCGGGTCAAGCGGCCTGGTCACCGTCACCAGCGTCACCCCCCTGACCGGGCTGTATGCTCAATCTCCAAACGAACTGAAAATCACCCGCCAGGATGGCAACGGTAAGTTGTATTACCGCGCCATTTTGAACGTTTTCCGACCTGCCGAGAGCGCGCCTGCTCTCAACCGGGGGATTGCGGTCAGCCGGGCATACTTTGATTGCAGCAGTGAGCCTTGCAAGCCGGTGACCTCCTGGAAACTGAAACCCGAAACGGTTGAAAAAATCACCGTGCGGGTGACGGTCAGCCTGCCGCAGGATATGTACTACCTGAATGTGCAAGATTTTGCCCCGGCTGGCGCTGAAATTGTCAACCCGGTCTTGAAAACCAGCGAACAGGGCCAGGAGACGACCAGGGTCGAGTATTTCTCTCCCAACGACCCCTATGCCAGCGGCTGGGGCTGGTGGTACTTTGATAGTCCGCGGATTGGCCGCGACCATGTCTTGTGGACTGCCGATTACCTGCCGGCTGGCACCTATGTGCTGACTTATACGCTCATTC
>CAZNCT010000063.1:0-7387 GCA_964571615.1 uncultured Anaerolinea sp. | reverse complement strand
GTCTGCCGGGTGAGTATCGCGCCTTACCGGCCCGGGCCTGGATGACCTTCTTCCCCGAAGTGCAGGGCGCCAGTGCGGGAACGCTGTTCTCAATTGACGAATGAGCCAAAAAATCAACGTTTGACAGCAATTCAGGTGTAAAACGTCACTGGATTAAGTGATTTTAGAGTATTATCATACTGTCACGCCATTTCTTATCAGTCTATCAGGAGGTTCCATGCCAGCGTTAGATGAAATCCTGTCCATTATCCTGGGAGGTGGCCGCGGGGCGCGCCTGTACCCGCTGACCAAACTCCGCTCCAAACCGGCTGTCCCGATTGCGGGCAAATATCGCCTGATTGATATTCCAATTAGTAACTGTATCAACTCTCATATCTATCGCATTGCGGTACTGACCCAATTTCACTCGGTTTCGCTGCATCGCCACATCACCAACACTTACCAGTTTGACCACTACCACTCGGGCTGGGTGCAAATTTTGGCCGCTGAACAGACCCTGACCAGCGACGACTGGTATCAGGGCACCGCCGATGCCGTCCGCAAGCAGATTCGCGAAATTCAGGCTTCAGGCGCCAAATATGTGCTCATTTTGGCAGGTGACCATCTCTACCGCATGGATTATTCCAAAATGGCTCAGTTCCACTGGGAAAAAGATGCCGATATCACGGTTGCGGTACAGCCCGCTTCGCGCCAGGAGGCTTCGCGCCTGGGCATTCTCAAACGCGGGGATGACGAGCGCATTGTGGCTTTTGTTGAGAAGCCCAAAGACCCCAAAATTCAGGCCCAGTTTGTCAGCCGCGATGACGAAGAGCGGCCCTTCCTGGCCTCGATGGGTATCTACATGTTCAAGACCGATGCCCTGGTAGACCTGCTGACCAACTTCCCCGACCACGATGATTTTGGCAAGGATGTCATCCCGAACGCCATTGGCAAGCAGGCCGTTTTTGGCTACGATTTTGAAGGCTACTGGCAAGACATTGGGACAATTCGCTCGTTCTATGAGACCAACCTCGAACTGGCAACCCCCAATTCGCCTTTCAATTTCTTCGACCCCTACCGGCCTATTTACACCAACCCGCGCATTTTACCCGGCTCTCAGGTCATGGATAGCAGCCTGAAAGATGTCTTGCTGTCAGAAGGTTGCCGTATTCAGAAGGCCAAAATTACCCATTCGGTCATTGGTCTGCGCAGTCAGATTGGCCCGGGTACCACCATCAAAGACACCATCATGATGGGCGCCGATGATTACGATGTCATGTCGCACCGCAAAAATGATGTTCCGATGGGTGTTGGCCCGAATTGCCACATCGAGGGTGCCATTTTGGATAAAAACGTGCGCATCGGCGAGGGTGTGGTCATCAAGCCTTTCCCACGCGGCACCGAAATAGACGCCGGAACCTGGGTGGTGCAGGATGGGATTGTGGTCATTCCAAAAGACACCACCATTTTGCCCGGTACGCGCATCGCGCCAGAGTAATTCAATCGATTGTGTTGTGTACAGGCCCCTCCCGACCTTCGGGAGGGGTTTAGACTTGCCCCAATAGGAGAGTTTTTATGCCGAATGTTCCACCTGTCCAGGAAAGCGACCATGCTTTCTGGCACACTTTGTCGCCGCAAGAAGTGCTTCAACGGTTGGGTGTGGCTGAAAACGGCCTGACCAGTGAAGAGGTTAAAAAACGTCAGGCCCAATATGGCCTGAACCAATTGACCGAAGCGCCTCGTCCCGGCTTCCTATCTTTGCTCTGGGAGCAAATCAGCGACTTTGTGGTTATGCTGCTGATTATTGCGGCGATTGTCTCAGCGATTATTGGCTGGGGCGAATACGTCAAGACTGGCTCGATGGCTGAATTTATTGATGCCGGGGCCATTATTGCGATTGTCGTGCTGAATGCCACCCTGGGCATTATTCAGGAACGACGCGCCGAAGAAGCCCTGGCAGCCCTGCGAAAACTGGCTGCCCCCGAAGCCCATCTCTTGCGAGATGGGGTGCGCCTGACTCTTCCGGCCCGCGAACTGGTTCCCGGAGATATTGTCTTTCTCGAAGCGGGTAACTTTGTCCCTGCCGATGTACGTCTGCTCGAGGCCGTCAATCTACGCATTGAAGAAGCCTCTCTCACTGGCGAATCGCTGCCGGTGCAGAAAAACGCAGCCATGCAGTTAGACTCTGAAGCCCCGCTGGGTGACCGCAAAAATACGGCTTTTATGGGTACCACTGTTGCCTATGGACGCGGCAAAGGGGTGGTGACGGCCACCGGCATGAAGACCCAACTTGGCCTGATTGCCGAAATGCTCCAAAATGTAGATGCCGAAGAAACCCCGCTTCAAAAACGACTCGATGAACTGGGAAAAACCCTGAGCATTGGCGCGCTGATTCTGGTGGCGGTCGTCTTTTTGGTGGCCCTGGTCAACCGCACCGAAATTGGCATGCTCTTTAGCGCCCCGCTTGAATATTTTGGCGAGTTTGCCAAAGACATCACCGAAGTCTTTATGATTGCCGTCAGCCTGGCAATTGCTGCTGTTCCCGAAGGCCTGCCTGCCGTCGTCACCATTTCGCTGGCGCTCGGAATGCAGGAAATGATTAAACGCCACGCCCTCATCCGAAAACTCTCTTCGGTGGAGACGCTTGGCTCGGCAACCACCATTTGCTCAGACAAAACCGGCACCCTGACCCAGAACGAAATGACCGTTACCCGCATCTGGGCCGATGGACAGTTTATTGGCGTGACCGGCACCGGCTACGCCCCGCGCGGCGAATTTCAGGTGGACGGCCAGCCGGTTGATTTACGCAAATATCCGGCTGTCCTGACCGCGCTCTGGCTCGGAACGCTCAATAACGACGCCGAGGTCGAGGCCGGGGACCAGAAAGCGCGCATCATTGGCGACCCAACCGAAGCCGCTCTGATTGTAGCCGCCGAAAAAGCCGGGGCTGTGCACCGCGAAGCAATCCGCGCTTACCCGCGTGAGAACGAAATCCCCTTTGATTCTGAACGCAAGCGCATGATTACCGTCCACAGCATTGTTGACCCGCGCCCCGAAGACGCTTCGCCCTTTTACAATAACTCCGTCAAAGATTGGGACGTGGTGGCCGTGAAAGGCGCGCCCGATGTTGTTCTGAAACTCTGCACCCAGTACCAGACCCTGGATGACAAAACAGCGCATCTGACCGAAGAAGTGCGCCAGAAAATCCTGGCCGCCAACGATGCCATGACCCGCGACGCCCTGCGCGTGCTCGGAGTGGCCTACCGCCTCGACCCCGATGTGCCGGATACTGAATTGACCCCCGAAATGGTTGAAAAAGAACTGGTCTTTGTCGGCCTGATTGGCATGATTGACCCGCCGCGCACCGAGGTCAAACCAGCGCTGATGAAAGCCCTGCGGGCCGGAATGCGCACCGTGATGATTACAGGTGATTTCCCCAACACGGCTCGCGCCATTGCTGAGGCCATTGGCCTGCTGCGGCCCGGTCACAGAGTGATGTCTGGCGCCGAATTGGACGAATTGGATGACGCCCAACTCAAGAAAACCGTCCTCGAAACCGATGTCTTTGCGCGTGTTTCTCCCGAACACAAGATGCGTATTGTGGATGCCCTGCAAGCCAATCAGCAAATTGTGGCCATGACCGGCGATGGCGTCAACGACGCGCCAGCCATCAAACGCGCCGATATTGGTATTGCCATGGGCATCACCGGCACCGATGTCGCCAAAGGCGCGGCAGATATGGTGCTGACCGATGACAATTACGCCAGCATTGTCTCGGCGGTTGAGCAAGGGCGCATCATCTACTCGAATATTCGCAAGTTTGTGTTCTTCCTGCTCTCCAGCAATGTGGCCGAGATTATGATTATCTTCCTTGCCACCCTGGTGGGCCTGCCTGCCCCGCTGACGGCCATCCAACTCCTGTGGCTCAACCTGGTCACCGACGGCGCCCCCGCCCTGGCCCTGGCGATGGAAAAAGGCGACCCAGACATCATGGAGCAGCAGCCGCGCCCCAAAGATGAGCCAATCATCAACAAGCCGATGCAGATTGGCATCTTGATTCAAACCATTACCCAGACCACTGCCGTTTTGACCGCCTTCTCGATTGGCATTTATTGGGAACTGGGCATCAGCCCCCTGGCGCATTTGTTTGACGGTTTTGATTGGACGCGCTACGACTTTCAAACAGCCGATACAATGGCCTTCTTGACACTGGCCATGGCTGAGCTTTTCCGCGCTTACACGGTGCGCTCTGAGCGCGCGTCACTCTTCAAGATTGGCGTTTTCTCAAACAAGTGGATGCAATATGCCGTTGGCGCTTCGATGGCCCTGCTCATTTTGGTCTGTGTGGTGCCGCCCTTGCAGCCCATTTTCAATACGCACAATCCCACCGCTGCCGAGTGGCTGGTGGTTCTGAGCCTGGCCGTCATCCCGGCGATTGCTGAAGAAATCACCAAGTTCTTCCTGCGCCGCCACGAACAGGTAAAATAGTCCAATCTAACACTGACCCAAGAGCGGGTCTGCTGGGGTTAGCCTTGCCCTGGCAGACCTGTCTCTTTTATTTTTTGGGGGATGGAAAAAGAACGCCGGTGAATGTCGCTGGCCCCCAGCCGCTCCAACGCCTCGGCGTGGATGCGCGTTCCGTAGCCTTTATGACGCGCCAACCCGTAGCCTGGGAACTGTCCATCGAGCGTTATCATCTGCTGGTCGCGGGTGGTTTTGGCCAGCACCGAGGCCGCCGCAATGCTGAGCGATTGGCTCTCGCCGCGTGGCATCATCTGGTGTGGGTGGCTCAGCCCCGGCCAGTGGATGTAATCCATCAGCAGGTAGTCGGGGTACAGGCCTGCCTGCTGAATGGCGCGGCTGAAAGCCAGCCGGGTGGCGGGCAGAATGCCCAATTCGTCAATTTCGGCGGCAGAGGCCGCGCCCACCGACCAGGCCAGGGCAACAGCCTTAATTGCCTGGGCGGCGTGTGAACGTTGAAGGGCGCTCATGGTCTTCGAATCGCGCACACCGGCCAGGGTGAGTCTGATACGCGGGTCGGTTGGCAGGATGACCAGCGCCGCCATGACGGGCCCGGCCCAGGCGCCGCGCCCCGCTTCGTCCATTCCCCCAACAAATTTGTACCCTTGCGCCCATAGGGCTTGTTCGAGCTGCAGTCCGGGGGTGTCAGGCATATTTCCCTTGCCGGCCATTGCGGCGGATGACCAGCAGGTCGCGGAACATGCGCCACGAATCGCGCAAGACATTGACCTTGCTTTCGGGGTTGAAGTACCACGGGATAGGGATTTCAAGGATAGGCAGGCCGCGCAGGCTGGCAATGTATAAGATTTCCACATCGAAAGACCAGCCCATCAGGGTTTGGCGCTGAAACAGTTCTTCGGCCACGTCGGCGCGAAACATTTTGAAGCCGCACTGGGTGTCGTTGAGCGCGGGCAGTACCAGGCTGCGAATGAGCGTGTTGAAAACCCGCCCGGTCACGTGGCGATAGACCGGCTCGTTGTATCGAATGGCTCCCGGGGCCTCGCGCGAGGCAATTGCAATTGGTACATTGACGGCGGGTGGCATAAAGCGGTTCACTTCGCCGATGGGCATGGAAAGGTCGGCGTCAGCAAAGAAGCGGTAGTCGCCGCGCGCACTCAGCATACCGGCCTGCACTGCCCGGCCTTTGCCTGGCTGGTCGAGGTGAATGGCCTGAATGAAAGGGTGTTGGGCGGCGAAATCCTGCGCAATTTGCAGGGTTTTGTCGCGGCTGGCATTTTCGACGACCAGGACTTCGGCCTGGTAGGGTTGACTGCCAAGAAATTGAACCACCTGCGCCAGGGTTTCGGGCAGGCGGTTCTCTTCGTTGTGGGCGGGGATGATGATGCTCAGGAAGGGGTTAGGCATTCAATTGGGCGTTGAAGTAGGCGACAAAAACAATCACAACACATAGCCAGGCCAGCAGGATGCCTGCCAGGATGGCCAGTTGGACAGGGGTCATACCCAGGATGCGTTTTTTGCCTTTGCGGGCTGGTTTGGGTTTGGCGGCGGGTTCAGGTTCTGCCGGTTGTTCAGCGGATTCTTCATCCTGAAAGGTGAATTCGCCCAGGGTACCATCTCCTTGCGAGACATCCTGGGTGCTTTGGGCGAAACCAAAATCTTCTGCGGGCTGAGATTCTTCGGTTGGGGCCCCGGATTCAACGCCCTGACCCAGTGGTTTGCCGCTCAAAATGACCTGGGCAATGGCGGCGCACATTTCGGGGCTGAGAGCGGCGCGCGTTTGTGACAACGAGATGGCAAAACGTTCGAGGGCGTCGCTCATGACCACGCGCACGATTGGCCGCACCGATTCGATGTGTGTGCCGGGTTCTGCCGAGAGAAGCACCGATTCGATTTTTAGCATCCCTTTCAGCCCAACCCGGTCGAGGAAAACTTGCAAGACCTGGCCCATGCGGGCGGTGCGTGCGACATGGTTGACCCTGGCGGGGACAAACTGGTCGCCTGAGATGCTGCCCCATTCGTCTTCTCTGGCCCGAAAGACGCCTTTTTCTGAGATGACATTGACCAGCAAGACACCCGGGGGGCCAATCAGAATGAGTGGCAGTTCAATTTCGGTGCCTCCCAGGGTGACGTTGCGCATCAGGATGAAATTGCGCCCCAGGTGGTTTTCAAAGACCGGTATCACTTTGTCCTGGGCCTGAAGGCGCGGATACCAGGAAAGCCCATATTTTAAGGTTCCCTGAATGCGGTCGAGGAGACTGATTTTTCCATCAGCCCCCAGCAGGGGGGTTTTGTCAATGATTTTCACGCCTGCCTCCAATCCGTTTCTTGGCTAGAAGATGGGGACGTTTTCCAGGTAGTCGCGCTCGGCGCTGGCGGCAGTGGTCAGGTGTTCGCCGACGAGTTGAACCTGTTTTTCGAGAGTGAACATGCCTCCCAGGTTTTCTTTGCGCTTGCCCGTGAAGCACTTTTTACCGCTCTTAATTTTTTCAACCAGGGCAGCGCGGGGGATCAGGACATGGTCTGAGAAGGCTGCGCCGCGCCGCTCGAAGGCGCGGACCAGTTCAATTTTTCCATCTGGCGCGTAGCGAACGGTTTCAATGACAATCTCAAATTGGGCGCGGGCCATGGGGGAAATGCCTCCGAAGAAGAATTTGTTGTGTTTCTATTTTAAGCCATTTCGGCCTGGCTGACGGAGGCAAATCGGCTGACCCAATGGCTTCTCTGGCGGACTTGTATCATCCCCTGAATGGGGAAACCGCCGCCCCGATTTGCGGGTACGGCGGTCTGTGTCGGGGTGGGCGGACTTGTATCATCCCCTGAATGGGGAAACCGCCGCCCCGATTTGCGGGTACGGCGGTCTGTGTCGGGGTGGGCGGACTTGTATCATCCCCTGAATGGGGAAACCGCCGCCCCGATTTGCGGGTAC